>JAJFGP010000111.1 GCA_021776055.1 Kiloniellaceae bacterium
CTTCGAGCCGGCCGATCTGGGGCCGCACTACGGCTGTGCAGCCGGCGCTTGTAGCATTGGTGGTGTCCTCGCCTGCAACCTGGCCGGTCCCCGCCGCATCAAGGCGGGCGCGGCGCGCGATCACTTCCTCGGATTGCACGCCGTCTCGGGTCACGGCGAGGTCTATAAATCCGGTGGCCGCGTGGTGAAGAACGTGACCGGCTACGATCTGTGCAAGCTTTTGGCCGGCTCGCACGGCACTCTGTCAGTCCTTACCGAGGTGACTGTCAAGGTCCTGCCGGTGTCGGAAAAAACTCGGACTGTCTTGCTGCATGGCCTGGACGATGCGCATGCCGCCTCAGCGATGCAACGGGCCATGAATTCGGCGCACGAAGTATCCGGGGCGGCGCACCTGCCGCCGCCCATTGCCGCCGCGATCCGTGCCCCACGTGTGGCGGATATTGGCGCCGCGGTCACGGCCCTGCGGGTCGAAGGGCCCGGTGTTTCGGTCGACTACCGCTGCGCCGCGTTGCGCCGGGAATTGGCCGATCTGGGTGAGACCAGCGAGCTGCATTCGCAAAACTCCCGTCTGTTGTGGGACGAGGTGCGCGATATTCGCCCGTTGCTGGCCATGCCCGACGTCGTGCTGTGGCGCCTCTCCGTGCCGCCGTCTGCGGGCCCCGCCCTTGCGGCGCGCATCGCTGCCGAGGGCACGGCGCACTATTATTTCGATTGGGCGGGGGGTTTGATCTGGTTGGCTCTACCGCTAACTGGCGATGCCGGTGCGGCTTTGGTGCGCGGTGCATTGGGAGCCGACGGCGGGCATGCCACGTTGCTGCGCGCGCCAGCGGAGTTGCGCAACACGGTGCCCGTCTTTCAGCCGCAAGATGCGGCGAACGCGGCGTTGACCGCGCGGGTCAAGGATAGCTTCGATCCGAACCGGATACTCAACCCGGGACGCATGTACGCCGGACTGTAGAACGCATGCAAACCAACTTCAGCCTGGCACAGTTGGCCAATCCCGATACCGCCGAGACGGAACGAATCCTCCGCGCGTGCGTGCATTGCGGTTTTTGCACGGCCACGTGCCCGACTTATGTGCTGTTGGGCGACGAGTTGGATAGCCCACGCGGTCGCATCTATTTGATCAAGGACATGTTGGAGGGTGGTGCGGCGCCCGGCCCGGAAGTCGTCAAACACGTGGATCGTTGTTTGTCATGCCTGTCGTGCATGACCACGTGTCCCTCCGGCGTCAACTACATGCACCTGGTCGACCACGGCCGCAAACATATCGAGGAACATTACCAGCGGCCACTGGCGGACCGGGCGCTGCGGATGCTTCTAGCCTGGGTGCTGCCCAGGCCGGCGCTATTCCGTCTGGCCTTGCGCGGTGCGCGGCTGGGCCGACCGTTTGCGCGCCTGTTGGGTGTGCGGCTGCGCGCTATGCTGACGATGGCGCCGGCGACCATTCCGTCGCCGTCACCGGTGGATAAGCCGCAGGTCTTTCCGGCGGAGGGCACGCGCCGGGCGCGCGTGGCGCTGCTCAATGGCTGCGCCCAACGGGTCCTGGATCCGGGTATCAACGAGGCAACGGTCCGTTTGCTCACCAGGCACGGAGTGGAGGTCATCGTAGCCCGCGGCGTCGGCTGCTGCGGCGCGTTAACACACCATCTTGGGCGCGAGACGCCGGCCTTGCGCGCGGCCAAGGCGAACGTGGCTGCCTGGCACCGCGAGGCGGAGGGCGAGGGCCTGGATGCGGTCATCGTCAACACCTCGGGCTGTGGCACGACGGTCAAGGATTATGGCTTTATGCTGCGCGAGGATGCGGCTTGGGCGGACAAGGCGGCGCGTGTATCGGCGTTGGCCAAGGATGTCTCCGAATTTATGAACGATCTCGGTCTCATGCCGCCGGCGCGCGAGATCGAGTTGACGGTCGCCTACCATGCCGCCTGCTCGCTGCAGCATGGGCAGAAGATCACGCAGCAGCCCAAGGCGTTGCTCGCCGCCGCCGGCTTTACCGTGGTGGGCGTGCCGGAAGGCCACCTGTGCTGCGGCTCGGCGGGAACTTACAACCTGCTGCAGCCGGAGTTGGCCGGCGCCTTGCGCGACCGTAAGGCGGTGAACATCGCCAGCACCAAAGCGGACATCGTCGCCGCCGGCAATTTGGGCTGCATGATACAAATCGGCGACGCCATCGACATGCCCATCGTGCATACCGTGGAGCTACTCGATTGGGCGACAGGCGGACCGTTGCCCAAGCCGTTGGTGGGTTTCAGAACCTAGTCCAAATAGCGTCATCCCGAACGGCCTGCGATTTGTCGCACCAACTGCCGATTGAATTTCCAAGAGACACGCTTTCTGCTACCATCGCTTGCAACCGGGGATAGCCATAGGGGGAATCCCGGTTCAGCTAGCAAGGAGCTCATGACATGAAGGCATTCTGGAAAATCGGCGCGGTACCCGCTCTGGCGCTTCTGGGTGGTTGTGCGGTCGCGGGCGTTGGGTACGACTTGGACAAGCTCAACTCGGCACAGCCGAGCGGCGATGCGTTTACGCGCGCATTGACCGACGAGTATCGGCAGTTGGCCGCGTTCGAGGCCAACGATATGAAGGACTGGAAGGACGCCAGCTATTACGCCAAGAAGGGTCAGCGGACCGCAGCGGGTGAGGCGGTTCAGCCACAGGAGATTTCGGCGCGCGATCTGCCGGCCGATTACGTCGCCGAACTAACCACTGCACGCGGCGATCTGATAGCTCTGCTGGGAGCTGGCGCGGACACCAAGGTGCCAGCGCGTGCGGCCAAGGCGCAAGCCAAGTTCGATTGCTGGATGGAGCAGCAGGAGGAGAACTTCCAGCCCGGGCATATCGCCGCCTGCCGCGACGAGTTCTACACCGCGCTAAACGAGACCAAGGTCGCCATGGCGCCGGCCCCAGCACCCGCTCAGGCCTCGGCCCCAGCGATGCCGGCGCGCTTCGTCGTTTATTTCCCGTTCGACAGTTCCGAGTTGAGCGCGGAGTCGATGAAGACGATCGAGGATGCCGCGGCGGTCGCGGCCAAGGATAAGCTGGACCTCAGCGTCACCGGCCATGCCGACCGGGCGGGCGCCGAGGACTACAACATGGGGCTGTCGCTCAAGCGTGCCGACGCGGTGCGCGGGCTCCTGGGCACCAAAGACATCGGCGGGAGCAAGATTAACGTCGGTGGCCAGGGCGAAGCCGAGCCGGCGGTCGCGACCCCGGACGGCGTCAAGGAGCGGGGCAACCGGCGGGTCGAGATCATCCTGCTGAAGTAGAATGCCGCGCTTTAGGGCGTAAACCACAGTTGGTCATCCCGGACGGCCCATAAGAGCCGATCCGGGACCCATCTTTCGGGCGTGGCGGCGACATGGATCCCGGCTCTCCGCTCCGCTGCGGCCGCGATGACGGTGAGGTATTCGTTATGACGCCGCCAAACCGGCGAGCGCTAAGCGTTGGGTTTCCACGCCACGGTCCCAGATCATTTGCTTCCAGTCGTCCGCGTCTTGGTAGAACGCATCGCGGATTTGGTCCTTGATGGCGCGGCCTTTGGGTGTGTCGACCTCGCCGTGCGCGTGTAGCCAGTTGTCGGCGCGTAGGGCCAGCTTTACCTGCTCGGTCGGTATGGTGCCGTATTCCAGGGCGATGCCGGTCATTTGCGCGTGCGGTAATGCGTCTTCCATGGCGTTTAGATTGACTCCGGACAGTACCACCGAGGACGACGAGCCAAGCGCGGGTGAGGTGATGTCGTCGTTGTACCATTGGCTGGCGCGCGTCAGACCATCCGACTTCGGCGCGTGCACGCAAATGCGCTCGCCATAGCCGCGCGGTCCTAGACCGGTGTGATAATCGACAACCGCGACATGGCGTGCGCGGGGTAGCATCTTGCCGAAGATCGCCAGTAGTGTCTGCCGCGACCACGTCTCGGCGTTGCCGCCGTAGAAAATGCCGTCGGCATGGCTGTACTGCCCGCCCGAGACGGCCGATTGCAGTCCGCGCGCTCCGTGTTTTTCCACGTAGGCTTCAAACACCGCTTTGGTTTGCGCGATCACCGCGTCCGTCCATTCCGGCGGGCAGATCGTGTCGTGCAGTTCCTCGTAACCGGGATTGACCGGGTAGGGCGCACCGTGGTCGAGGAAGTTGCGGTTGAGATCGACGTTATCCTCGGTCACCCGGCGCAGCCAGGCAAAGCCGTGCGGATTGATCGCATGAATTTGCATGAGGGCGGTGCCATCTGGTGCCTCGCGGTATAAACCGGACTCGAACCAGCCCGCTTGGGCGCCGGAGCCGCAAAAACCTTCTACCCCGTGGGTTGCCGAGATGGTGACCAGCACGCGCTCGGCATCGGCCGGGCCGATCCAAGCTACATCGGTTGTTAGCTCCTCGCCGGCCGGGCCGCGGGCAGGGTTTTTGTACACCGACATCCGCGCGCCGGCGGCTGTGGCGGCGGCCAGGAAGCGGCTTCTGGCCTTGGTGTAATTGGCTGAAAAATAATCGCTGGCGGGCATTGTTCGCGTTCTCCCTCATGGAATTGTGACCGATGGTGACGCGTTTGGGCCTTGGGGGACGCCGCGCCTTGGATCATACTTTGTGGCGTGATGACCCGCTGGGCAATAGTTTTGCTGGTTTGCTTAGGCTTTGTGGCCACGCCCGTGGCCGCGGACCAACAGGATTCGCGCCTTGAGAAATTGTTCGCGCTGCTGAAGGCGGCGCCTAGCTATGGCGCGGCGCAGCCGGCCGAGGCGGCGGTCTGGGGCATCTGGAGTGAGACCGACGATCCGGCCGTGCGCATCCTCATGGGCACCGGCATCGCGGCCATGGCCCGGCGCGATTATCGTTTGGCGCTGGAAAAATTCGATCAGATCGTCACGATCGCCCCGGACTACGCGGAGGGCTGGAACAAGCGCGCCACGGTCCACTATTTGCTGGGCTTGTATCCAGCATCGTTGAGCGATATCGACAAAACTTTAGGACTTGAGCCGCGTCATTTCGGCGCCCTCTCGGGACGTGGGCTGGTTTTTATCGAACTAGATAGGGAAGAACTGGCTCTCGAATCATTCGAGGCGGCGCTGGCGATCCATCCGAATCTTCCAGGCGCGGCGAACAATGCGAAGATTTTGCGCAAACGCCTAGACGACCGAGCGATATAATACCAAGTCTCCCTAATATTGACCCATTTCACTGCCAAGATTTTGCCCGTCGGATAGGCGCGGGTTGCGCCGTGGTGCGTGCACCACAAGCAGCTCGCAACGCCGCCGACGGACAAAAGATGGCGGTGAAATGGGTCAATATTAGGGAGATTTGGTATTAGCTGCCTACTTCTCGGGCCGGCGTAGCACATATCCTTCCAGACAATAGGCATCGCCATTGGTTTTCCACTGCACCGGCGCCGATTTACCCTTTAGCGGGTAGCTCACTTGCGCGGGCAAGCACACGCACGCTTGCGTCTGGCAGGCCAGGGCTAGCTCAGGCTTTTCCTCCAACGCACAACCGGCAAGGAATACGAGCGCGGTCGTCAATAGGGCGGTTCTTCGCATAGATATCTCCGATTGTGCGGTGTGTATGGGGCATTCCTAGTACACTGCGGGCTATGCGATCAAGGTCGCCCACAGGTGTCGCATGGCAGCCATGCGGCACCGGGGATGGCGGCGCTGACGAAATGCCGTGTAGGGTATCCGACTAATTTGCGAGGATTTGCGATGTCGCGGGGTGGTTGGCGACTTCCCATAGTGGTGTTGATCTGCGGTGGGGCCGTGCTTGGCCTGAACATGGGTATCCGGCAGACTTTTGGTCTGTTCCTGGAGCCCATGACCGCGGATCTGGGGATCGGCCGCGGCAGTTTCTCCCTGGCCATTGCCCTG
>JAJFGP010000112.1 GCA_021776055.1 Kiloniellaceae bacterium
CAGGCTCCAGCCCAGGCGCGCCGCCGCCAGGGAAAAAGCGGACGGCGCCGGGACGATGGTCATCTCGTCACGCGCAATGTGTCGAGCCAAGGTAACGCCGATGCCATAGGCCATGGGATCGCCGGTCGCCAACACGCACACCCGCTGCCCCCGGCTGCCGGCGATTTCCTCGACCAGCGCGCTCAACGGGCTACCCCAGGGGCGGCGTTCGCGGCCATCGGCAGGCACCATGGCCAGATGCCGCTCGCCGCCGACCAGCATCTCGGCGCCATCGACCAACGCGCGCGCCGCCGGTGACAAGCCGGCCAATCCGTCCTCGCCGATGCCCACTACGGAGAGCCAGGCATTCATGGTTCGGCCTTTGCGAGCGCGTTGATGGCGGCGGCGGCCAAGGCGCTACCGCCGCGCCGGCCGCGCACCGTGAGGTAGGGCACGCCGATACGCGCCTCGCACAAGGCTTCCTTCGCCTCGGCGGCGCCAACGAAACCGACCGGGCAGGCGATGATCGCCGCCGGGCGCGGGGCACCGTCGGCCAATAATTCGAGCAAACGAAACAACGCTGTCGGCGCATTGCCGATGGCGACGACGGCACCGGACAGGTGTGGCTGCCACAAATCCACCGCGGCGGCGGATCGGGTGGTCGCCATGCGGGCAGCCAGGGCCGGCACCGCCGCATCCCCCAGAGTGCACAGCACCCGATTTTGCGCCGGTAGCCGAGCGCGGGTGATGCCGGATGCCAGCATTTCGCAATCCGTCAGGATCGTCGCGCCGCCCGCTAAGGCGGCGCGCCCGGCGGCGGCCACATCGCCCTCCCACGCCAAATCCTCGACGATCTCCGGCATACCGCAGGCGTGCACCAGACGATAGGCGATGGGCACCATGTCCGCGGGCAGGCGCGAGACATCCGTTTCCGCGCGCACGATTTCGAACGAGCGGCGAGTGATCGCCGCCGGATCGCGTAGATAATCGAAAGTGTCGCGAGCCATGGTCATGGTGTTGCCGATCTAGGCGTGATTTTTCTTTAGCGTACGCGGACCTAACGGGTGGTCCGCGTGCGGATAGGGGTGGTGCCCATGGTCGTGCCCATGGACATGATCGTGCGCCGGCTCGGTGCCGATGCCTTCCACGTGGTGGTGATGACTGGCTTGCGGCAGGCCGACCTCGGCTTCGAAGCCGACGACCTGTTCGCGGTATTTGCACAGCTTACAATTCATCAGGTTCTCGCCGGTCAGCATCTCCCCCACCCGCTCGGCAAAGGAATCGAGGACCAGCGGATGATCCTTCAGATACGGCGCCTTGATGAATTCGATCTCCGGGTGCCGTGCCGCGACCCGGTCGGTGTGTTCGTAGATGCGCTTCACCAAGATGCCGGTGAAAAGGAAGTACGGGAAGACGACGATGCGCCGATAGCCCAGGCGCGCCGCATGCTCCAGCCCCGGCTCGACCAAGGGAAAGGTCACGCCGGAATAGCACGTCTCGCCCCAGCCGAAGCCGAAGCCTTCCCAGAGCATGCGCATGACCTTGGCCACGTTGGAGTTCGCATCCGAGTCGGAGGCCCCGCGGCCAACGACCATCAGCAGGGTCTCGTGCCGGGGCACCGCATCGCCCGCCTGTGCCAATGCCTCCTCGATGCGCGCGGTCGCGGCGCGCAAAAGCTTGCTGTCGATGCCCAGCTCGCGGCCATAGTCGATGGCGGCCTCAGGATGTTGCGCCTGATAGGTATTCAAGACCGAGGGGATGTCGTTCTTGGCATGGCCAGCGGCGAAGAGCATGCCGGGAACCGCAAGAATGTGGGTATGACCGCGCGCGCGCAGACGGTCCAGGCCATCGCGGATGACCGGCCGGGCGAATTCCAGGAAGCCGCTTTCCACCTCGTACTGTGGCAGCCGCTCGCGAATGCCACGAGCGACGGAGTCGAATTCGCTCACCGCCTCCACATCGCGGCTGCCGTGGCCGCAAACCATGACGCCTATCTTGCTCATGCCCCTGCTCCTAATTCATTTCTCGGTGCGGCCTCTGCGCCGTTGACCGGACGGCCAAGCACCTGGATGCTCGCACCATGTTGATGGTTTGGCTGAACGGCCCCGATGTTATGCGCCTGGTGCTGCTGGCGCTGCTGTTCGATATCGCCCTGGGCGATCCGCAGTGGCTGTATCGCCGGGTGGTGCATCCGGTCGCCCTGTTCGGCCGGGCGATTGCCGTGGGCGAGCGATGGCTCTATCCCGAGGACGGCCAAGATGGTGCGTTCCTGCGGGGCCTGATCTTGACTGCCGGGCTTGTGGCCTTGGCGGCCGCAGCCGGTATTTTGCTGAGCACTTTGTTGCAGCGGGTTCCGGGTGGCTGGATTTTGATTGGGCTGATGGCCAGCAGTCTGATCGCCTGCCGCAGCCTGCATATCCATGGCGCGGCGGTCGCGGACGGCCTGGACCTGTCGTTGGCCGAGGGACGGGCGGCGGTTGCGCAAATCGTTGGCCGCAATCCGAACAGCTTGGATCGCGGCGGCGTTGCCCGCGCCGCTATCGAAAGCATCGCCGAGAATTTCTCCGACGGTGTGGTAGCGCCGTTGTTTTGGCTGGCGTTGCTCGGTCTGCCAGGTTTGTGCGCCTATAAGGCTATCAACACCTTGGATTCCATGATCGGCCACCGCAGCCCGCGATATTTGTATTTTGGCCGCGTTGCGGCGCGTTTGGACGACTGGGCCAACTGGCTGCCAGCGCGCCTGGCCGGGGTAACGCTGGTCGCGGCTGCCGCGCTCATGTCCGGCGCCGATG
Source organism: Kiloniellaceae bacterium (assembly GCA_021776055.1). Lineage (GTDB taxonomy): Bacteria > Pseudomonadota > Alphaproteobacteria > Kiloniellales > J153 > JAJFGI01. The sequence goes on from JAJFGP010000112.1 coordinate 2,772, forward strand.
CCGCCGGTGCCTGGCGCGCCTTGCGCCGGGATGCGCCGCGCCACCGCTCGCCCAATGCCGGCTGGCAGGAAGCGGCCATGGCCGGGGCGTTGGAATTGGCCTTGGCCGGACCCCGGCAATACGGCACCGAGGTTGTCGATGATGCTTGGATGGGCGACGGCCGCCCCGATTTGGACTCGCCCGACATCCGCGCCGCGTTGACCCTCTACCGCTGGGGCACCGCCGTGCTCGCCGCCGTCGCCGGCGCCGCGTGGCTGAGCCTCTAGAGAATTCGGTATACATATCTGGCGAGTCACCCCCACCCCGGCCCTCCCCCATCGAGGGGGAGGGAGAAGAAAGCATGACACTTCCTTGTCCCCTCCCCCCTTGTGGGGGAGGGTTAGGGTGGGGGGTAGCGGTTTTCTCGGCGACCGCATCTCTAGAACTCGATCCCCTTTTGCGCCTTCACGCCTTGCTCGCGGAAGGGGTGCTTGATCATGGTCATCTCGGTGACCAGATCGGCGATCTCGATCAGCTCCGGCTTGGCGTTGCGGCCGGTGACGACCACGTGCAGCATTTCCGGCTTCGCCGCCAAACAGGCGACTACGTCGGCGATGGGCAGATGGTCGTAGCGCAGCGGGATGTTCAGTTCGTCCAGGACGATCAGATCGTACTTGGGTGGGCTCGCGCGGCACGCCTCGATCATCTCGCGGGAGGCCGCCCAGGCCGCCTCGGCGGCGCGGATGTCGCGGGCGCGGTCCTGGGTGTCCCAGGAAAATCCCTCGCCCATGGTGCGAATCTCCACCTGCTCGGGAAAGCGTTCCAGGATGGGCCGCTCCCCGGTTTCCCATTTGCCTTTGACATATTGCACGATGCCCACGCGCATGCCGTTGCCGATGGCACGTAACGCTAGGCCAAAGGCCGCGGTGGACTTGCCCTTGCCTTTGCCGGTGTGAACGATCAGCAAGCCTTTCTCGCGGGTCTTGCCGGCGAGCATCTTATCGCGGGCGATCTTGCGGTTACGCGCCTTTTCGTTGGCGCGGCGGTAAATGTCGTCCTCGGTCGGTTGGTCGCTCATGATACGGCCTCCGCCATGGGTGTGCGCAGATCGCTCAAAATCGCGTGCGCCGAGTTGGAGCGCGGCGTCCACAGGCCACGCTCCTGCGCCTCGGCCAGGCGGGCGGCCATCTCGGTGAGTGCCGCCGGGTTGTGTGCGCGCAAGAACGCCAGAACTTCGGGATCGCGCAAGTACGCCTCGAACACCGCATCGAAATGATGGTTTTCGACAACCCGGGCGGTGGCTGCGAAGGCGAAGAGATAATCCACGGTCGCCGCCATCTCGAAGGCGCCCTTGTAGCCGTGGCGCATAACCCCGGCGATCCATTTCGGATTGACCACACGGGCGCGCACAACGCGCGCTACTTCTTCCGCCAGGGTGCGAATGCGCGGGTTTTCCGGGCGCGAATGATCGGCGTGGTAGATCGTGGGCTGGCCGCCGGAAAGATGACGGATAGCCACCGCCAGACCGCCCTCGAACTGATAGTAGTCGTCGGAATCGAGCACGTCGTGCTCGCGGTTGTCCTGATTGTGCAGGACCACCTGTGCCGCGCGCAGGCGCGATTCGAACAGCCGGTGTTCAGGCGCCCCCTCGCTGCCGTCGCCATAGGCATAGCCGCCCCAGGCCACATAGGCGCGGGCCAGGTCTGCTTCACCTTCCCAACCGCGTTCATCGATCAGGGCTTGCAGACCGGCACCGTAGGCGCCCGGTTTCGAGCCGAAGACGCGGTAGCCTGCGCGCCGCGCCGCCTCGACCTCATCGCACCCCTCGGCTTGCAGTCGGATCGTATCGGCGCGCACGCGCGCCGCGATGGGATTGATCTGCTCCGGCTCATCCAGAGCGGCAACCGCGCGCACGGCGGAATCGAACAGATCCACTTGCGCCGGAAAGGCATCGCGGAAGAAACCGGAAATGCGCAGGGTCACATCCACCCGTGGCCGGTCGAGGATAGAGGCGGGCATAACCTCAAAGCCGGTGACCCGGCGCGAGGCGGTCTCCCACGTGGGCCGCACGCCCATGAGTGCCAGCGCCTGGGCGATATCATCGCCGCCGGTGCGCATGTTCGCCGTGCCCCAGGCAGAGAGCGCGATGGTCTTTGGCCAGGCGCCGTGTTCCTGGCGGTGCCGTTCCAGCAGGCGACAGGCGGACATCCAGCCCAACTGCCAGGCGGCCGGGGTCGGCACCGTGCGCGTATCGACGGAATAGAAGTTGCGCCCGGTGGGCAGCACGTCCGGCCGCCCCCGTGTCGGCGCCCCCGCCGGACCCGGCGCCACAAACCGGCCATCGAGGCCGGCGAGAATCGCCGCAATCTCGGCATCGCCGCAACGGGTAACGCACGGGCGCAAATCCGAGTTTATGTAGGCCAAGACGGCGCGGGTATGTGTCCACCCCTCCTCGGCGGCGCGGGCGCCGGCAATAAGATCGCTGGTCAAGAGTTCCAGGCGCTCGACCGTATCGCCGTTCGTGCGCCAAGCGCCCAGTCCGGCCAGCGCCGCCGGTCGCGGGCCGGTCCAAGGTTCACCCATGTCGCAATCCAATGGATCGAATCCGACCAAGCCCAGATCCCGCGCCAGAGCCCGCGGCAGGGACGCGGTATCTCCCTCGTCACGGCCGCGTGGCAGGCGCACCAGGGCTGCCAACAGATCATCGAGCTGCCGTCCCTCGGGCGCCTGGCCGAAGATGTGCAGACCGTCGCGGATCTGCATCTCCTTCAACTCGCACAGATACCCATCCAACTTGCCCAGGGCCGAGTCCGCCTCTTCGCCCTCGGCAATGCCGCAATCGTGGTCCAGGCCGATGCGCTGGGCGAGGTCGAGAATCTGACCGCGCAGCACGCGCAGGCGCCGGGGATCGAGGCCGGCGGCCTCATAGTATTCGTCCACCAGCAGTTCCAACTCGGCCAGTGGTCCATATGTTTCGGCGCGGGTTAAGGGCGGGGTCAGGTGATCGATGATGACCGCTTGCGCGCGTCGCTTGGCCTGGCTGCCCTCGCCCGGGTCGTTGACGATGAACGGATAGAGATGCGGCAGCGGGCCGAAGGCTGCCTCGGGATAGCACGCGGCGGACAGCGCCAAGGCTTTGCCCGGCAGCCATTCCAGATTGCCGTGCTTGCCCATGTGAACGATGGCCTGCACGCCCACATCCCGGCGCAGCCAGGCATAGAACGCCAGATAGTTGTGCGGCGGCACCAGCGCGGGATCGTGGTAAGAGCCTTGCGGGTCGATGTTGTAGCCGCGCGCCGGTTGCAGGGCGATCACCACATTGCCCTGGCGAAACGCTGGCATGGGGAACGAGCCGCAATCCAAATCGCCGGGCCGGAAAAACGGGTCCGCCTCGATGGGGCCCCATCTTTCGGTCACCGCGTCCTGCACGCTCCGCGGTAGGCCCGAAAAAAAGATTTCATAGTCGGCGCGGGAAACCCGTTCCTCGATGGTGCGGCCCGCCAATCCCGCATTCGTCGGTCCGCGCAGCAACCGCTGGATCAGTGCATCGCCATCGGCGGGAAGATCGCCGACGGCATAGCCTTTGCCTGCCAACGCGCGCAGCACGTTAAGGGTCCCGGCCGGCGTATCCAGACCCACCCCATTGCCGATGCGCCCGTCCTTGTTGGGATAATTAGCGAAGATCAGGGCGATGCGCCGCTCTGCCGGCGCCGTGCGTTGTAGCTTAAGCCAGTTCGCCGCCAGATCAGCGACGAAGTCGATGCGATCGGCTACCGGCGCATACGTTGCCAGGCGGCATTCGGTCGCCGCATCGAAGCGCGCCTCAGACTTGAAGGACACGGCACGGGTGATGATGCGGCCATCCACTTCCGGCAGGGCCACGTTCATGGCGATATCGCGAGCCGAGAGGCCACGCGTGCCAGCAGACCAAGCCGCTTCGTTACCGCCGGAGAAAATCACTTGCAGGACTGGGCCGGGCACGCCGTCGAACGGCGTGGCACGTGCCGCCGCGCCGGGTGTGGAGACGGCGAAACCGGTGCCGTTCAAGACGATCTCGGCGCCCGCCTCAGCCAGCAAACCGGCAACCGTCTCGGCAGAGAGGGGCTCCTTCAGGCTGGTGCAATAGAGCGGCAGCGGATTGACGCCGCGATCCCGCAAGGCGGCGATCAAGGCATCGACAGGTGCCAGATTCCCCGCTTGCGCCAAGGCCCGGTAAAAGACGATAGCGGCCACCGGGCCATCGGCCGTCCATGACTGGCGCACATCGGCGAGGCTCGGCCGGTCCGCCCCCGGCCAATAGAGCCCGGCGCGCAACAACGCCCGCGGCTCGGCCCAGGCGACCTCATGGCCGAGCAGGCTGGCAGCGTATGCCAAACAATTGCGCGCGTTTTCCGGCCCGCCGTGCACGCCGTATTGCCATAGGCGATGGCATGCTTCGCCCGGCAAGGTCGCATAATCGGCCAGCGCCGCGTCCGGCTGATCGTCGCCGGGAAGCAGCGCGAGTTTAATACCGCGCGCCCGGCACAGGGCGCTGACTTGCTCCACCCCATAGGACCAATAGGAGACGCCGCCGAGCAGGCGCACGATCACCAAGCGGGCGCCGGCGATTACCGAGTCTACATAGAGATCGACCGACAAATTGTGCGACAAGTGCATGAGGTTGGCCAGGCGCAGGCTGGGGTATCCATCGCCCAACCCGGCCCGCGCCGCCGCGAGGGCAGCCAGTTCCGTATCGGCGGCGGAGAGGATGACGATCTCGCCCGGGCTTTGACCCAGATCAACCGCCTCCGATCCATCCGCGATAGCACCCGCTTGCGCCTGCAGCAAATGCATCGGCTAGGCCTCCAGGTGCGCCCGGATGGTGGCTTCGTCCAGGCCCGTCTGGCCGATAACCACGAGGCGCGTTTCGCGTGTCTCGTCCGCGTGCCAGTCGCGGTCGTAGTAGTGCTGGAACCGGTCGCCGACGCCTTGCACCACCAAGCGCATGTCCTTGCCAGCCACCGCGGCGAACCCCTTGATCCGCAGGATGTCGTGCGCGGCCACCAACGGCTGCAATCGGTCGAGCAGGCGATGCGGCGCCTCGATCGCGTCCAGGCGCACGACGAAACTGGTGAAATCGTCGTGGTCGTGATCCTCGCCGTTGTCCACGTGCGAGGGCCGGGTGGCCAGATCGTCCTCCGCCGCAGCACCTAAGCCCAGCAGCACTGCCGCATCGATGGCGCCAAAAGCGGCGGTCACGACTTTCACCCCCGGCCGTACGTACGGCGCCAGCAGGTCGCGCACCCGCACTACATCCGCCGCATCCAGCCCATCGGTCTTGTTGATGAGCACCAGATCGGCGCAGGCGACCTGCTCCTCCAGCAATTCTTCTAACGGGCTGTCGTGGTCGAGGGCGGCATCGTCCGCGCGCTGGGCCGCCACCGCCGCCGGGTCGCTGGCGAAGCGGCCATCGAGCACCGCGGGTCCGTCGACCACGGCGATCACCCCATCGACCGTTATCCGGCTGCGAATTTCCGGCCAGTTGAAGGCCTTGATCAGCGGCTTGGGCAACGCCAGGCCGGAGGTCTCGATGACAATGTGGTCGGGGGCCTGCGGCCGGTCGAGCAGCGCCTCCATGGTCGGGATGAAATCGTCCGCCACGGTGCAACAGATGCAGCCGTTGGCCAGTTCCATCACCGTGTCCTCATCACAGCCCTCGATGCCGCAACCCTTTAGGATCTCGCCGTCGATGCCGAGATCGCCGAACTCGTTGATGATCAGCGCCAAGCGCCGGCCGTTGGCGGTTTGCAGCAGATGCCGCACCGTCGCCGTCTTGCCGGCCCCGAGAAATCCGGTGATGACGGTAGCGGGAATGCGTCCGTTCTGCGCCATGAAAAGTAATCCCTACTGCGGTGATTTCAGAGGCATGGCCAGGCCGGCGGCCATGAAGATGACGGATTGGGCGACCTCGCCCAGGCGCTGGTGCAGCCAGCCGGCGTGATCGATGAATTCGCGGGCCAGGGCGCTTTCCGGCACGATGCCTAAGCCCACCTCGTTGGAAATAAAGACCACCGGACGGTTCAGCGCCGGCAGGACGGCAAGCAACGCTTCCATTTCCGCCGCCGGATCCCGCCGCGCGTGCAGTAGGTTGGAGAGCCATAACGTCAGACAATCGATGAGCACCGCACCCTCCTCGTCACTCGCGGCCAGCAAGACAGCAGCCAATTCCAACGGTTCTTCCACGGTATCCCAGCGCGCGCCCCGGCGGGCCCGATGATGGGCGATGCGCGCGGCCATCTCCGCATCCCCCGCCTGCGCCGTCGCCACATAGAGCGGTCGACCCGGCTGTGCCTCGATCAAGCGCTCGCCATAGCGGCTTTTGCCGGAGCGAGCGCCACCGAGCACCAAGGTCACGGGAGGAAGCACAGTCGTCATCGCCAGGCCGCGGAGAACATCGGCCTGGCGAACTCGACGGGCGTTACGCGCGCCGCTCTAGTGGCAATAGCCGCCCGCACCGGCCAGGCTGACCCCCCAGGCTCCCTTGCCAACGCCGTCGATGATGTTCACCAAGGTGCGCTGGCGCACGTCGATGACCGCCACCTGGCCGGTTCCGCTTAGCGCGACATATATTTTGCCGCCATCGGGACTGGTAACACCGGTTTCCGGGATGCCGGGCAAGGCAATCTCGCCAACCTTTTGCCGGGTCGCCAGATCGAGAAGAACAACCTTGTTCTCGCCTCGGCTGATGACATAGGCGATGGACGAGAGAGGACTGGTGTTCACACCGGTCATCTCCGCACCACCGGGCACGGTCGCTACAACCTCTTGTGTCGCGATGTCGATTAGCGACACCGTGCTATCTCCGTTGTTGGGCACGATCATGGTCCGGCCGTCAGCGCTGGCATAGGCGCGCCAAGGCATCTCGTTCAAGGCCAGGTCCTTGATCTTAGTCTGCGTTTGCAGATCGATGACGGAAAGTGTGTTGCCATCGCCGTGGGCGGCAAAGCCGAGCCGCCCGTCGGCCGTCGCGGTGACACTAATGATGCCCTGATGCCGGATTGTCCGGCTACCGGCAGCGCTGGCCACCTCGGCGGGCGCGGCAACGGAGATATCCTTGACCACCCGTGCTTCGCTGACATCCACCACGCTGACGTGATTGGCCCCCAAATTGGCCACATAAAGCAACGCCCCATCCGGGCTATAGGTCAGATTGTGCGGCTCGAACAGGCCGGACACCCGCGCCGTTTCGCGGGCTTCGGTCAGCGAGACAAAAGAGACCGAATCGGCGCCGATGTTGCCGACCGCGACCGTTAGCCCATCGGGACTAAGCGCCATGTGCTCCGGCTCGCTACCCAGGGCGATCGTCGCCGAAGTCGTCAGAGACTCCAGATCGATGATCGAAATCGTATTGTCTTGGGTGTTGCTGACGATCATTTTGCCGAGAGATTCCGCCAGGATCGCCTGGTGCGGCACTTTGCCTACCGGAACCTGAGCGACCACCGTATCGTTGGCCGTATCGATCACCGCGATATTCGCCGAATCGCGGTTCACCACATAGAGATGGTCCTTCGTGTCACCGTGCGCCGAGGCGCTTGCGGCGGCACCGGTGAGAACGGCAAATCCGGCGGCCAAGCTAACGGCCACCCCGATGGAGCGTAGAGACATATAGTACGACACGGGCAATCCCCCTTACGGTTGCGTGCACCCATGCCATTGCGACTGGAAGATTCCGAACAGTCGTCCGGTGACAGATTCTTCCCAACCCATCGAATCCCCGGCCGATAGGCTCGCAAAGGCGCGGACGGCGGCAGGTCTCCTGGCTCGCGGCCTTCGTGATCCCTGTGCCTTGCCTTCCCGGTTTCCCAGTGGCGTTAACCTGGCACGGATCAGCCGCTTACAGTTGCGGGGACAGCCGGGGCATTGGCGGATATAACGCCGCCGCACCCCATTCCCTGTTCGTCCCTTTCGGGAACCGCCGTGGTTAATTAGAGCCTACGGGAGTCGGGTCTGCCTGTCATTAGCGAAAACGACGTGTGCCCGTCGCGCAGTGGCATTTCTCAAGGCGCGGCGTTGAGCTACCGCCCCTTCCACACCGGATCGCGCTTTTCCGCGAACGCCCGGGGGCCTTCCTGGATATCTTCGCTGACCAGCAGGCGTTCGAAGGTTGGGAATCCTTTGGAGCGCATGGTGCGATAGCATTCCGCCACCGGCATGCCTTCACCCATGCGGACGATTTCCTTGGTCGCTTCCACGGCCAAGGGCGCACCTTTCAGGATTTCGGCGGCTATGGCCCGCGCCGCGTCCATCACCTCCGGCCCCTGCACCACCTGGTTGATGAGACCAAGGCCCTGCACCTCCCGCGCGCTATAGTGCCGACCAGTGAGCAACATTTCCATGGCCAGAGGCCGGGGCAGTTGCTTGGGCAGTCGGAAGCTGGCGGAGTCAGGGATGACTCCCATACGCGTCTCGGAGAGGAAAAATTCGGCGTGCTCGGCAGCGATCACCAGATCGGCGGCGAGCAAAAGCTCGAAACCGCCGCCAACCGCCATGCCATTCGCGGCGGCGATCACCGGCTTGTTCAAGTTCGGCAACTCGGAGAGGCCGCCGAAACCGCCGGGGCCGAAATCTTCCTCGATCGTTGCCCCCTCCGCCGCCGCCTTTAAGTCCCAACCAGCGGAGAAAAAGCGAGTGCCAGCACCGGTGAGGATTGCGACCCGCAGGTTCGGGTCATCGCGAAATGTCACGAAGGCCTCGCTCATGGCCCGGCTGGTGGCGCCGTCGATGGCGTTCGCCTTGGGCCGGTCGAGGATCACCTCGAAGATGGGGCCTTGGCGGGATGTCTTGACGCTCTCGGGCATGGCCCTTCTCCCAACTATTCGCCGTGCTCGCGCAGGATGGCGCGGGCGATGATGTGACGTTGGATTTCGCTGGTGCCGTCCCAGATGCGCTCGACCCGGGCATCGCGCCAGAATCGTTCGATGGGCATCTCGTCGACCAATCCCATGCCGCCGAAAACCTGCACCGCATTGTCGGTGGCCCGGCCAAGCATCTCGGTGGCATAGAGCTTGGCCGAGGCGATCTCCCGGTTGGCCGGCAGGTCCTGATCCAACGCCCAAGCGGCGGCCAATGTCAGCCAATCGGCGGCATCGATCTCGGTAATCATATCGGCCAGCTTGAAGCCGGTGCCTTGAAATTCGCCGATGGGTCGGCCGAACTGGCGCCGCGTCGCTGCCCACTCGGCCGTGAGATCGAAGACCCGGCGGGCGCGGCCTACGCTCATCGCCGCCACCGTCAGCCGCGTCGCGTAGAGCCAGGTGTTCATGATCTCAAGACCCTGCCCCTCGTCGCCAAGCATCTGGGCGGCGGGGACGCGGCAATCGTCGAAGGAGAGAACGCTATTGTGGTAGCCGCGGTGCGAGACCGTGGCATAGCCGGGGCGCACCTCGAAGCCGGCTGTGTCCCGATCGATCAGAAAACAGGTGATGCGCTTGCGCGGTCCCTTGGCCGTCGCGTCCTCGCCAGTGGCGGCGAAGACGATGGCAAAATCGGCGATATCCGCGTGACTGATGAAGTGCTTGGACCCGTTGAGCACCCAGTCGCTACCATCCCGGCGCGCCACCGTGGCCAGGTTGCGCGCGTCCGAACCGGCGCCCGGTTCGGTGATCGCCAAGCAATCGATGCGCTCACCGGCAACACAGGGCAACAGATAGCGCTGCTTCTGCTCATCATTACAAGCGCAGAGAATATTGGAGGGCCGCCCCCACCAGACGGTTAGGGCCATGGCAGCACGGCCCAGTTCGCGCTCCACAAGTGTAAAGGTAAGATGATCGAGGCCACCGCCGCCCCATTCCTCAGGGATATTCGGCGCATAGAAACCGAGCGCCTTGACCTTGGCCTGGATCTCGCGGCCAAGCTCGGGTGGTACCACGCCGGTGCGCTCCACCTCGGCCTCCAGCGGGTAAAGCTCGCTCTCGACGAAGGCACGCACGGTCTCGACGACAAGCTGTTGTTCATGGTTCAGGGCAAAGTCCATGGCACTACCGCCGGGGCGCGCCGACGAAGCGGCCGGCGCCATCCGGCTTGGGCAAGGGCGCGTGGGCCGCGGCGATGTGGTGCAGGCGCGCCAGGACCGGCGCCGCCGCCGGCACGGCGCGCCCCGCCTTGGTATCCACATGCAGCAACATCTGTTCACCGGTGGCCAGCAAGATATCCTCGCGCGTGGCGGTGAGGCGATGGAAGATGTGCAACTTCTTGTCGTCCACCGCCAGGATTTGCGTCGTGGTCTGAAACGGCTCCCCGGCGCCGACCTCGCGCAGGTTCATGATATGTGTCTCTACCGTGTAGTAACTCATGCTCGCCGCATGATAGTCCGCATCGATGCCGACGTAGCGGAACAGCGCGTCCGAGGAATCGCCAAAGACCTGTAGGTAGCGGCTTTCGGTCATATGTCCGTTGTAGTCGATCCACTCGGGTGCCACACGCCCCCGGTGCAGGGCCAGCGGTTGCGAGACATCGTCGTCGGCGCCCATGACTTGGCGGTGTGATGTTTCATAAAGCTTTTCTTCATGCGCGTTGAGGGTGGCGCCGGCAGCGTAATCGTGGCTGCGCAGGCCTTGCAGGACAGCGACCAGGCAATCGTCGCGTAGGCGTTCCAGGTCGCGGATCGAGGTGCCGGCGGCTTGCGCATCCGACTGGGTAGCGACGCGCTCGATTAACTCGTCCGTAAGCTCCGGCGCCTCCAGCTTGGTCCACGGCAGGCGCAGCGCCGGGCCGAACTGGGCGAGAAAATGGCGCATACCGGCCTCACCACCGGCCAGACGATAGGTCAGAAACGTGCCCATGAACGACCAGCGCAAACCGGCACCATAGCGGATCGCATCGTCGATCTCGGCGGTGGTGGCGACGCCATCGTTGACCAGCCACAACGCCTCGCGCCAGACCGCCTCGAGCAGGCGGTCGGCGATGAAGCCGTCGATCTCCTGACGCACGTGCAAGGGGTGCATGCCGATCGACCGGTAGAACGTCATCGCCTGCTCGATGGTCTCCGGCGATGTCTTCTCGCCGCCGCAAACCTCAACCAGGGGCAACAAATAGACCGGATTGAACGGATGGCCGACGACGAGGCGCTCGGGTGCGACCATGTCCGCTTGCAAACGGCTGGGCAAGAGACCCGAAGTGGACGAGGCGATCACCACGTCCCGCCGCGCCGCCCGACTGGCGGCCGCAAGAAGTTCGCGTTTCAAATCCTCGCGTTCCGGCAGGCTTTCCTGCACGAAATCCGCCTCGGCGACGGCTTCCTCTAAGGTCGCGACCACGTGGATCGGCGCCGGGTCGTGGAGCGGCGCTAGGGTCAGCTTTGCCGTGGCGCGCCGTGCGTTTTCCAGAACCTCGTCGATCTTGCGCTGCGCGTCCGGGTCCGGGTCGAAAACCCGCACCGCGATACCGTTAAGGGCGAGGCGCGCCGCCCAACCAGCGCCGATCACACCGCCGCCAATCAGGCCGACTGTTTTTATTTCCGCCATGGCACTGTCCGCTAGCCGCGCTTGACGAGTTTGAGTTTCTCGCGCACCGCATCGGGGCCGAGAACGCGCACGTTCATGGCTTGCAGGATCGTCACGGCGCGCGCAACCAACTCGCCGTTCGTGGCGAAGGTACCCTTTTCGAGATGCAAGTTATCCTCCAGCCCAACGCGCACGTTACCGCCGGCCAACGCCGCCATGGCCACGTACGGCAATTGCCGGCGGCCGATGGAAAAGGCACTAAAGATCGCGCCCTTTGGCATTTGATTTACAAGGGCGAGAAGGGTGGTCGGGTCGTCCGGCGCGCCATACGGGATACCCATGCACAGTTGGATCATAACCGGATCGTCGATCAATCCCTCGCGCACCAACTGCTTGGCGAAGGAGAGATGGCCGGTATCGAAAACCTCCAACTCCGGACGCACGCCCAATTCCTGCACCCGCTTGGCCATGGCGCGCAGCATGGACGGCGTGTTGGTCATCACATAGTCGCCGACGGCAAAATTCATGGTGCCACAATCGAGGGTGCAGATCTCCGGCAGCAGTTCCTCCACATGGGCCAGGCGCTCCAGCGGCCCGACCATATCGGTGCCCACCGGGTCCAGAGGCAACGGCGCCTCGCCTTGACCGAAGACCACATCACCACCCATGCCGGCGGTGAGATTAATGATTACATCCACATCGGCCGAGCGCACCCGGTCCACCACCTCGCGGAACAATTTCGGATCGCGCGACGCCTTACCGGTTTGCGGATCACGCACGTGGATGTGCGCAACGGCGGCACCGGCCTTGGCCGCTTCGATGGCGGCGGCGGCGATATCCTTGGGTGCCACCGGCATGGCCGGGTGTTTGTCCACCGTATCCCCGGCGCCAGTCACCGCGCAGGTAATGAAAACTTCCCAGTTCACACAGACCCTCCCTTTACTCGTCACCGCCCGTAACTTCGGCTAGGTTGCGTCGGTACGCAACCCTGCCCGCAAATCCGAGAGACGCCGTCATGGCATCGCACTATCTCGACCCGCTGCTGCGACCTAAATCGATCGCCATCATCGGCGCCAGGGCGCGCGCCGGCACGGTGGGCCGGACCCTGCTGACGCACTTGCGGCAAGGAGGTTTCGCCGGGCCGATCTATCCGATCAACCCGCGGCACGGCGAGATCGACGGGCTGACGTGCGCCCCATCGCTCGCGGATCTGCCGGAGACGGTCGAGCATGCCATTTTCGCCTTGGCCGACGAGCACATGGACGAGGCCTTCGATCAGGCGGTGGCGCACGGCATCAAGGCGGCGACCATCATCTCGACCCTGGCTTTGGAGACCGATGGCGATCCGCCCATAAAAGAGCGTATCCGCCAACGCGCCCAGGCAGCCGGAATCGCCCTGTGCGGCGGCAATTGCATGGGCTTTTACAACTTCACGGCGGGTGTCTGGGCCTGTGGCTTTGCAACGCGGCCCGAGCACCGGCCCGGCGGCGCCGTGTTGATCACCCATTCCGGCTCTCTCTTCACGGCCCTGGTGGATGCGGAGGAGCGGATTGATTACGCGCTGGCCGTCTCCGCCGGCCAGGAGTTGACCACTACCGTCGCCGATTACATGGATTTCGCCCTAGCACAACCGGAAACCCGAGTCATCGGCCTGTTCCTGGAAACCGTGCGCGATCCCGCCGGCTTCGAGGCGGCGTTGGCCAAGGCGAACGCCAAAGGCGTGCCGGTGGTCGCCCTAAAGGTCGGCCGGACCGAGGAATCGGCGCGCCTGGCAATCAGCCATTCGGGCGCGTTGGCCGGCGACGACGGGGCGTATCAGGCATTGTTCGCCCGTTATGGCGTCGCCCGTGTTCGCGCCATCGACGAGTTGGCCATGGGCATGATGGTCTTCAACGCAGGCATCGGCATCGGCCCTGGCGGTCTGGCCACCAGCCATGATTCCGGCGGCGAGCGCGGCCTGATCGTCGATCTGGCGCAGGATATCGGGACCCATTTCGCCAAGCTGTCGCCCAAGACGGTGCGGCGCCTGGAAAAGGTGCTCGATTTCGGCCTGCCACCGGTCAACCCGTTGGACCGCTGGGGCAGCGGCCGTAATTATCCCGAAGACTTCGTTGAAAGCTTCCAAGCCCTCATGGCCGACCCGGATACGGCCATCGGCGCCCTGGTGCTCGACCGCAATGCCGGCGGCGCCATATTGCCGGATTACCTCGATCTGGCTCACGCGGCGCGCCAGAAAACCGGCAAACCCACCTTTATTGTCTCCAACCATCAAGGCAGCGGCAGCGACGTGAAGGCCGTTGAATCGACTCGTGCCGGTGTCCCGGTGGTCGACGGGGTGCCGGCCTTTCTCGTCGCCTGCCGCCTGCTCTTTGAGTGGCGCGACTTCCGAACGCGCGATGCGGCAAAAGCGCCCGCCGTCGACCAAACGGCGGTTGCTGCGTGGCGGACACGCTTGAACCAGACGGCCCCCTTGGACGAGCACGAGGCCCTGCGCATGTTGGCCGATTTCGGTGTGCCGACCGCACCAAGCTCCATCGCCACGACAGCGAACGAGGTTATATTGGTTGCGGAAAAAATCGGATTTCCCGTGGTGCTGAAAAGCGCGGCGCCGGGATTAGCGCACAAGTCGGATGTGGGCGGTGTCTCCTTGAACCTGCGCGATGCGGCAGGCTTGCGCGCCGCCTATGCCGAGATGGCCGCGCGCCTGGGCCCACGGGTGCTGGTGACACGCATGGTCGAGGGGCCGGCGGTCGAAATGATTTTAGGTCTAACCCGAGACGCCGATTTCGGTCCTATCGTGCTCATCGGTTTTGGTGGCATTCACGCCGAGATCCTCAAGGACATCGTCTTCGCCAAACCGCCGTTCGATGCCACCGAGGTGCTGCGGCTGATCGAGGGCTTGCGGCTACGCCGCCTGCTCGACGGCACACGCGGAGCGCCGGCCGCCAACATCGATGCGTTTGCCGAGGCAGCGGCCAACTTTTCCGTGCTTGCCGCGACGCTCGGGCCGCACCTCGACTCTTTCGACGTGAACCCGGTTCTCGTCTTGCCAAGCGGCTGCGTCGCGGTGGATGCGCTCGCGGTTCCGGAGAGCCGCCGTGCGTCACGCTGTTAGCTTGGCCAGATCGGCCATGCCGAACATCTCCAGCAACCCGCCCTGGGTCTTGCCGGCGAGCTCGTTGAGCGGACCGAGGCTGTCCGTTTCGGCGCCCACACAGGTGCGCAAGGGCCGTGTACCTGGCGCCATGCCGACCAGACGGACGATGGCCTCGACGACTTCGTTCGGGTCCTGCGCGCTTTCCCGGAACTGCTTGGGCATCTGTCGAGACTGCTGCGCGAGCGGGCCATAGGCCGCGTTCCGCTCTACATCTTCCGCGAAACCGTTGGCGACGTTGATGTTCGTCGGATAGACGCCCGGCTCGACAATGATCGAGTCGATGCCGAAGGGCGCAAGCTCATAGCGGTATATCTCGGCGGCGGCCTCGAGCGCGAACTTGGAGGCGCAGTAGATGCCCATGGCCGGGACAACGACTCGACCCGCGCCACTGCTCACATGAACTAGCAAACCACTGCCGTGCCAGCGCATGTGCGGCAGAACCGCCCGGGTTACACGCAAAGCGCCGAACAGATTCGTCTCGAAGATCCGCTGCGTCTGCTCGGGTGTGAACGCTTCCAACGGTCCGTAGGAAACGACGCCGGCGTTGTTGACCAGCACATCGATGTGACCGCCATCCTTGGTCACCCCACGCACGGCTTGATCGACCGATAGTTGGTCCGTGACATCGAGATCGACGACGTGCAGGTCCAAATCATCCGCCTCTGCCAGCGCCTCTAGCTCTTTGCGGGCTTTTGCGTTGCGCGCCGTGGGGCCGCGCATGGAGGCAAAGACCTTGTGGCCCTTCCGGGCCAGCGCCTCGGCCGCCAGGCGGCCAAACCCGTTGCTCGTGCCGGTGATCAGAATGTGCTGTTTCTCGCTCATATACGGATGTCCTCGATTGATTGGGTTTCAGGCACCTATTCCCGCCAGTGGGGCGGTGCGGCTTTGTCGTAGACCGGGTGCGCTTCCAAGCGTTGCAGCCAGGTGGCAATGCCCGGATAGCGCCGATCGAAGGGGAGGAAACCAAGATCGAGCAGCGCCGCATCAGGCCTGCCGGCGGCGCGGACCAGGTTCTGCACGATCGGGATGTAAGCGACGTCGGCTGCGGACAAACTATCGCCGGCCAAATAGGGTGTGCGGGATAGGACCTGCTCGACCCAGGCCAGGTCCTTGTGGGCTTGGCTCGCAGCAGCCTTGATGGCCTCGGCGCTATCCGCCGCTTGGCCGCGTATCAGGGGGCGGACGACACCGTTGTTGATGGCCTCGCGGGCGTAATTCATGACCTCGAAGATCCGCTGCCAGATATGGCCGGTTTCGGCCGCTGTGGCGCCGAAAAGGGGTGGATTGGAGTGTTCGCGCTCCAGATAGGCCATGATGGCGATGGATTCGTAGAGGATCAGGTCGCCGTCCTTGAGCACCGGCACCTTGCCACGCGGGTTCATGGCCAGGAATTCCGGCGTCTTGTGCCCACGCTTGGCTGGGTCGATCCGGTGCGAACCGTACGGAATCCCTTTGATTTCGAGGGTCAGCATCACCCGCCACGAATTCGGGCTGCCGCTGATCCAATAAAGCTCGTAGGCTGTCATTAAGTGCTTGGCTCCCACCGCGGTTGCGCGCAGGGCACCCTAGATCGGTCTGTTTTCGCGCGTAACTCTTGAAATTTGCCGAGGTCCGGTCTAAATACAGACCAATGATTAATTGGGACGACTACCGTATCTTTCTCGCCGTGGCCCGGAGCGGCTCCGTCCGCAAGGCGGCGGGCATGCTTGGGGTCAGCCACTCCACAGTTCTGCGGCGGATTTCAGCCCTCGAGGGCAATCTCGGGGTGCGCCTGTTCGAGCGCTTGCCGACCGGATATTTCACCACCCCAGCGGGCGAAGATCTCTTGGGCTCGGCGCAGCGTATCGAGGAGGAGGAGGCCGCGGCGGGCCGACGAATCACCGGGCGGGATTCGCGACTGAGCGGCAAGATCCGGGTGACCATGCCGGATGCGTTGGTCACGCATCTATTGATGCCCGATTTGGCGGAATTTTCGCGCCTGCATCCGGAAATCGAGCTTGAAGTCGTTCCCACTTATGCGGTCGCCGATCTGGCGAAACGTGAGGCCGACGTGGCCATCCGGCTGTCCAACGACCCGCCCGACGATTTGGTTGGCCGGCGTCTGCTGCATCTGGCCAAGGCCGCCTATGTGAGGAAGGACTTTCTGCTTGGGCCCAGCGGCAAGGCAGATACATCTGCTCTGAAATGGATCGGCTGGCCCGGCGATACCCCGTCGCCGCAATGGATCGAGGACAGTGATTTTCCGGACCTGCCGACAGGCGCCCGCATCGGCGATCCGTTGGCGCAAGTCGCCGCGGCGAAGGCGGGGTTGGGAATGGCGTTGCTGCCGTGCTTCATGGCGGACGTGGAGCCGGACCTTTGCCGGATGCCGCCCGGCACGCTGCAACCGCACAAGGATGTCTGGGTCCTGACCCACAAAGATCTGCGTAACACCGCCCGCATCCGCAAGTTCACCGGCTTTATCGCGCAGGCGCTGCTGCGTCAGCGCGATCTTTTGGAGGGCCGATGCCCGCGGAGCATGCCGGAGACGGCGGCGGCCTAGGCGGCTAGTTGCGCCAATAGCCGCAACAGGGCTTTGCGGTCGCGTGCGGAGAGGTTGGCCAGGGTCAGCTCGCTGATGCGCGGACCGATGGCGCGCAAACGTGTCGCCAATGTGTATCCCGAACGGGTCAGCTGAATCAGCCGCCGTCGGCCATCCGTTGGATCGGCGCGAACGGCAAGTAGATCGCGGGCGGCCAGACGTTGCACCAC
>JAJFGP010000113.1 GCA_021776055.1 Kiloniellaceae bacterium
CTCGACGAAATCCTTGACCACGGCCAAGGCCACATCGGCCTCGAGCAAGGCCACGCGCACCTCGCGCAGGGCGGCATCCACATCCGCCTCGCTCAAGGCGCCGCGCCGGGTCAGCTTGCCCAGAACCTCGCCAAGCCGTTCTTGCAGACTATCGAACATCGCCGTTTCTCAAATTCCGCCTATCGCCAAACGCACTTCGCGCCGGTGCGCGAAACTCGCGGACCGGCGGAGCTCTCTAGAGCCTGGGCCACACTCATGCCGAAGGTTGCCGGGAAAATAGGCTCCCAGGACCGACGGGTCAAGTCGGGGCGAATCATCGTCTTCAGCCGTTGGGAGGGACCGCTTGGCTTCCTATATATGAGACACGGACTCCCCCGATTCAGAGGAGGCGAGAATGTTCGGAAAACCATCATTGGTCACCCGGATCGCCATCGGCAAGGGCATCGGCCTTCTTATCGGTCTCGTCGGGTTCATTTCATTGCCCTTCTTCCTGCCGGAAGCGGGCTGGTTGATCCGCTGGGGCATTCTGCTGTGGTACACGACGGTGGGGGCGATTATCGGCGTCTTCGGCGTATTCACCTGGCACCCGATCTTGAAACTGCCCATGCCGTGGTGGTTTCGCGCGCCGGTCATCGGCGCTTGGATGAATTTCGTGCTAACCTTCTTCGCCTATGACGTGATGGCGACGATGATGACGTCTTTGTTCGGCGTCGGTGGCATCCTAACCTCGCCCTTCTGGTTTGCCGCCGAGGGCGCCTTGGTCGGGCTCCTGATCGGCTATGTCGCCACCCGCTTCGGCGGCGAAGGTAAGGAAACCGTCGGCAAGTAAAGCCCGCGCCGAGCCCTTATCGCTCAACCTCGATGCCGCTTGCCAGCCATTGGGCACAGGGCGCACCCAACTGATCCTGCGCCAGGCGCTCGTAGCGGGTCACATCCGCCGTCGTCAGGGTGTCGTGCCAGCGGCCGTTTGTGCCCTTGTGGATGAACGTCTCGGCGCCGCCGTCCCAGAACGCCCCGCCGAGCGGCACGCTCTTGGCCGCGTGTCGTTTCATGTAGGCGAAGCCGCAATGCTCGATGATGGCGGGCCACCGGCTTTCATCGACCGGCGTCTCCAGGAAGGTGGCGATACGCCGGATCTGACCGGGTAGATCCGCCTTGAGATCGGCAAAATGCAACAACAGAACGTTCGGCAGGTCCTTGATCGCCCACCATGTGCTGACATTCTCCCAGAACGGCCAAAACGGATGGCCGTCGCCATCGAGCCAGTCGAAGAAGCATTGACGGACCGAAGCCGGCGGCGGCTCGATCGGCGGCCCGACGCGCCCCGGCGTCTCGTTCAACGCCTGATACCAAAGGTCGTTGGCATTCGCGTGATGATTATACATGCTCCAGACCACATCGCGCCCGTCGCGCCCGATGTAGAGGTATTTTGCCTTCGGCGAGAAAACCAAGGCATCCACCGGCAAATGGGTCTTAAGAAAGCGCCGGTGCGTCTGTGCCTCCACCGCCGGTAGCTTCACCGCCTTCGGCGGCACCCGCAGATCGAGCCATGGCGACATCTCGGCGACATCGAGCCCTTCAACACCGTTGAACAGGATTTGCGATAGGATCTGCTGTACCCAGGTTGTTCCGGACTTCGCATAAGTGGCGATGACGATGTCGTCGTCGCGGAACTTGAAGTCGTCCCAGATCGTCGAATCGATATGATGGTTGTGGATATCCCGGGCCTTTTTGGGCCATCCAATAGATTCTGCCGTCATCGTTTCCCGCCGCCTCCTTGGCTCCGCTGAGCACCGCAATCGGTGGACTTTACAACCTTTTCGGCCCTATAACCCGCTGTATGAGCGCCCGTCCCTTCATCAAGATGCACGGCCTGGGCAATGACGTGGTCATCCTGGATGCCCGCACCGAGGCCTTGCCGCTGAGCGCCGATGCCGCCCGTTGGATCGCCGACCGGCGGTTGGGGGTGGGCTGCGACCAGGTGGTGGTGATCGAGCCGCCGGCCAATGGCCGGGCGGATGCGTTTCTGCGCTTTTACAACGCCGATGGCGGCGAGGCGCAGGCCTGCGGCAACGGCACCCGCTGTGTTGCCGCCTTGCTCATGGGCGATGCCGGCGCCGAGCACATCACCCTGGAAACGGTCGCCGGCCTGCTTGCCGGGACACGGACCGCGGATGGCCGGGTAACCGTGGACATGGGGCCGGCCAAGTTCGAGTGGCAGGAGATACCCTTGGCCCGCGCGGGCGATACATTGCATGTGGACCTGGCGCTCGGGCCGCTTGCCGATCCGGTGGCGGTCAACATGGGCAATCCGCATGCGGTCTTCTTCGTGCCCGACGTGACCGCCATCGACATCGACACCCTGGGGCCGAAGCTGGAGCACGACCCGATCTTCCCCGAACGGGCGAACATTGGCATCGCTCAGGTCATCGGCCTCGACCACTTGCGCCTGCGCGTCTGGGAGCGCGGCGCGGGGCTGACGCGGGCCTGCGGCAGCGGCGCCTGTGCCGCCGCCGTGGCCGCCATCCGCCGGGGCCTGACTGGGCGAACCGTGGCCTTGGACCTGGACGGCGGCCCCATCGAAATCACCTGGCGTGAAACGGACGGCCACGTGTTGATGACCGGGCCGGTGGCCACCGCCTTTACCGGCACTCTCGATCTGGACATCAGCGTATGAGTCACACCGGCTTAGCAGCGGCTAAAGTGATCACCTTTGGCTGCCGATTGAATGCCTACGAATCCGAGGTGATGCGCGATCACGCCCAGGCGGCGGGTCTGAGTAAGGCGGTCATCGTCAATACCTGCGCAGTCACCGCCGAGGCGGAGCGGCAGGCCCGGCAAGCGATCCGCCGCGCCCGGCGCGAACATCCGGCGGCGCGCCTTATCGTTACCGGCTGCGCGGCACAGATCGACCCAACATCTTACGCCGCCATGCCGGAAGTAGATCAGGTCATCGGCAACATCGAAAAAATGCGGCCCGAGAGCTTTACCCCGACGGGAGAGCGCGTCCGCGTCGCCGATATCATGGCCGTGCGGGAAACCGCGGGGCACCTCATCTCCGGCTTCTCCGGGCGGGCCCGCGCCTTTGTCGAGGTGCAACAGGGTTGCGATCATCGGTGTACCTTCTGTGTGATTCCCTATGGGCGGGGCAACAACCGCTCCGTGCCCATGGGCGAGATCGTCGCCCAGGTGCGCACGTTGGTCGCCGGCGGCTGCGCCGAGGTGGTCCTCACCGGTGTTGACATCGCTTCCTACGGCGGCGATCTGCCGGGGCGCCCGCGCCTGGGGCAGATGGTGCGGCGCCTGTTGCGCCTGGTGCCTGAGTTGCCGCGCTTGCGCCTCTCCTCCCTCGATCCGGCGGCCATCGATGCCGATCTGTTGCGGGCCGTGGCGGAGGAGCCGCGCCTGATGCCGCATCTGCATCTATCGTTGCAGGCGGGCGACAATCTGATCCTCAAGCGCATGAAGCGGCGGCATCTGCGTGCCGATGCCATACAGGCTTGCGAGACGTTGCGGACCTTGCGCCCCGATGCGGTCTTCGGCGCCGATTTGATTGCCGGCTTCCCCACAGAAGACGACGCGATGTTCGACAACACTGCCGCGCTCATTGCCGACTGCGGCCTAACCTACTTGCACGTCTTTCCCTATTCGCAGCGGCGGGGCACGCCAGCGGCGCGCATTTCGAATCAGGTCCCGATCGCCATGCGCAAGGCGCGAGCGGAGCGCCTGCGGACACTTGGTGCAGCGGCGACGCGGCGTTTTCTCGAAAGCCGGGTCGGCGACGACGCGCGGGTGCTCGTGGAAAAGCCCGGCTTCGGTCATTGCGAGCACTTCGCGCCGGTCGATGTTGCCACTGGTGCGCCCGGCGAGATTGTTGATGTGCGTTTGACGGGCATCGCCGACGGCCGCCTGCAAGGACGTGTCCTTGAGCGATAGCGCGGCGAAACCCACCGGCTGGCTCGGCCGCCTGAGAGCCGGGCTGGCTCGTTCCACCAACAAGCTAAGCGATGGGCTGACCAATATCCTTGCCAAGCGCCGTCTGGATGCGCGTGCGTTGGAGGAATTGGAGGAGCTTTTGATCGGCGCCGATCTGGGTGTCGCCACGGCGGCGAAACTTGCCGCCGATCTGGGCAAGACCCGTTTCGATAAGGACATCGATCCCGCCGAGGTGCGCCGGGCCCTGGCCGAGGACATTGCCGGCATCCTGGCCCCCGTCGCCAAACCGCTGGTTCTCGACCCACCATTGCGACCGCGCGTGGTCCTGGTGGTCGGTGTCAACGGCAGCGGCAAGACCACGACCATCGGCAAGCTCGCCAAGCTTTACCGCGGCCAGGGGCACAGCGTGCTCCTCGCCGCCGGCGATACCTTCCGCGCCGCTGCCATCGAGCAATTGCAAGCATGGGGAGAGCGCAGCGATTGCCCCGTCGTTACCACGAAGCCCGGCGCCGATGCCGCCGGCCTGGCCTACGAGGCGGTAGAAACAGCGCGGCGCGAGGGCAACGACCTGCTGCTGATCGATACCGCCGGGCGGCTGCACAACAAGGCCGATCTGATGGCCGAGTTGCAGAAGATCATCCGCGTCCTGCGCAAGCTCGATCCGGAAGCGCCGCACGATGTGCTGTTGGTTCTCGATGCCACCACCGGCCAGAACGCGCACACTCAGGTGGAGACCTTCAAGGAGTTGGTGGATGTTACCGGCCTTGTGGTCACCAAATTGGACGGTTCCGCACGCGGCGGCGTGCTAGTCGCTTTGGCCGAACGCTTCGGCCTGCCGGTGCACGCCATCGGCGTGGGCGAAAGCGCCGATGATCTGCGCCCCTTCGATGCCCACGACTTCGCCCGCTCGCTGTTGGGTCTGGACGGATAGATTTAGGCTCGATCTGACGAGAGCCGTTCATGTTTTCGTCAGGTATTGGTCTTAACTATATACCGTCTCTAGATACCAATTTGAGAAATCAGCGGATGATTGATGCCCTCCATTGGCGTCGAGTGATCGTCAACGACGTCTTGCCCCGGCGGGTAAAACTGACGGCGGTGGCCTCTGGCGCCATCAACTATCGGCGCTACAAGACGAAGGCCTTGGAGTTCGCGCTGAACAACGACGCCATAGATCTCGATCGTGTGAAAGTGTGTATCGACAAACACGACTACCGCGGCGCTTGGAGTACTATCTATTATCCGCTCGTGGGCGAATATATCGAAGCGATATCGGAAATCGAATACTACTGCGTTATCGAATTTTCCCTGAACCACATTTTGTATTGCGATCTTGTCAATGGACAAAAAGATTATCGGGCGTTGGGATTGGACTTCCCAATGTTCCAGACAGTCGCTTTCGTACGTGAGGGACAGCTTTACGCCAGCGATGGAAAAAACGAAATTCCGATCGGAAGAGACTCTCTCGAAAGGCTGTCGATAGACCCGAACCGCGATTACATCGCCAAGCCCGCCGGCATTGACTCCGGTGCCGGTCGGGCCGTCACGATGGTATCCGGCCGCGATCTTTTTGATTGTTTAGAAGCCCTTTCCCAAAAATCGAAACTTCTCATCGTTCAGCCCGTGTTCTTGGGTCATGAATTCTTTCGTTCGCTGAATCCTTCATCCTTGAACACGATTCGCTGCATGACACTCATGGAGGGTGGTCGGCCCCGTCTACTCTCAGCCGTGCTCAGGGTGGGCCGACAGGGCAGCGTTACCGACAATTTCGGTTCGGGTGGGATTGCCATTGGCGTGGACGATCGCGGATGCCTCAAGGACTACGCGATAGACAAGAACTTGCGACCCCATCGGCGCCATCCCGATACCGGTATGTCCTTCGCCGGCCTGCAGATACCCCACTATCGATCCATGATCGATTTATGTCTTGAGGCTCATTCGGGTTTAAGAAATTTGGGCGTCCTCTCCTGGGACGTTACGCTCTCGTCGGAGAATGATCCGGTGATCGTCGAGATAAACTGCTCCAACCAGTCGATCAATATACATCAAGCCGTCAATCCGGGAGCCCTGCTGCCTTTGTCGCCCTATCGTTTGAGCTGGGGTGAAAGAATGAAACACGTCTGGTCGCGTTACCCAAGCAACGCCGATCTGCGAGTCGCCTAGAGAGTAATCCGGGCAGATTGAACTGCTTACATCGCGATCGAGCCGTAGCCGACGATTTGTTCGAAAACGTCATGGGTCGGATCGGTTTCCGCGTCGATGGCTGGCGCGCCGGCGAAGTGCAGGGCCGTGAACCGCGCCGCCACCAGGGCCTTGCGGACATCGCCCTGCGCCAAGTCAACGGCCGCCTCTTCAAAAAGCAGTGCCGCGGCCAGGCAATCCGCCATCTGTTCCAGTAAGCGCCGGGCATGACGCGGCCCATCCTCCGGCCGCCGCCGAAGGTACGCGAGCGCGGAGGCGCAACGATCGCGCGCGTCGCGCAATGGGGTCGCCCGCACCGCCAAGCGCTCCGGCAGCATGGAGAGAATTGAATCGACGCGCGCCAGGAACAACTCGTCGCCGCGCACCTTGCCCAGGACCATGCGCAACAATTCCAGCGCCTGGATATTGACCGGGCCTTCCCAAACCGAGAGCACCAGGGCATCGCGGTAGAGCCGTGCCGTCGGCCATTCCTCCGTATAGCCGTTGCCGCCCACCAACTCGACGGCGCGGGTAGCGGCGCGCACGCCGTACTCGGCGGTGCGGTACTTTGCCAGGGCCGTGACCGTGCGCAGCCAGGGCCGTTCCGCCTCGTCCGCCAAGGCGCCGTCGAAGGTCGCCGCCGCCTCGAAGGCGAGGCCGGTGTTTGCCTCCAACTCGGCCACCAAATCCAGCAGGGTATCGCGGACCATGGGATACCCGCCGATGGTCGCGCCAAACGCCTGCCGGTGGCTGGCCCAGCAGACCGCTTCGAGAAAGGCCCGGCGTTGCACGGCGCAAGCGGCGACCGCGTTATGGATGCGGCTGTATTCCAGGGCCTCCATCATAGCCTTGAGACCCTGGGAGGGACCCGCCACTTGCTGCGCCCAGGCGCCGCGCAATTCCACCTCGGCGGTGGCCAGGCCACGGGTGCCCAGTTTGTCCTTGAGGCGGCGGATCCACAGGGCATTGGGCGTTCCGTCCGCCAGCGTCGCGGGGACCAAATAACAACCCAGGCCCTTGCCGCTGACGGGCGCCCCGCGCGGCCGGGCGGTGGCGAAGGCTAGGCCGCAGCCGGCATTGCTGGCGAACCATTTCAGGCCGGTTAAGCGCCAATCCTTGCCGTCCGCCACCGCCTCGGTGGTGGTCGCGCCCACGTCCGAGCCGCCGTGCAGCTCGGTCGCCCAGGTACCGCCGCTAAGCGCCGCGCCATCCATGCGGATAAGCTCCGGCAGGTAGGCCTTGCGCACGTCGGCCGGGGCCACCCGGCCGAGCACATAGGCCAACGCCCCGGTCATGGTGACCGGGCAATGGATGGAGATATCGGCGGTGGACAAGAGATAGCCCATGGTGAAGGAGAGCAGATGCGGCGCCGCCGCCTTGCCAAAGGCCAGACCGATGACACCGCGCCGGTAAGCCTCCCGGTGGCAGGCTTCGTAGGCCGGATTGTAAATCACCCGACCCAGCGGTTCGCCATCAGGCCCATGGGACTCCAAGCGCGGCGGCGCGTAGCGGTCGGAATAGACGACCTGCGCCTCCAACTCGCCGCTCACCCAAGCGCCGAAATCGGACAGGCGCGGTCCATGATCGGCCAGCATCGTCGGCGCGCGGCGGGCTAGCAGGCGCCGCAGGTTGCGGTCCGCATCAAAGGCATTCAGACCCCGCGTCTCAGCCGGATAACGGATCGGCGCTTCGGCAACGCGCATTCGTTTTTTGCTCATCTCCCATGCCCTCCACGCTTACAACCCGGACTGGACGCCGCCCCGACAAGGGGCTCTAATCCCGCTCGTTACAGTTCGATGACATGCGCCGGCAAACTCCCCCGCCCGCCGCCGCACCGCGGGAGCGCACGATGAGTCTCGACCCCGGCGTTCTTCTTTTGGTTCTGGCGGCAGCATTGATGCACGCCACCTGGAACGCGCTGATCAAATCCGGCGGCGATCGCCTGGTCATGACCACGGTGATCATGCTGATCCCGAGCGTACCTTCAGGCATCGCTCTCTTCTTCTTGCCCACTGTGTTGTCCGAAGCCTGGCCATTTCTGGTCCTCTCGGTGGCCACACATTTCGCCTACTACGCGGTTCTGCTCAACGCCTATCAGCACGGCGACCTGAGCCAAGTCTACCCTATCGCGCGCGGTTGCGCGCCGGCCTTGGTTGGCATCGGCGCTTGGATTTTCGCCGCCGAATCGCTAACCACCATCGAGATCATCGGTGTGCTGGTCGTCTCCGGCGGTATCCTCAGTTTGGCCTGGCGCCGGCGTGGGCGTACCGGACCAGGCGAGATGAAAGCTATCGGCTTTGCGCTGCTCACGGCGCTGACCATCGCCATCTATCTCCTCGCGGACGGCATGGGCGTACGCCGATCGGGCAATGCGCTGACGTATATCTGCTGGCTGATGCTGCTCGATGCGATGCCCTTGCTGGCCTTCACGCTGTGGCGCCGACGTGGACGGATTCGCGAAAGTTTCGCCCCACGGCTGCGGCTAGGTGCGTTCGGCGGCGTCATTGCCGCCATATCGTACGGCATTACTATCTGGGCCATGGGCGTCGCCCCCATGGCGCACGTGGTGGCGGTGCGCGAGACCAGTGTTATCTTCGGTGCCGCCATCGGCACCCTGATTCTCAAGGAGCCCTTCGGCCGTTATCGTATCGCCGCCGCTGCTGTCGTCGCCAGCGGTGCCGTGCTGCTCAACCTCGGCGGCTAATCTTCTAGCATCTCGCCGAACTCACCCGGCGGATTGCTGCGCGGCGCGAAGCCCACCTGACCGCGCATCTCTTGAAAATGGCCAAGCGCCCAATGCACGGACGGGAAGGCGATCTCATCCCATGGAATGTCGTCCCAGGAGAAAAGCGAAAGCTCGGCGGTCTCCGGCCCCGCCGCCACATCGGCTGTGAGCAGATGGGCACGGAAGATAAGTTGGATCTGGCTTAGGCGCGGGATCGAATAGACCGCCAATAGCTGCTCGATCTCCAGCCGCGCCCGGGCCTCTTCCCAGGCCTCGCGCAGGGCACCCTCGGCAGCGCTTTCGTGTAGCTCCAGATAGCCGGCGGGCAAGGTCCAGAAGCCTTTGCGCGGCGGAATGGCCCGGCGGCAGAGCAGAATGCGGTCTTCCCAGGTGGCCACCGAGCCGACCACCACTACCGGATTCTCGTAGCGGATGAACCCACAGTCGCCGCACACCAGCCGCGGCCGGTCGTCACCGTCGGGAATCTCGCGCACGAAGCGCTTGTGGTAGCCGGAGGCAACCGGCTTTGAACCGGGCTTGCTCATAACCGGTACTCTGGCCCAAGGCCGGACCGCCGGCAAGTCGCGCTAAGCGCGGATGTCGAGCAAGCTGCCGCGCGGCGGGAGGCGGCCCTCGGCACGCAAGGCGCGAACGGCCTCGTCCAGGGTCTGGGCGCCGCCGATCTGTGGCAGGCTCGGCGCATTACTGGCGGGCCGAACACGGGCCGAAACCGGCTGCGCGTTGGCCTTGACCTGTAGGGCGGGGTCGATCTGCTGGCGGCTGCCGGCCTGTGGCTGGGTGAGGAAGCCGGCGAGGAACTTCAGGGGAGTCGGGGGGATTTGCATTGGCCGGAGTATGCCGCATTCGCGGTAAAGCCCTCGTAAAGGCCGGCCCAAAAAATGCGCTCCGGCCCGTTAACGAATCGAGGCCCCGCCGGCGCCCCAAGCGGTCCCAGGGGGCCCGGTTTAGGGGCGGAATCGCCCGCGCTTACACGGACTTCGGAGCTTTTTGACAATCCGTTAAGAGATACTGAATTTGTTAACTAATTTGCGTCAAAATTGCTATTCGGTGATACACGCGGGGACTGGAAAGAAACCGGTGGCGAGCATGAATGCGCCTCTCCGCGCCCACCTAGGGGATAGAATGCAGGGATCTCATCCGTGAGTGGTGCTGGCCGAGAACTGCACTTTCTACTCGACCTGGCGCTCGACAGGTCGATCGAAGGCCGGCGCGCCCTTACCAATACCATTGGCGATCTGTTCTCGGAGCGCGATACCGCTTTAAGTGAGCGCGAACACGCCCTGATGGCGGATATCCTGCGCAAACTCATCCGCGATTGCGAAATGGCGGTGCGCCGCGATTTGAGCGAGCGGCTGGCGAACGCTGGAAACCCACCGCACGACCTCATCCTCGCCCTGGCGAACGACGAGTTCGAGGTAGCACAGCCCATCCTCGCGCAAAGCCAAGTCCTGCGCGATATAGAGCTGATCCAGATCATCCGCCACCGCACGCAGCAACACCAATTGGCCATCGCCATGCGCCGGTCGGTCAGCGAATACGTCTCCGACGCCCTGGTCGAAACCGGCAGCGTCGATGTGGTCAAGACCCTGCTGGAA
This sequence comes from Kiloniellaceae bacterium, assembly GCA_021776055.1. Classification (GTDB taxonomy): domain Bacteria; phylum Pseudomonadota; class Alphaproteobacteria; order Kiloniellales; family J153; genus JAJFGI01. The sequence continues at coordinate 10,459 of JAJFGP010000113.1, forward strand.
AACCAGAATGCCAAAATCTCCGAGGCGACGATGGAGTATCTGGCCGAGGAATCTCAGCGCGTCGACAGCTATCAGGAACCGCTGATCAAGCGTCAGGATATCAAGCCCGAGCTGGCCGAGCGCATGTACCTGTGGGTCTCGGCGGCGTTACGCCAACACATCCTGGAAAATTTCGACGTCCATCCCGGCCAGCTCGACGACCATCTGGAAGGCGTCGCCCGGTCCATCGCCAGCAACCAGGAACAACATCCTTGCAACCCATCGGCGGCACAGCCGGCGACCGCCCTGGCCGAGGAACTGGCCAAGCAAGAGCACATTACGCCGGATTTCTTGATTCAAGTGCTGCGCCAAGGGGAGATCGCCCTGTTCGAGGCCATGTTCGGCAAGCTGAGCGGCTTGCCGGTGCCGCGCCTGCAGCGTGTTCTTTACGATTCCGGCGGCGACGGTTTGGCCATCGCCTGCCGGGCGCTGGACATGCCGAAATCCAGTTTCGCTACCATCTTCCTGCTCAGCCGCAAACGAAATGCCGGCCAGAACATCGTCGATCCGCGTGATCTATCGCGGGCCCTGCAACTCTTCGACCGCGCCAACCCGGAGGCCGCCCAGCAGGTCGTCAAAATGTGGTGTCGCGACCCTGGTTACCTGGATGCGATCGAACAAATCGCGGACGCTATGAACACCGCGGAGGATACGTGAGGGCTTTGCCATGAGCCCCAAGCGCAATCTGCTTGCAAAGACCGCAGCGGGCACGGGTGCCAGCAGCAGGGATGCCAGCAGCACGGGCACTGGGGCGCCGACCGCCGGACCGTTCGGGCCCCTGGCCGCGTCCTTGCTCGAGGAAGGCCCGCCGCTGTGTGTGACCAGCACCTCCGGACAGCACCTCTACGCCAACACTGCCTATGAGCGCATTGCCGCCGCTCTCGCCGCGGGCGCCGAAGATACCGTCAACCGGCCATCATGGCCCATCCACCGGCCGACCCACGGCACCGAAGACTCCCCGCCCGACGATGGTACTGACGAGGCCTGCGCCATCACCATCGACGGGCGTATCGAATATTACCGCATCCACCGCAAGGCCCTGCTGGGCGATGCCGATAAAGACCCGATCCTCGCCACCGTCTACGTGCCGGTCAGCGGCCGCGACGGCGCGGCCGACGCCTTGGCCATGGCCATCGAGCGCTTGGAGGACATCACCCGCCTGGTTTCCGACTGGGTGTGGGAGACCGACCAGAACCTGGTCCTGACGTTCGTATCCCCGCGGGTCAATGGCGCCCTAGGATTCCATCCGGTGGAACTGACGGGCCGCCGGCTAACGCAATTACCCGTCCGCCCAAACCTTGCCCTTAACGGCCTAGCTACGGCGGAAGGCCGCCGGCCGTTCCGCGATATCGACGCGGAGATTCCCGACCGGCAAGGAGATCCACGGCATTTCCTACTCAGCGGCCTACCGGTCTATTGCCCGGTCAGCGGCCGCTTCCTGGGTTACCGAGGCACCGCCAACGACGTTACCGAGCTGCGTTGGCGCGAGACCGCCTTGCTGCGCGCCAAGGAGGCGGCGGAGACGGCAAACCGCACGAAGGGTGAATTTCTCGCCAACATGAGCCACGAGCTGCGCACACCCCTGAACGCGATCATTGGTTTTTCCGAGATCATGGGCAACGAGATTCTCGGAACTCTCGGAAACGATCAATACAAAGGCTACTGTACCGACATCAGCGATAGCGCCCGCCACCTGCTGGTCTTGATCAACGACATCCTGGATTCTGCCAAGATCGACGCCGGGCAAATGACCTTGAGCGAGGAGGTTGTCGACCCTGAAGTTCTCATCCAGTCCGTCGTGCGCCTCATGGCACCGCGCGCGGAGCGGGCGGGGGTCATTCTTTCGGTCGACATCGCCCCGAATCTGCCGCGCCTACGCGCCGATGGTACAAAGCTAAAGCAAATCCTGATCAACCTGGTCTCGAACGCGGTGAAGTTCACGCTGCAAGGCGGGCGCGTCGATCTGTCGGCGAAGGTCGCCGAGGGCGGGGCCTTCATTCTGGAAGTCAGCGACACCGGCATAGGCATCGCCGCCAAGGATATCTCGCGTGCCCTAGCCCCCTTCGGGCAAGTGGACTCGCGCATCAGCCGACGATATGAGGGAACCGGCCTGGGTCTGCCCTTGGCGAAATCGTTGACCGAACTGCACGGCGGCACCTTCGACCTGGCCAGCCAACCCGATGTCGGCACCCAGGTGACCATTCGGCTGCCGAGCGAGTTGATCCTGCGCGACTAGAGAAATCGCTTTTGCCTTCGGGAGCGGATGTCTAGCCTTTCCGCTTCATGTCCGTACCACAATCATTGCATGACTACGGTTCGACGAGCCGCGCCCTGATGGCCGGTGCGCGGCGCGCGGTCGGTGTGCCGTCGATTGTTTTGGGCGGGAGTTTTCTTGGCTTCGGCGCCCTTGTGCATCAGGTGGGTCTGAGCGTTTGGCACGCCTTGTTCTCGACCGCGACGGGTTGGGCCTTACCCGGGCAGATCGCCCTTGTCGAGCTTTATGCCGTCGGCGCTTCGGTTCTGGTCATCGCGATTGCCGTCGGCCTGACCAACGCCCGGCTGTTTCCCATGACGGTGACCCTGATCCCGATTTTGCGCGCCCCCGGCGTGCCGCGTTGGCAATATTATTTGATCAGCCATTTCGTCGCGGTGACCGGCTGGGTTGCGGCCATGCGCGACTGTCCGGCGATGGTGACGGAGCAGCGCCTGCCCTACTATGCCGGCTTCGCCGGTGTGCTCTGGAGTATCAGCATGCTGGCAACATGGGTCGGGTTTGCCCTGGCCGGCTCGGTCCCCGCCCCGGTGACCCTGGGTCTGGTTTTCATCAACCCGATCTATTTCATGCTGGTCATCTGCGCCGACGTGCGCGCCCGCTCGCGTGTGCTGGCTGCGGTCCTTGGCGCGATCGGCGGTCCGGCTCTGTATCTGCTGACCCCTGAGTGGAGCCTACTGCTCGCCGGTATTATCGCCGGCAGCTTGGGATATCTCATCGGCCGGCGGGGCGATCCCCATGAATGAGTCGGCCCATGAGTGAGATGGCGCTGCCCAACGCGCTATTCTGGTGGCCCATCGTGGTCATGGTTGTCGGCGCGGTGGCGACCTATGTTTGGCGCGCCCTCGGGGTCGCCCTATCCGGGCGCATCGATCCGGAAGGTGCGCTTTTCCAGTGGGCCGCGTGCATCGCCTATGCCCTGCTGGCCGCCCTCATCGCACGCATGATCATCCTGCCCACCGGGCCGTTGGCGCAAACGCCGATGATCGACCGAGTCGCGGCCGCCATTCTCGCCATTGCCGTGCTCTTCGTCAGCCGCCGTAATGTGCTGCCCGGCATCGCCGTGGGCGCCGGGACGCTCGTTCTGGCGACTTATGTGCGAACGGTCTGGTTTTAGGCTTCGAGGGCGGCAATCCCCGGCAAGGTCTTACCCTCGAGCCATTCGAGAAAAGCCCCGCCGGCTGCCGAGACATAGGAAAACCCGTCGATCGCCCCGGCATGCGCCAGCGCCGCTACCGTATCGCCGCCACCGGCCACACTGAGCAGCCCACCGGCACGGGTCAGGCGGGCGGCTTCCTGGGCGACGGCATTGGTTCCCGCATCGAAGGGCGGCACTTCGAAACACCCCAGCGGCCCGTTCCAGACCACGGTCCGGCAGTCGGCCAGGCGCCCGTTGATCGTCTCTGCCGTCGCCGGGCCGACATCGAGAATCATCTGATCCGCCGGTATCCGGCCGATATCGACCGTGCGGGTCGGCACACCGGTTTGCAACGATCCGGCCACCACCGCATCGCACGGTAACAGCACGCCGCAGTTAGCCGCCGCGGCGGTTTTGAGTATCGCCTGGGCCGTGGCGGCCAGATCGCGCTCGCACAGCGACTTTCCAATTTCAACGCCCTGCGCATGCAGAAACGTATTCGCCATGCCGCCGCCAATCACCAAGAGATCGACCTTGCGGACCAGGTTACCGAGCAGATCCAACTTCGAGGATACCTTAGCCCCGCCGACAACGGCCGCCACCGGATGTTGCGGCGAATCCAGCGCCGCCGCCAGGTGCTCCAACTCCGTTTGCATCAACCGCCCGGCGGCCGCCGGCAAGAGACGCGCGAGCGCCTCGACCGACGCGTGTGCCCGGTGCGCCGCCGAGAACGCATCGCTGACGTAGATATCGCCCAGCCGGGCCAAGGCGGCAGCGAACGCCGGATCGTTGGCTTCTTCGCCCGCGTGAAAGCGTAGGTTTTCGAGCAGCAACACATCGCCCTGGGAGAGCGCCGCCACCGCCGCCTCGGCGGGCGCACCGATGCAATCTTCGGCAAACGCGACGGCGCCGTCATCGAGAGCCTCTTGCACCGCCGCAACCACCGGACGCAGCGACATCTCCGTCACCCGCTTACCTTTGGGCCGGCCGAAGTGGGATAACAAAATCACGCGCGCGCCGCGCTGCCGAAGCTCCCGGATCGTCGGCAGGGCGCGCTCGATCCGCGTGGCGTCGCTGACCTGGCCGTCGCGCATGGGGACGTTGAAATCCACGCGCACCAAGACGCGCTGACCAGCGATGTCGATAGCATCCAGGGTTTTGAATTTAGTCATGCGTTTCGGCGACCACCGGGTTACGCAAGACTCCGATGCCCTCGATCTCCACCTCGCAGGTATCGCCGGGTTTCAGCCACAAGGGCGGCTTGCGGACGAAGCCGACACCGGGCGGCGTGCCGGTAACGATGAGATCGCCGGCCTCCAGGCTCATCACCGCCGAGAGCTCGACGATCAGCGTGACGACATCGAAAATCAGATCGTCGGTGGTGCTGTCCTGCACTGTTTCGCCGTTCAAACGGCACTGGATGCGCAGGCCCGCGGCACCGGGCGGTAGTTCATCGGCGGTGACGATCTCCGGACCCATGGAGCCGGAGGCATCGAAGTTCTTGCCCATGGCCCATTGGCTGGCCTTGAACTGATAGTCGCGGATGCTGCCTTCGTTGCACAGGGTATAGCCGGCGACGTGCGCTAGCGCGCGCTCCCGTGGGATGGCGCGGCCGCCACGCCCGATCACCGCCACCAATTCCGCCTCGTAGTCGAAATTGTCGCTGAGAGCCGGGCGCACCAACGGCGCCTCGGGGCCCACTATGGACGCGGGGTAGCGCGGGAAGACGATCGGATATTTCGGGATCGGCAAGCCGGTTTCCTCGGCGTGCGAGCGGTAGTTCAGGCCGATACACAAAATCTTCGGCGGGCGCGGAATCGGCGGTAGCAGCCGCACGCTATCGGCCGCGACCAGCGCCCCCTCCGGCACCGCGGCAACAGCCTGTGCAACATCGGCCAGCGCACCCGAGGCAAAGACCGACGGCCAGTCAGCCGGTGCCCCCGGTAGAATCCGCGCCAGATCGACGATAGCCTTGCCCCGGCGCACACCGAGCCGCGCCGATCCGTCCTGTACAAAAGTCAACAACCGCATGGCGCCCCTCAACCCGTAACCGATTGGCTTGCTGACTTAACGCGCGACCTCGGATACGGCAAGGGGCAAGCGGCGGGGGTAATAGGTCAGTTTGAAAATCAGGCAAAACCGCCCACATAAGTTGCGTTAGCCGATGGAGATTGCCTTGACCAAACTTTTGACTATGCCGGTTAACCCCTGAGTGGATAACCACAGGCCACCGGGCTTCGGACAGGCGAAGCAAACGGCCATAGCGATGTGGCGATACGTCTGACGCGGCAGAAAGCGTTGCGGTGAAAGCCCGCAGGACCACGGAAAGTGCCTAGTCCGCTTCCGTAGTTCTTAATTTATGAGTTTCTTGTAAGGCCCGCGCTTGCCCGGCTTTGCCTCGGCATTCTCAGTTAGCTTCACGATATCCCCAATCTCCCAAAACCTGTCAGACACGCCATCGGCCATGGCCATGCGAACTTTGCCGGCATCGATCAGCAGCTTAGTGACCGTGTATCTTGCGGGCTCCAGTGATCCGGGTGACGGCCCGGATGGACTGCCCCTCGCAGAGTATGTGGAGGATTTGGGCTCGGGTTTCGGAAGAAAGCTTGTTCATGCACGATATATGGATTGACATCCGCAAATTGCTGATTAATTATCCGCATAATTCTCATTACTATCGGGATATCTGGCATGATCTTCAAAGACCCAACTCTCAGCCCAAAGGATGAAGCCGTCTTGGATATCATCCGTGAGCAGCGGGAAACGCTGAAATTGTACACTCAGATCAACCCTCGGAGATGGTATGGATCGCTTCGCCGAAGCACATTCGCGCGGGCAATCCAGGGCTCCAACAGCATTGAGGGCTACAACGCTACTATCGATGAGGCAATCGCGGCGGTGGATGAAGAGCCGCCTTTGGATGAGCGAACAGAAACGTGGTTTGCGATAAACGGGTATCGCGTCGCCATGACCTACATCATGCAGGCGGCGAACGATCCATTCTTCGAGTTCAGCAAACAGTTTCTAAAAAGCCTGCATTTCATGATGACTGGGTTTGACCTCAACGCTTACCCTGGGCAATGGAGGCCGGGAGCGGTGTATGTCGTGAACAGGGGGACGGGAGATGTGGTTTACGAAGCGCCGGAAAAAGATCTGGTAGATTCGCTCGTTGTAGAACTCGTCCAATACCTTGAAGATGGCTCCCACAAATCGTCCGCTGTCAAAGCGGCTATGGCCCACTTAAACCTGACAATGATCCATCCCTTCAAGGACGGCAATGGCCGAATAGCGCGGGCCTTGCAGACGTTGATGCTTGCCCGAGAGGGAATTCTTCACCCTCTCTTTTCGAGCATCGAGGAGTGGCTAGGCAAGAACACAGGAGAGTACTACTCCGTCTTGGCGGAAGTGGGTCAGGGTAGATGGGCCCCTGGAAATGACGCCCTGCCATGGGTCCAGTTTTGCCTTAAGGCTCACTATCAACAAGCCGCCGTCCTTATTCGTCGAAATGACGAATATGAAAATCTGTTCGGCGCCATTGATAAGATTACTGCGAGAGAGAGCCTTCACACTCGAACGACTGTGCCATTGTTTGACTGCGCACTCGGGACGCGCTTAACAAATTCCCGATACCAGAAAGGAGCGGAAGTCAGCAACTACGTCGCAACACGCGAACTAAAGCAGCTCTCTGACATCGGATTGCTTGATCCAGTCGGAGAGAAGCGCGGGAGATACTACGTCGCCGGCAAGGAACTGTTGGAGGCTAGGGAAAAAGTCAGAATTAAAAAGATCGTTACCGACCCCTACAATCTTCCATTATCCGGTCGGGGAGAGCCACGCTTGCCCGGCGTTTGAGATTTAGTAATCTTCTCCCGGATTTTTTGAAGCTCACCCTCATCCACAGTGGCCAAATCAACAATTTCTTTTGCTCGTTGGTTGGCATCACGTGGAAACTTCTTCGGCGCTTTAGCAGTCATATATTTATCATGGCACGGGGCCAAGTCGATTTCCAGCACGTGTCAACCCCGGCCATTTTCAAACTTACCCGCTACCCCGGCGGGAGTTACATTTCGATCTGCTGATAGACCGCTTTGGCCAAATCGAGCAGTTCAGCCCGCTGCAAGGGGCCGACCAGAGCGAAGCCAGAGCGGCCATCGAGCCAGTAAAAAGCGCCGAGACCGCCTTCTTCGGCGAAGCGGAAGGCCACCTTGTTGTCGCTTGGATGGGTTTCAATATAAACGCTGATGCGCCGCCCGCCGCCGTCCTCGTACATAAGCTGCGCGGCCGCACCGCTGCTAGCCGGGAGTAGGCGCCCACCCATGAGGCGAAAGCCGAAGCGATCTAAATCCGGCGCCCCAAGCGGCCGACCCACCCGCTTCGACAGCCAACCCATCAAGTGTTCTTCCTCGGCACGCACCTCGACCGGGTGGCGCACTTCGACGGCATAGACCCGATGCGCCGCCGTGGCCACGCGCAGCAACTCGGTATCAGCAGGCACGCCGGCGAACCAACTATCGCGGGGAGATTCAACTACGCCGTACACTGTCCAGCCACTACCAAAGCCAACGGCGAGCAACAGCGCCGCCGCCGCCGTCTGTGCCAACCAGCCACCCCGGCTAACCGCCGCACCACCACGCGCGGCGCGCAGCAAACGCTCCGGTACGACCGCCGGCTGGGCATCGCGCATCGCCGCGCGTACGGCTTCGCTTTGGGCGCGGTAATCGCGCATGCGGGCAGCGTCATCGGGGTGCTCCGCCAGGTATTGTTCCACCGCGGCCTGGCGCGACAGCGATAGCCAGCCATCTACATAAGCCTGCAACTCTTGCTCGGTGATCGAGCGTTTGGCCGCGTTCATTTGATCCTCCGCAAGGTTGCGGTGGTGGGCGATGAGTCACCTGTCAACGTGCGGCGCAATCGCTCGCGCCCCCGCGACAGGCGCGACATGACCGTGCCCATGGGCAGGCCGAGAACCATGGCCGCCTCCTTGTATTGCAACCCTTCCACGGCGACGAGGACCAGAACCTCGCGCTGCTCCGGCTCCAATCCATCGAGCGCCGCCATGACCTGACCGATCATAACCGCGCTGGTCTGCGCCTCACCGCGGCCCGCCTGGGGAAACACCTGATCCAGAGGCACTTCGGTGGGGCGCCGAGTCTGGCGGCGCACCTGATTGAGATAAACGTTGCGCAGCAGGGCAAAAAGCCACGGACGCAGGCTTTCCGGCTTGTGCCACAAGCGGCGCTTGACGATAGCCCGTTCGAGACTGTCCTGCACCAGATCGTCAGCACGGTCCGCATCGCGGATTAGAAAGCGGGCGTAGCGGCGGAGAGCCGGGATTTCGTCTTGCAGCCGCCGCGAGAAATCCGTCATCGCGATCGTCTCGAGCCCCCCGTCAATCCGCCGCCCCGCCTAGATTGGCGCACTCTACATGGCGCCAACAATCTCCTTGGCTTTGGTTAGCGCGGCGACCGATTCGGCATGTTTGCCGGCCTTGTGCAGCTCTTCGCCCTCGTTGCGCAGCGCCATGGCTTCGTCTTTCTGCGCCTGAGAAAGCTGAGTGTTGGCCGCCAAGGCCGCATCAACAGCCTTAACCATGAGAGGGCACGAACCGGCCATGGCACCGCTGGCCGTCAACACACCGACTGCCAGGGTAGCGGCGGCAAGGGTTAATCGAGTCATCAAAATCCTCCTTCACCTAGGGCGGACCCACCGTCAGGATGGACCCATCCCTGGAAAAGACACCGCGGCGGCGACTTTATTCCCGCCGTCGCCAAAAAATTCGCCAAACCCACTTACCCTAGCTGCGGCATCACAAAATCGGCGCCGGCGCGGATGCCGGTGGGCCAGCGGGCGGTGATCGCCTTCAGCTTGGTGTAGAAGCGCACCCCTTCCATGCCGTGCATATGATGGTCGCCAAAGAGCGAACGCTTCCAACCGCCGAAGCTGTGGTAGGCCACCGGCACCGGGATAGGCACGTTGACGCCGACCATACCGACCTTGATGTTGCTGGCGAAATGCCGGGCCGAATCGCCATCGCGGGTGAAGATCGCCGTGCCGTTGCCGTACTCGTGCGCATTGACCATGTCGACGGCGCTTTCGTAGCTGGGCGCGCGGACGACTGACAGCACGGGACCGAAGATTTCGTCGGTATAGATCGACATATCCGGTGTGACCCGGTCGAAGATCGAGCCGCCCATGAAGTAGCCGTTTTCATAGCCCTGCAACTTCAGGCCGCGGCCATCGAGAGCCAGCTTGGCTCCTTCCTTGATGCCCTGGTCGATATAGCCGGTGACCTTGTCGAAGTGTTCCTTGGTCACCAGCGGGCCCATTTCAGCCTCGGGGTCGGTGCCGGGGCCGATCTTCAGCGCCTGGACCCGTGGCATCAGGCGTTCAATCAGATCGTCGGCGACCTTATCGCCCACGGCCACCGCTACCGAGATGGCCATGCATCGCTCGCCGGCGGAACCATAGGCAGCGCCCATCAGCGCATCAGTCGCCTGCGCCATGTCGGCATCGGGCATGATCACCATGTGGTTCTTCGCCCCGCCCAGGGCCTGCACCCGCTTATTGTGGGCACAGCCGGTGTGGTAGATGTATTCGGCCGTCTTGGTGGCGCCGACGAAGCTCACCGCGGCGATATCCGGATCGGTCAGGATGGCGTTCACCGCCTCCTTCTCGCCTTGGATGACGTTGAAGACGCCGTCGGGCAGGCCGGCCTCCGTGTAAAGCTCGGCCAGCCGCAGCGAGAAAGACGGGTCTTTCTCGGAGGGTTTGAGCACGAAAGTATTACCGCAGGCGATAGCCATGGGCGACATCCACAAGGGGATCATGGCCGGAAAGTTGAAGGGCGTAATCCCGGCGCAAACACCCAGCGGCTGACGCATGGAGTATAGATCGACATTGGTGCCCACCTCCTCGCTATATTCGCCCTTGAGCAGGTGCGGAATACCGCAAGCGAACTCGACCACCTCGATGCCGCGGCTAATCGAACCTTTGGAGTCGGCGACGATCTTACCGTGCTCCTCGGTGAGCAACGCGGCTAAAGAGTCGAGATTTTCCTCAAGCAGTTGCTTTAGGCGAAACATAACCCGGGCCCGGCGGATCGGCGGTGTCGCCGCCCAGGCCGGAAATGCATCGCGCGCCGCCACCACGGCCTGGCGGACTTCGTCGACATTGGCGAGCGCCACATGGCGCACCACCTCGCCGATCGCCGGATTGTAGATATCGCCTTGACGGCCGCTCTTGCCCTCGACAATGCGGCCGTTGATGTAGTGATGAATGACGTCGGTCATGGGGACTCCCGATATATGAATTCTTGTGCAGGGGCGCCTCGCCGCGCGGGCGCCAGCTTGGGACGGAGCATAGACCACGGTCAGCAACCGCGGAAAGCCCCGCCAACCCAAAAAAAATTGTCTTTCAAGAGCAATTTAGATGATGGCGTGACGGACCTTGGCCGAGACCCACTCGCTGAACAGGACGGCGAGCAGGATGGCCATCAGGATGATCGAGACTTGCGGCCAAGCTAGGGTATTCAGCGAGCCCTGCAACTGCAGGCCGATCCCCCCGGCACCGACTAGGCCGAGAACCGTGGATTCGCGGATATTGATGTCCCAGCGGAAAACCGAAATACCGGCAAAGGCCGGCAGTATCTGCGGCACGATGCCGTAGGCCATGATCTGGCCTCTGCCGGCACCCGTGGCGGCGATGGCTTCGACCTGGTTGTGATCGATCTCCTCGATTGCCTCGTAAAGCAGCTTGGCGCAAAAGCCGATGGAGCGCAGGGCGATGGCAACGGTCCCGGCCAGCACGCCGGGCCCGATGATCGACACCAGAAGCAAGGCCCAGATCAGGGAATTGATCGAGCGCGAGGAGACGATGATGAGCAACGCAATCGGCCGCACGATGGCCTTGTTAGGAGTCGTGTTGCTCGCCGCCAAGAAGGCGACCGGCACCGCCATGACAATGGCAACGGCGGTGCCCAGGGTGGCGATGCTGATGGTATCCCAAAGCGGCTGCCCGATGCGCGATATGAAGGACCAGCGTGGTGGCACCATGCGGCCGCCGATGTCGCCGGCAATGCGCGGAGCGTCCCAAAAAAAGGCCCAGGTGGTCGCATCCGAAACAACCTGCCAGCAATAGACGAAGAGCGCCGTCCCGCACAGCCAGCCGAACCAGATCGCGAGCTGCTTGTTGCGCTCGCGCCGCTGCCACACCTTCAGGCCCGCGCGTTCCACCACCGGCATTATTGCACCCG
>JAJFGP010000114.1 GCA_021776055.1 Kiloniellaceae bacterium
GTGCCCATGACGGGCGCCACCCTCAATGCCCTGAACGTGCGCCTGGATGCGGCGACCATCGGCTTTATCCTGGATCATGGCGAGGCCAACGTCCTGATCATCGACCGCGCCTATGCGGCGACCGCGAAGGCGGCGCTGGCCGGCATCAAGCGTAAAATCCTGGTAATCGACATCGACGATCCCATGGCCACCGAATCCGGCGAAGAACTGGGCCCGCCCCTGGGCGAGATGGACTACGAGGCGCTCCTGGCCACCGGCGATGCCGATTTCGCATGGGTACCGCCGGCGGATGAATGGCAGGCGATCAGCCTCAACTACACCTCCGGCACCACGGGCAATCCCAAAGGCGTGGTCTATCACCATCGCGGCGCCTATCTGAATGCCCTGGGCAACATCCAGGTCTGGGAGCTGGGGCCGCACCCGGTCTATCTGTGGACCCTGCCCATGTTCCATTGCAACGGCTGGTGCTTCCCCTGGACGGTCACGGCGCTTGCCGGCACGCACGTCTGCCTGCGCCGGGTCGAGGCAGGCGCCATCTACCAGGCCTTCGCCGAGCACGGCGTGACCCATTTGTGCGGCGCGCCCATCGTCATGCAAACGATCCTGGCCGCCACCCCCAAGGAGCGCCGCGATTTTCCCCAGAAGGTGCGCATGATGACCGCCGCCGCGCCGCCGCCGGCCAGCGTTCTGGCCGCCATGGCGCAAATGGGCATCGACGTGACCCACGTCTACGGCTTAACCGAAAGCTATGGCCCGGCGGTCGCCTGCGCCTGGCACAAGGAATGGAGCGCCTTGCCGCTGGAAAAGCAGGCCGATCTGAAATCGCGCCAGGGCGTCAAGTATCCGGTGTTGGAAGACTTGATGGTCGCCGACGCGCAGACCCTAGCGCCCGTGCCCAAGGACGGCACCACCATCGGCGAGGTCTTCATGCGCGGCAATATCGTCATGAAGGGCTATCTGAAAAACCCAAAGGCAACCCGCGAGGCTTTTTCCGGCGGCTGGTTCCACACCGGTGACTTGGGCGTCTGCCATCCGGACGGCTACATCGAGCTAAAGGACCGCTCCAAGGACATCATCATCTCCGGCGGCGAAAACATCTCCTCCATCGAAATCGAGAACGTTCTCTACCGCCACCCGGCGATAGCCGCCGTTGCCGTGGTCGCCAAACCGGACGAGAAATGGGGCGAAACCCCGTGCGCTTTCATCGAACTCAAACCCGATGCCAGCGCCGACGCCGACGAGATCATCGCCTTCTGCCGCGACAACATGGCCCGCTTCAAGGCCCCCCGCCACGTCGTCTTCGGCCCCCTGCCCAAGACCTCCACCGGCAAAATCCAAAAATTCGCCCTACGCGACCAGGTACGGGAGGGTTGAGGCACGCGCTACAGTCGAAACCCTCTCCCCAGCGTGGGAGAGGGTGGCGCGCGAGAGCGCGCCGGGTGAGGGGGCGGCCGCCGCGAGGCGGCCCCAGAACAAAAGACCCAAGAATAAAAAAATATTTAATTGGGGACAGTATATAGTTTCTCAAAATGTCCATCCAAAAAACTATATACTGTCCCCCAATTATACAGAATGACCATCCAAAAAACTATATACTGTCCCCAATTATAGATCGTTAGTTGCCCTAAACGTGCGGCTTGCCGTCGCCGAGCGTTAGGCCGGCGCGACCATAGAAGCCGAGGCGTTCTTCCGCGCTGAATTGGACTCCGGGTTTTTCGTAGTAAGAGTATACGGCGACGATGCGCACGCGCGCGCCTTCGACCGGGGTCACGCGATGCGCCGCGTATTTGCCCTTGAAGACGGTGAGCGTTCCCGGCGCTTGCGCCAGAGTCTGAACCTCGCGCGCCGGGTCTGCCAAGAAGCGGCCCACGCCGTCGTAGTTGGGGTCGTCCTCGGCGCGAAGGTCGCTGCGATACTGAAACTCGCCGCCGGCCTCGGCGGACTGCAACAGCAGCGTCGTGGTGAATTCCGATCTATCGAAATGCCAATTGACCGCCTCGCCTTCCCGGTAGGTCATCACATTGGCGCGCGCCAATGGATCGGCCATCGGATGCAGTTGGGACTTGCCCATGGTAGCGGCAAGAAATGCGACCAGCGGCGGCCATTCGTAGATGCGGCACACCACACTGTCCGGAATCTGGTCTGCGCAGATCGTTAGGCCGGCGGTCTCGAAGCGCCGCAAGGCCGGATGATCCGCCGGCAACCCGGCAATCCCATCCTTGAAATAAATGTTGTGACTGCGCTTGTGCGTGAACGCGGCCGCCTCGAACACCGGCTGTACCTCGGCAACGCACTGCGCCAACACCTGCGGTCGGACGAAACCCGCAAGGCTAAATGTCCCGTGCTCGACCAGCTCATGCTGACACCGTTCAACAAGCGCCTGCCCCGGCGCGCTCGCCAGGTCGTCGAGAGGGAATCGCTCAAGGTCGAGTAATTTGTCCATCATTTCCGATCTCCCTTGCTGCGACACCTATCACACAGCAAAGCGGTCGAGAAATGCTTTTTCACCTGTCTTGTTGAAGGCCACGACACGGCTGCCCGGCTCCCGTTTCGCCCAGCCGAGATCGTAGAAGCGGGTCAGAAGTGCAGCCCCCAAGGAGCCGGCGAGATGGTTGCGCCGCTCGCTCCAATCCAGGCATTCGCGGCACATCGGTCGGCGCAACCGCTCCAACGCCGCCACGTCGATGGCGAAGTCAGCGCAGAACCGTCGTCCCTTGCGGGTCAGCGTAACCGACTCATCGCTCGTGGCGATCAGTTTCAAACGGCGAATACCTTCGTAGAGCTGCACGCCCAGATCACCAGCTAAGTGGTCGTAACAAACGCGGGCTTTGCGCAGAGCTGGCTCCTTCGGTCCAGGACGCACCCGTGTGGGCCCCGCGCCGGCGGCAACACCCATGAGCGCTTCGAGCATGTGCGCCACGTCCCGACCACCCAAATTATAGTACCGGTGGCGGCCCTGTTTGCGCACGCCGACAAGGCTGGCCTGCAACAGTTTCGCCAGATGCGAACTGGCGGTTTGCACGGTCACCCCACCCTCCTGCGCCAGCTCGCTGGCGGTCAGAGCCTGACCGTCCAGCAAGGCCGTCAGCATGTTGGCACGGGCCGGATCGCCGACCAGGGCGGCAACACGGGCAATGTCCGGTCCTGTTTTCATACCTCGATGATAGTCGAAGCATAGATGCGAAGCAACCGACTAACGTCAAGCCGGTTACCGCACCGAAAGGAGTCGACATGATCACCTGCTTCATACGCTACGAGATTGATCCCTATAAAAAATCCGCCTTCGAGAAATATGCCCGCAACTGGGGCCAAGCGATCCCCCGGTGCGGCGCCGATCTGATCGGCTATTTCGCCCCTCACGAGGGGTCGAACACCCTGGCCTACGGTGTCTACACCGTCGAGAATCTGGCCGCGTACGAAGCCTATCGCGAACGGCTGCGAAACGATCCCCTGGGTCAAACCAATTACGCATTCACCCGGAAAGAACAATTCATTCGCCGCGAGGACCGCACGTTTCTCACGCTCGCATCCACGCCGCACGCACCGCTGGTCCGACCGTGATCGCCGTAATCTTCGAAGTTTACCCGCGACCGGAACACAAGCAGCGCTACCTCGACATCGCCGCCGAGTTACGTCCGCTGCTCGATGGGATCGACGGCTTCATCAGTATCGAGCGGTTCGAGAGCCTCTCGGAACCCGGCAAGATTCTGTCGCTGTCGTTCTGGCGTGATGAAGCCGCTGTCGCGGCCTGGCGCGCCCTGGAGCCGCACCGGGCGGCGCAAGAACAGGGGCGCGCCAGCATCTTCTCCGACTACCGCCTTCGGATTGCCGAAGTCGCGCGCGATTACGGCCTACACGACCGCAATGCGGCCCCGGCCGACAGCAAGGTTGTGCACGGCTAAGACGCGATCATTCCATTTGCGGTCAAAGCCGATCCGGTGGAAGTATGGTGCTGGAGTTGGGCACGCACCTAAGGGTGATCTATGGGTACGCCTGTTGCGGTCGAGATTATCGACGACGGTGCGGTGATGGTCGTCGGATGGGGATCCGGGACGCGGTCGCGGTTTCATGCGATCTGGCTACGGGACAACGCGCTCGATCCCGAAACCCGCGATCCTGGTAACGGACAGCGCCTGATCGCCCTGACTGACATCCCGGCGGAGACACGTATCGCCCTGGCCGAGACCGGCGAAGCGGGCGACGTGGTCGTCACCTTTTCGCCAGAGGACAAGACGGTGCGTTTCCCCGGCGCGTGGTTGCATGCGCACGCCTATGACCGCCCAGAGGACCACCGCGCGGATCGGCCGTGCGGATGGATACAACAAGAGCTCACCACCTGGGACTCCGGCCTGGCGAACTCTGTACCGACCGGAGACTACAGAGCCCTGTCAACGAATCGTGGCGCCCTCGGCGACTGGCTTTCAGCCGTCCGGCGCTATGGTTTCGCGAAGGTAACCGGAGGGCCGGTTGCCAGCGGCGCGGTGTGCGACGTGGCGGCGCTGTTCGGCTTTGTGCGTGAGACAAACTATGGCCGCTGGTTTGACGTGCGCACGGAGGTCAGCCCAAGCAATCTCGCCTATACCGGCTTGGGGTTAACCGCGCATACGGACAACCCCTACCGCGATCCGGTGCCGACCTTGCAAATTCTATACTGTCTCGAAAACTCGGCAGACGGCGGCGACTCCCTCGTGGTAGATGGCTTTATGGCGGCAACGCGGTTGCGCGACGAGGCCCCCGACATGTTCGATCTGCTCAGCCATTACTGCGCACGCTTTGAGTATCGGGGCGCGGCCGAAGTCTGCCTGCGATCCCGCAAGCCCATGATCGAGCTCGCCCCCGACGAAGAGCTGATCGGCATTCGCTTCAACAACCGCTCTACCGCACCCATCGTGGATGTGCCATACGACCATATGCGCGATTACTACGCCGCCTATCGCCGCTTCGCGGACATCATCGACGCACCCGGCATGGCCGTGCGCTTCAAGCTTGCACCGGGCGAGTGCTTTATCGTCGACAACACCCGCGTGATGCACGCGCGCACCGGGTATTCGAGCACGGGCACACGGTGGCTACAGGGATGCTACGCGGACAAAGACGGGTTGCTTTCGACCCTTGCCACCATCGAGGACGACTTGAATGAGCACTAAAGACTTCTCCCCGCTACATCAGGGAAATATCGTCGACTTCATCGTCGATATCTTCGATCGCCGGGGGGCAGATTCTTATCTCGGCGAAGCGGTGACCATGTCCCAGCACATGCTGCAAGCGGCGCGTCTGGCGGAGGAAGCTGGCGCTGGCGACACCATGATTGCCGCCGCCTTACTGCACGATATCGGCCATTACACGAACGAGTTCCCTGAAGACGCCTTGGAAAGAGGAATCGACAACCGGCATGACAAAGCGGGAGCCGCCGTTCTGTCGCTCTTCTTTCCGGACATCGTGACCAGTTGCGTGCGCCACCATGTGCAAGCGAAACGCTATCTGTGCGCCACCGACCCCGACTATTTCGGCCAGCTGACCCCCGCCTCCGTGCACTCGCTTGAGCTACAGGGCGGACCGATGGATGAAAATGAGGTCGAAGAATTCGGAAGAATTCCACATCTCGATGCCATCATCCAGATTCGGAAATGGGATGACGGCGGCAAGATCATGGACAAACCGACGCCGCCCATCGCCCACTACACCCCGGTACTTCAGCGCGTAGTGGATGCGTTCGCCGCAAAGAATAGCGCGCGACGTTGATAGTTCTACGAGCGCCGGTATCCGGCGTCACAAACAGCACCCCACCCGGGCGCAGTGTCGCTGCCGACCCGGAGAGTCTCCATCAAAAACCAAAAACCGCGCCCCGATTTCCATCAAGACGCGGTTGCTTATACTCCTACCTCGGGCTGCCGCGCGGGACAGCGCCAGGGCAATGACTTCCTCTGATCACCTGGGCTATCCATGGTGATGGGCAATCTCATCTTTGATTCGGAGTTTTTCGCGTTTCAGTTCGATCAGACGAAGATCGTCGGGGTGGGGCCTCAAATTCTCTTCGTCAATTGCCTGTTCGAGGGAGGCATGCTTCACATGCAATGAGTCCTTACGGTCATCCACTGCCATATATCTCCTCCGTTCCTTCGACGATGACAAATATGCTACATACGATTCTGTGATATTGCAATCTTGCCTCCCGGAATTAGGATAATGATCCTGTGAGTATCGCCCGACCAGATCGCCTCATTGTCGGCATTAGCGGTGCCAGCGGCGTCGTCTACGGCATCCGCCTGTTGGAGGCTTTGCGTCCTCTGCCAGTGGAGTCGCACCTGGTCATGAGTAAGGCAGCGGAGCTGACCTTGGCGCACGAGACCACGCTCAAGGCGGCGCAGGTCAAGGCTCTGGCCGACGTCTGGTACCCGGCTGGCGACGTAGGCGCGGCAATCGCCAGCGGCTCGTTCCCGACCATGGGTATGGTGGTAGCACCGTGCTCTATCCGTTCCATGTCCGAGATCGCCACGGGGGTGACCTCCAGCCTGCTGACCCGCGCCGCCGACGTGGTGCTGAAGGAACGCGGGCGCCTGGTCCTCATGGTGCGCGAGACACCGCTGCACACGGGTCATCTGCGCAACCTGCTGGCCCTCTCCGAGATGGGGGCGATGATCGCCCCACCGGTGCCCGCCTTCTATAGCGGCCCGCGCAGTGTCGATGACATCATCGACCAGACGGTCGGCCGGATTCTCGACCTGTTCGGCCTGGAGAGCGGCAAGGTCAGCCGCTGGGGCGAATCGTCAGGCGAGGCGCCCCTGCGGCGCGGCCTGGGCACCGACGAACCTGCCTAAAGCTTAGAGAGCCACCCCCACCCCAACCCTCCCCCATCGAGGGGGAGGGAGTAACATATTGTGCAGCACCACTTCTCCCTCCCCCCTTGTGGGGGAGGGTTGGGGTGGGGGGAGCGGGAGGCACCATAGCTGTAGAACTAGCCGGTCACCGCCCAGACGGCCTGGAGGGGCGGCAAATCGGGATAACAACCGCGCAGGATCGCGGCCAGGTCTGCCACATCCGCTGCATCGGGGGTGATGTCCCGGGCCTCAAGATAGGCGACCATGTTGCCACCGGCATCGGCGGGTGTTCCCTGCCCGGCGTCCGGCGCCAACGCGTCATACAGCATCTGCTGCTCCACCGCCTCGGCCTCCAACTCGGCGGCCTTGATGCGGGCACGTAATTGTTCAGGGACGGCTCTTGCCGACTTCAGATGACGGCGCACGGTGCGCAACGGACCAATCACATCCGCCTGCCAGGACCGCGTGACCGACATCAAACTTATAAGTTCGGCCAATGCTAAGATCCGCCCGCGGCTGCCTGCCCAAGCGCAGTAGAGCACCAAGTTGACGTCGACGCCGTGACGGTCTTGCAGCGCCAAGCAGGCGGCAGCCACGTCCTCACGATCATAGACGCCGAGCGAAAATTCCCAAAACGGATTGCTCACCGGTCGCCGAAGCTTATGCCCAGGCCGCGCGCGGTGCGCACCAAGGCGCCGTCGGGTTCCACCGCCCGATAGCCGGCCACCGCATCGGCCAGCGGCACATCGACGACCTGCCGGGCGCTCCAAGCAACCATGCGGTCGAAGGCACCGCGGGCCACCAGATCGACAGCATGCACACCAAATACCGAGGCCATCAGCCGGTCGCGTGGCGTCGGCATGCCACCGCGCTGCACGTGACCGAGAACGGTAATACGCGTCTCGGCATCGGTCACCTCGGCGATGCGCTCGCCGATATAGTGGCCGATGCCGCCATAGGTCACGGCTCCACCCGATTGGGTGCGCATCACCGGCTCCCCATCGTCGCGCTTCACCGCCTCGCCTACCATGACCAGGGCGAAGTTGCGGCCCTGCCGTTTCAAGTCGTCGATCTTCGCCGCGACGTGAGCAATCTGATAGGGTATCTCCGGGATTAGGATCACATCGGCGCCACCCGCGATGCCGGCGCTAAGCGCGATGTGTCCGGCATCGCGCCCCATAACCTCCAGAACCATGACCCGCGAGTGGCTGGCCGCCGTCGGCTGCAGATGATCGAGGGCATCGGTGGCCACGTTGACGGCGCTGGCATAGCCGATGGAAACCTCGGTATGGCCCAGATCGTTGTCGATGGTCTTGGGGATGCCGACCAGGTTTAGTCCGCCCTGCACGGCAAGCCGGCGCAGAATATCGAGGCTGCCGTCACCGCCAATACCAATCAGGGCGTCCAGGCCGAGCAGGCGATAGCCTTCGATCACCTCCTCCGACCGGTCGATGCGGCTGCCGTCGGGCATCGGATAGTCGAACGGATCGCCCTTGTTGGTGGTGCCGAGAATCGTGCCCCCGGTGCGCAGCAACGTTCCGGTAAATCGCGACACGTCCAAGGGCTCGGCATCCACCGGGCGCGCCATCAGGCCCGCCGTGCCTTGGTGGATGCCAATCACCTCCCAACCATACCCCTCGACCGCCCGGTACACCACGGCCCGCAAGGCGGCGTTTAGACCGGCACAGTCACCGCCACTGGTTAGAATGCCGATACGTCGAATCTCAGCCATTTCGTATCCTTCCCGCCGGCAGTCTCCCGAAAAGTCGGCATCGGCGCAACGGCACTAGAGTCCACTCCCAAAAAATCACCAACGCAGGTATACTCCGGATACGGCACACCTCCGCCAATAACCACGAACAGTATTTTTTGATATATGGGCGGCATGAACGAAGAAGAGATCGAGCAGATGCGGCAGCGGCTCGCCGAATTGCAAAGCGAGCATCGGGATCTCGACGACGTGATTGCCCAAATCTCCGATAGCGCCCCATTCGACCAGGTCCAAATCACCCGGCTAAAAAAGCGCAAGCTTCTGCTCAAAGATCAAATCTTACAGCTGGAGAGCGAGTTGCTCCCCGATATCATCGCCTAAACCATCATCGCTTGAACAGCGTTCAGATATCGCGGTCGTCGCTGTCGAGACGGCGCTTTCGGGCGTACATGGCACGGTCGGCGGCATCCAACGCTTCCTCCACCGCCTCGCCGCCCGCGAAGGTGTGGACGCCATAGGATAGAGTCACGTTTAGCTGGTTGCCCTGCCAATCGACCGGCTCGGCGGCGACAGCTTGCGCCAAGGACGCGGCCTTGGCCGCTGCCGTCGACGCATCGGCTTGAGTCAGAATGACGGCATATTCGTCGCCACCCAGGCGCCCGACCACATCCGAGGCACGCGATTCCCGCACCAGGGTTTCGGCGATGCGGGTAAGCACCGCGTCTCCAGCGGCATGGCCCAGATCGTCATTCACCTGCTTCATATCATCAACATCGAAATACAGCACACTGCCCGCAACGTCATAGCGTTCTGCATAAGAAATCATGCGCGTCAACTCACGCACGAAGGCACGTCGGTTTAGAACCGGCGCCAGGGCATCCTGATCGGCGAGGGTCTCCAGGAACTCGATACGCTTGCGGGACTGCGCCAGTTCCTCGCGCAGCTTTTGCACCTCGGCCATCAGCATGCCGATGGCGGCGCTTACTTGCGGTGTCAGCTCCGCCTGCGGAATCCCGGCCAAAGTTGCCGTATCCGATGTTGGCGCAGGGGCACCGGCCTCGGCGGTCTTGCCCGGACGTTCCGACGCCGGCGACTGCCCCGCGGGCGACACCCCCCCTGGCGTTACGGCACCGGGGGCCGCCGCCTCATTCCCTCTCCGAATCCGCATAGATTTCCCGCGTCCTGCCGCCGACTCGCTCTGCCGGCACCTGGCTCGAAGAGTAAGGACGTATGGTAAACGGAATGTTGACGCCGCCACTCTTGCGCGTCCTGGGGCTTGTCCCGATAATGCCGACCTTGAAACGCCCTGGACGACCGTGAAAGTCCCTGTGTATGGCAGAAAACGGCCCCTCCGTCGGCATTATCATGGGCAGCCAGTCCGATTGGGCGACCCTGCGCCACGCCGCCGAGACCCTCGAGACCCTGGGCATTCCTTACGAAAAACGCATCGTTTCGGCGCACCGTACGCCCAAACGCCTGGCGGACTACGCCGGTAGCGCCCGCGAACGCGGCCTCAAGGCCATCATCGCCGGTGCCGGTGGGGCGGCGCATTTGCCGGGCATGGTAGCGGCCCAGACGGCCCTGCCGGTCTTCGGCGTGCCTGTGGAAAGCCAGGCGCTGAGCGGCCTCGATAGCCTGCTCTCGATCGTGCAGATGCCCGCCGGGGTGCCGGTGGGAACGCTAGCCATCGGCAAGAGCGGGGCCATCAACGCCGCCCTGCTGGCCGCCGCCGTACTGGCGCTAAGCGATACCGCCATCGCCGCCGCCCTGGACGATTGGCGGGCCAAGCAGACGGCGGGCGTGGCCGAGACCCCGCGCGACGACGGCTAAGACTGGATGGCGAACCCGGCTTCGAGTCCACTGCGACCAGGCGCCGTCATCGGCATTCTTGGCGGCGGGCAGCTTGGCCGTATGACGGCGATCGCCGCCGCCCATCTCGGCTACCGCTCGCATGTCTTCTGTCCGGATGCCGACGCACCGGCGACCCACGTCACCTCGCGCGCCACCATCGCCCCGTACGAGGACGAGGCGGCGCTGGCCGCCTTCGCGGCGGCGGTCGATGTGGTGACCATCGAATTCGAGAACATCCCCCTGACAGCCGCCCAATTTCTGGCGGCCCGCGTCCCCTTCCACCCCGATCCAGCGATCCTATCGATTTGCCAAAACCGCCTGCGGGAAAAGGAATTTTGCGGCAAGATTGGCGTCCCAACCACGCGTTATACCAGCGTTACCGATGCCGCCTCCCTAGCCGCCGCCGTGGCCGATATGGGCAGCCCCTGCGTGCTCAAGACCGCCGAGATGGGCTATGACGGCAAGGGCCAGGTGGCGATTGCCGCCGACACGGACCTGGGCGCTGCCTGGGCCGGGATGGCCCAAGCCGCCACCGGCGCCGGGGCGATTCTGGAGCGCTATGTCGACTTTCGCCTGGAGGTCTCGGTCATCGTCGCCCGCGGGAGCGATGGCGCCCGACAGACGTTCGTGCCGGTGGAGAACCAGCACAAGCACCACATCTTGGATCAGACCATCGTACCGGCGCGCGCGCCAGCGAAGGCGTTGGACAAGGCGGAAGGGATCGCCCGCCACATGGCCGCCGAGATCGGCCTGGTCGGCCTGCTCGCGATCGAGATGTTCGTCACCGGCGACGGGGAGGTTCTGGTCAACGAGTTGGCGCCACGGCCGCACAATTCCGGCCACTGGACCTTGGACGCGTGCGTTACCTCGCAGTTCGAGCAACTGGTGCGTGCCATCGCCGGTCTACCGCTCGGCTCGACCGAGCCCTTGGCGGACGCAGTCATGAAGAACCTAGTCGGTGACGACGTCGCCAGCGCCTCAACGCACCTCAACGACCCGCGCGCCAAGCTGCACCTCTACGGCAAGACCGAGGCACGCCCCGGCCGCAAAATGGGCCACGTCACCCGCATTAACCCGAAGTATTAGCGCTTAGTGGGCGCCGTGCGTGCGGTGGCTATCCGTGGCGTAACCGCGCAACTCGCCGTAACGGGCGACTTGCTCGGGCAACAGGATTTCCATCATGGTCAGGTGATAGCGCAAGTGCGCGGCGCGCAATTGACCCTGTGCGACACCGATCTTTGAAGCCAGATCGTCCAGCGTTGCGCGCGTCGCTGTCTCCTCCGCGAACAAACGATCTAGAGCCGTTTCATCGTCAATGATCCGTTGGCCGATAGCAATCGTCTCAACCTTCATGGCGGCCAGTTGCGCCTGCGTCCGTGTGCGCTGCCCCGGGGATAACTGAAGCTCGTCAGCCAAATCAATCACATGCCGAGGTCCCGGATAGCCGTTGAGTTCCGCCGCGAGTGCCAAACCCATGCCGCGGCCCGCCGCCAGATCGGCGATCTCTTCCTGCGACAGCGCCTTCAGGCTGCGCCCCTCGATGCCTACATAGGGCGACTGTTCCGCCATCGCCGGAAGCGCCAACACCGCCAGCACGCTCCAAAGTACCGCTATGCGGGTAAGCTTCATTAGCGTCTCCATCTTAATGCGAATTGGGCTAGGGCTGTTTCTTGGGGCGCCAGAAACCGGGGCCGCCAGCGAAAACGCGATCCGGCAGATCGAGCAGTCTGGTCATCGTCCGGCCCAGCGTACCGCCCACCTTCAGCACCTCGGCAATACGCCGGTCGAGGAAAGCCCACGTCGCGGCAAATTCATCGGACGAATCGTTCAGCCAAAACAGCAGAGTCGCCGAATACACGCCCGCCAACAGAATGCGCTTGGAATAGAAGTTGTAGTCGGTCGCCGTATCGCCGGCGGCATACCAGATGGCATCGACCGTCCGATAGAGGCACTTGAGGCCGAGGGCAGCATGGCGCGGCAAGGCCAGAAAGACGACCCCCCGGCGCACGGCCTCTCGGTGCAGTGTCAACAACTCCAGGCGTGTCCGCACCGCCGTGGCGATGCGCTCGCGCACTTTCATGGCGGCCAAATCCAGGGAAGCCAAGTGCTCAAGCAACTGCCGGTCAATATCACTGCTGAAGAACGCGATCATCTCCGCCGCGCCGCCGGGAATGGCGTTCTGGGCTACGGCCGGATCGATCCCTGCATCGCTGGCGCCGGCTTTCAGGGCCCGCTCGCTCCAGCCGTCGAACACAACATGCGGCAATGTGGCTTGTAGCAACTGGGCGCGAACGTCCTTGTGGCTCTTGCGGCGCCCGGTCATTCCGCCGCCTCGTCACGCACCTGAACGTGCAGTTCGGAGGTGAACATCAGGGTCGCCAGATCGCGCATGCGCTGTGGATAGAGAACGCCATCCAGATGATCGCACTCGTGCTGCACCACGCGGGCATGAAAGCCGGCGGCCTCGCGCACGATTTCCTGGCCATCGAGCCCCAGCCCACGGTAGCGCACGGCCGTATAGCGCGGCACCTGACCGGCCAGATCGGGCACCGACAGGCAGGCCTCCAAGGCAACGCTCATATCCTCGGTCAGGGGCTCAATCACCGGATTGATGAGAACGGTCAGGGGCACCTCATCCTCGACCTCCTCCGATTCGGCGCCGTCGGCAGCCTCGTCCGCCGCCCGTTCAGCGCGCTCACCAGAGACGGAGAAGATCACCAGCCGCTTGGGCACATAGACCTGTGGCGCCGCCAGACCGGCCCCCTGGGCATCCTGCATGGTCTCCAGCATATCGGCGACCAGGCGCCGAACCTCCGGCGCCCCAGGGTCCTCGATCGGGCTGGCTACCTGACGCAAAACCGGATGCCCCATCCGGGCAATCTTAAGAATAGCCATGCCCCTAATATGGAGCGCGTGGTGCGGCCGGTAAAGGCCCGGAGGCGTGGGTCCAGGGGCTTTCTTTTGCCCGCGCCGTGTGTTATCTAACCGGTCCACGCTCCCGCGGTTGGCTGGAGTGGTGGAGTTTTATGGCTTTTCGCCGGGGTCCTGACACCAGGGTGGCCCGGAGGTCGGAAACGGGAGCTGAAGGCAACGTGCAGGTACAGGTTCGCGATAATAACGTCGATCAAGCCCTTCGGGCGCTGAAGAAGAAGCTGCAGCGCGAGGGCGTCTTCCGGGAGATGAAACTGCGCCGTAGCTACGAGAAGCCCTCGGCACGCCGCAAGCGGGAACAGGCGGAAGCCGTCCGGCGCCACCGCAAGCTGCTCCGCAAGCGCATGGAACGCGAAGGCTTCTAGTGTCCCGTCGGCGGAACTCGTAGAACGAGTTTCGCCGTGAACGGGCCACGGGCACATAGGCCTCGCCCGGCGCCCTCCCGGCGTCTCGATAAATTTCCTAGATTAGTTCAAGCGTCCGGCAACCGCCGGATGTTTTGCCGTGCCCGCCAATATCGGGCGGGCGCTCAAATTATATGCTGTGCCCAATTTACCCTTCGGACCTCGGCGCACTAGCCGTCGATGCCAACCGCAAGAATTTTTTCATAACGCCACACTTCGAGTGG
>JAJFGP010000115.1 GCA_021776055.1 Kiloniellaceae bacterium
TGGCCTTTCTTGTTGCTGACCACGGCCAGATATAGCGGGTCCATCCCGGCCAGGGTGCGCAGCATGGCGCCCGCCCCGTCCCGCTCGCGCAGGGTCTCCAGGTGTTGGCTTTCGAAGGCGCGGTAGAAAATATCCATCGCCTCATCCGTCCGGGCGCCGAACAAGGCCGGAAAGGAATCGCGGGCGGAGGCGCGGATCCGTGTCCGGGCCTCTTCCAGCGTCCAAGGGGTTTGTCCCATGGCGGTCAGGGTCGTGTTGAACGCGGCGTGGATTGTCTCCCAGGTGTCGACCAGCGTGTTGTCCCAGTCGAACAGCAACGCCCGCGGACGGACGATGCTCACCCGCCTGCACCCTGCTCTGTCATGTAATCCATGTAGTGCTTGCGTAGCGCGGCCGTCAATTTGCCGGATCGGCCGTCGCCCACGGGGGCGTCGTCGATTCGCGTGACCGGCATGACAAACGAGCTGCTGGAGGTCAGAAAGGCTTCGCGCGCCGTCTTCGCCTCGGCGACCGTGAAGGGCCGTTCCTCGAAACTGTATCCCTCGGCCTCGATGACCTTGAGCAAGGAAAGTCGCGTGATGCCGTTCAATATCGCGTGCGTGGCGTCGCGCGTAACCGCCTTGTTATCGCCGGTCACGATCCAGGCGTTCGAGGAACTGCCTTCCGTCACCCGGCCCTCGTCATCGACCTGCCAGGCTTCGTAAGCACCTGCCTCGGCGGCCGCCTGTTTGACCAACACATTGGGCAGCAGGGCGACCGACTTGATATCACAGCGGCCCCAGCGGATATCGGGTGCCGTGATGACCGACACGCCGTCGCGCAGTACGGCTTCCCGGTGCGGTTTCATGCGCCGCGTCGTCATCACCAAGGTCGGCGTGGAATGCGCCGGGAACTTGTGGTCGCGCGGCGCGACACCGCGTGTGACCTGCATATAGACAAAGCCGTCATGCAGATCGTTACGGCGAATCAACTCTCGGAGGATGAGCTTGATCGCCCGTCTGCGCATCGGCATGGCGATGCGCAGCTCACCCAGCGAACGTTCCAGACGATCCAGATGCGGTTCCTCGTCGATCAAGGTGCCCTGGCGCACGGGCACGACCTCATAGATACCGTCGGCGAACTGAAAACCGCGATCCTCGATATGAACGGTGGCCTGCCCATGCGGTAGGTAGCGGCCATTGACGTACGCTTGACGCGGCATGATTAGAAGAACTCTAGCTTGACCGAGAACAGCTTCTCAATCTTCTTCACGGCCGCCGTCGCGGCGAAGATAATCACCAGATCGTTCGGCCGCACCACCGTATCGCCACGTGGAATAATGACCTTGTCGCCGCGCACAATGGCGCCGACAATGACACCGTCCGGCAACTTGGAATCGCGTATCGCCACACCGACCAAGCTCGATGTCTCCAGGGCCTCGGCCTCGATCACCTCGCCAAAGCCTTCGGAAATGGAATGGACGGACCGAATGCGGCCGCGCCGCACGTGCTGCAGAATGGTCGAGACGGTGATGGCCCGTGGGCTGACCACCGTATCGATTCCCAGCGTACCCACCAGCGACGCATAGGTCGCCTTGTTGATCAAGGTAACGGCCCGGCGGCAGCCAAACCGTTTGGCCAAAAGCGAGGCCAGGATATTGACCTCGTCGTCGTTGGAGACGGCAACCACGGTTTCCGCCAACCGGCAGCCGGCTTCTTCAAGGATATCGGTGTCCAGGGCGTCGCCGTGAATGACAACACTACGTTCCAGCGATTGGGCGACATGCTCCGCGCGCTTCTTGTCGACCTCGATCAATTTCATCGAGACGTGCGGATGCTCTTTCTCCACCCGGCTGGCCAAGTTAAGGCCGATGTTTCCACCGCCGACGATGACAACGCGGCGCGCCTCTTTCTCCTCGTGACCGAAGGCCGCCATGGCGCGGGCCAGGTGCGCGGTCTCGGCGACGAAATAGACATCGTCCCCTGCTTTTAGCGAATCCTCGGGCGACGGCACGATCCCGGCGTTCTGGCGCCATATGCCGACCACGACAATATGCAGCTCCGGGAACAGCGCTGTTAGCTGGCGCAGCGGCGTGTCCAGGATCGGCGTGTCTTCGGTGCAATGAACGCCGATTAAACTCACTTTACCGTCGGCAAGCGGGTGAACGTCGAAGGCACCGGGCACCCTCAGGCGCCGCTCGATCGCCTTGGCGACCTCGACTTCCGGCGAGATGATGACGTCGATCGGCATGTTGTCCCGGCCGAACAGGTCCGACCACATGGGATCGAGATAGCTCTGGTGCCGGACCCGCGCGATCTTGGTGGGCACCTCGAAAATGGAATGGCAAATCTGGCAGGCCACCATGTTGACCTCGTCGGCATAGGTCACCGCGATGACCATGTCCGCATCGGCCGCCCCGGCGCGCTCGAGCACATCCGGATGCGAGGCGAAGCCCACCAGGCCTTTGACATCCAGAGATTCGCTGATCTTCTCGATCAACTCCGGCGACTGATCGATTACCGTGATATCAGCGCCCTCGGTCGCCAAATAGCGTGCGATGTTGGAGCCCACCTGGCCGGCGCCGCAGATAATGACTTGCATAACGGGTTCCCGGGACTGGGTACTAATGCCGCTCTGGCGCGTTGATACCGAGAGAACGAAGCTTTCGATGCAGGGCCGAGCGTTCCATGCCCACGAAACTGGCGGTGCGCGATATGTTTCCGCCAAAGCGGGTCACCTGCGCTTCGAGATACTGACGCTCGAAGGCACCGCGCGCCTCGCGCAGGGGCAACGACATCATTTCAGTCCCGGCCTCACCGCCACCACCGATGGAGGGCGCGATGGCCCCGATATCGGGCGGCAGCATATCGGAGCGCACCGGGTCTGTCGGCGCGCCGCCGGCCATGATGAGGATCCAATCGATGACATTACGAAGCTGACGCACATTGCCCGGCCAATCGTAGGCCTGCAGGGTTGCCATGGCATCATCGCTAATCCGTCGCGGCGGCAGGCCGGAGACTTCCGCGGCCCGCAGGACAAAATGGCGGACAAGATCGGGAATGTCCTCGCGCCGCTGGCGCAGCGCGGGCACGGACAGCGGCACCACATTCAGGCGATAGAAAAGGTCCTCGCGGAACATGCTCTCGCCGATAAGCCGCGAGAGTTCGCGGCTGGTCGAGGCTATAACCCGAACGTCGACTTCGACGCTACGTTCACCGCCGAGGCGCAGAAACGTCTGCTCTTGCAGGGCGCGCACGATCTTGCCCTGGGTCTCCATGGGCATATCGGAGACTTCGTCCAGCAGCAGGGTACCGCCATGAGCGCGCTCCAACGTGCCGAGCCGGCCAGGAGAATCGGAGCTTTCGACGCCGGCTTCACTGCCGAACAATTCGAGCTCCAAGCGCTCCGGGTGCATGGTCGCACAATTCAGCACGACGAACGATCCGGCGGCCCGGCGCGAGCGCGCATGCAGATCGCGTGCGACCACTTCCTTGCCAACCCCGGCGGGCCCGGTAATGAGGACCCGGCTGCCGGTGGGCGCGACCTTGGCGATACTTTGACGCAATTGACAGACCGCCGGCGACTGGCCGATCAGTTCGGTCTGCGGCCCGACACGCAGGCGCAACTCCGCATTTTCCTCACGCAACCGCGCGGCCTCGATGGCCCGTTGTACCACCAGGACCAGACGATCCGCCTTGAACGGCTTTTCGATAAAATCATAGGCGCCAAGCTTGATCGCCGTCACGGCGGTCTCGATGGTTCCGTGGCCGCTGATCATGACCACCGGCACGGACGGGTGCTCGTGCTTAACCGCGCGCAGAAGCTCGAGCCCATCAAGGCGGCTGTTGTGCAGCCAGATGTCCAGAATGACCAAGCTCGGCCGCCGGGTGGCCAGCGCCTCCATGGCATTGTCGCTGTCCCCCGCATCACGCGTGGCAAAGCCCTCGTCATGCAGAACGCCGCTAATCAGCATCCTGATGTCGGCTTCGTCATCGACGATCAGAATGTCACGCGCCATGAGCTCGTATTTTCCGTTTCATACCTGAGTCGGTGCCAGTGGATTTGTTCGCGGCCGTGCCCCTGTTATCGGCCGTGTCGGGTTTAACACCCGTGTCCGGACGATCCTCCGACAAGGGGAATACCAGACAGACCCGCGCACCGCCAGTGGGAGAATCTTCCAGGCGGAGAGTGCCGCCGTGATCTTCCATGATTTTTTTCACGATCGCCAGGCCCAGGCCGGTGCCTTCCAGCCGTGTGGTCACATAGGGCTCGGTCAGCCGATGCCGTTCTGCCCGGGGCAAGCCTGGGCCATTGTCCTCAACCACGATGGCCTGCATCGTCCCATCGTCGATCAGATCAACGGTCACCCGGCCCGGTGCCATTGGCTCGGTGCCGCTTGGCTCCCGCCGCTCGATCGCATCGACGGCATTTTGAATCAAATTCGTCAGGGCCCGCCCAATCTGCTCACGGTCGCATGGAATAACCACTCGCTCCGGCGGTGCTTCGAAAGCAAACTCCACCTCCGGATGGGCACCGCCCGGCAGAAACATCGCCTGTTCGATCATCTCGCCCAAATCCTCGGGCACGATCACTGGCGCCGGCAAGCGCGCGAACGAGGAGAACTCGTCCACCATCCGGCCGATGTCTCCGACCTGGCGAACAATGATATCCGTGCACGTCTCAAACGTTTCTCGATCGGTGGTGATCTGCTCGAGGTATTTGCGTTTCAATCGCTCGGCCGACAGTTGAATCGGTGTCAGCGGATTCTTTATCTCATGCGCGATGCGGCGCGCGACATCCGCCCAGGCCGCTTTCCGCTGCGCCGAAAGCAACTCGGTTATGTCGTCGAATGTGACGACAAAGCCGATGATCTTGCGGCGGTCGACCTCGACCGCGATGCGCACCAGCAAGCGGCGCAGGGTACCGTCGCTTTGTGCCAGACCTATCGTCTGCTCGCTCAACCGCTGCGGCCGTTGACGCGCTTCTACCAGAAGATCGGCCATTTCCGGCACAACGTCTCCCAGCTTGCGGCCACGCATATCTTTCTCCGCCATGGCCAGCAAGTCGCAAGCCGAGCGGTTCGGCAGCGTGATCATGCCGTGTTCGTCGAGGCCAAGAACCCCCGCGGAAACGCCGCCGAGGACGGCCTCGATAAACCGACTCCGGTGATCGAGCTGCTCGTTGGCTTCCATGAGATCGCCGTGCTGGCTTTCCAACTGGCTGGTCATGCGGTTGAAGGCGCGGGCCAATATTCCCACCTCATCAGCCGTGCCTTGCGTCTCGACCCGCGCGGTCAAATCGCCACCGCCAACTTTTTGCGCGGCATCGACCACCAATCCGATCGGGCGACTTAGGTAATTGGCGAAGGCCAGTCCGACCCAGATGGCAGCCAACAACAACATCAGGGAGACGACGACAAAGATCAGGGCAAACGTCAATTGCAAGTCCGAGCGCTTGCCCTCCAACTCCTCGTACAGCTTGACCGCGTTTTCCGTCTGGTCGATGTGGGCAAGGACGCGTGGATCGACGAGCCGTCCTACATAGAGATATGCGTTGCTGAATCCGTCGAGGCGCAGCAAAGCGCGAACGCGGTTATCCGCTTCCGCGGTCAGAATCACGACCTCGCCTGCTTTTGCCCGCTGAAAGGCCCAGTCCGGTATTTGCGGGTTGAATTCAAGAAGCAGGCTGTAGCCTGCCCGGCCAATGACCCGTCCTTGGCTATCGAAGACAACCGCCTCGGCCAAGGCACGCGTTCCCACCTGCTTGTTCAACACTTCGTTGAACTGCTCTGGGTTGAGCGCCAACGAGACCCCTTGCTGGTTCAGGTCTTGGGCCATTGCCAGCGCATCGGAACTTATCGATTGTCTGTGCTCATCCAGGTAAGCCTGGGCAACCGCGAAGGACTCTTTGACGGCTGTGCTCACCCGATCGCTGAACCATCCCTGCAAGCCGAAATTGAAGAGCAGGACCGAGAACGTCGCGATCACGATGGTCGGGGTCACGGCAACCAGGCTGAACAAGGCGGCCAGCCGGACGTGCAGACGCGCCCCGGCAAGGCCCTTCTTGTGCTCCGCCCACAGGATCACCAGGCGCCGGGCGATCAGGGCACTCAGGGACAACAGCAATACCAGATCGAGATTGAGCAGCAGCAGCAGGCCCCAGGGATCGCCTGCCACCGGAACATGACCGGTCATGGCGGCGAACGTCACCGTCCCGGAGGCCACGGCCCCCAGCAACAGCGCGATGGCCAGCTTGCGCTCGAGATTGACCCGCTCCGCCCACGCAGCAAAGCGCCCAAAGACGCCTTGCGCGGCAGGCGTCGCCTCGGCCCCTAGTCCCGCTTCACTCGATCCCTGCATACGGAGGTGGTACCATTCTCTGTGGTATATTTGCCACAGCTCATTTAAGGCCTCTAACCACCTGAATGTCCAGGTCTCGAATCTTTTTTCGTAGGGTATTTCGATTGAGGCCGAGAAGTTGTGCCGCCCGGATCTGGTTGCCACGGGTGGCCGCCAGGCTCAACTCGATCAAAGGGCGCTCCACTTCCCGCAAAATTCGGTCATAAAGGCCCGCCGCCGGCAAGGCATCCTTATGCGCAAAGAAGTAGGTCCGCAGGTGATGCTCCACGGCGCCCCCGAGGGAGCCTGCTTCGTGCGCCGCCGTGGCTGGTTCCGAGGACCCATCCCCTAATTCCGCTCGAATAACCGCCTCACCGATCACGTCCTGGCTATAGAGGGCGGCTAGGCGGCGAACCAGATTCTCCAATTCGCGGACGTTTCCCGGCCAGCGATAGGCCTTTAATGCCGCCATCGCGTCCGGATCGATGGTTTTGCCCGGCAGGCCTTCGGCCTGTACCTGGGCGATGAAGTGGCGGGCAAGTTCGGGAATGTCCTCGCTACGCTCCCGCAAGGGAGGCAGGCGAATGGGCACCACGTTCAGGCGATAAAACAGATCCTCACGGAATAGGCCCTGGCGCACCAACACGCGAAGATCGCGGTGAGTGGCCGTGACAATCCTGGCATCCGCCCGGATCGGCGTGCGGCCACCGACGGAGGTGTATTCTCCGTCCTGCAGCACGCGCAGCAGGCGCGTTTGCGCCTCAAGCGGCATATCGCCGATCTCATCCAGAAACAAGGTGCCGCCGTTGGCCTGCTCAAAACGACCCGAGTATCGTGCGGTAGCCCCCGTGAAGGCCCCCTTCTCGTGGCCAAATAACTCGCTTTCGATTAACTCCCGTGGGATCGCGGCCATGTTGATGGCGACAAAGGGGCCGTGCCGCCGTTTGCCATAGGCGTGCAAGGCGCCGGCGACCAGCTCCTTGCCGGTGCCCGACTCGCCGTAGATGGTCACCGTCAAATCCGTACCCATGAGCCGTGCCAGGGTTCGGTAGATATCCTGCATAGCCGGCGACCGGCCGATCAGCGGCAGTCGCTCGTCCTCGCCACCCGCCGACAGCGTTGGCGCGGGCGCCGATGCAATGGGTTCGGAGAGAGCCCGCTCCACCACCGTCGCCAGTTCGCGCAAATCAAAGGGCTTCGGCAGATACTCGAAGGCTCCCTTCTCCGTCGCCTTCACCGCCGTCAGCAGGGTGTTTTGCGCGCTCATGACAATGACCCGCAGATTTGGCCGCAGCTTGCGGATGCGCGGGAGGAGATCGAGACCGTTCTCGTCCGGCATCACCACGTCCGTGATGACCAGATCGCCATCGCCCGCCTCGATCCATCGCCACAGCCCGGCGGCCGTTCCCGTGGTGCGTACGTCGTAGCCCTTACGGCCGAGCGCCTGACTCAACACGGTGCGGATGCCGCTGTCATCGTCGGCGATCAGGATGGTAGCGCTACTCATGACACCTCCGCCGCACGCGGTGCCTTCGGCAACCTCATGCGCACAACCGTACGCTGCGGTTCGCCGTCGAACTCGATGACCCCGCCATGATCGCCGACGATCTTGGCAACCAACGCCAGTCCCAATCCCTTGCCGCCGCTCTTGGTGGTCACGAAGGGGTCGAAGAGGTGCTCGCGTAAGTCTTCGGGGATGCCGGGGCCGTTGTCCTGGACACTGACGGTCAGCGGCAAGTCGACGCGACTTTCCGCGCCCGGAACCGCCAGCCGCACACCTTGCTGATAGCGTGTCGACAGGACGATTTCGCCACCGTCCTCGGGAGCAGCCTCCGCCGCGTTCTTGATTAGGTTGAGAAACGCCTGAATCAGCAGATCGCGGTTACCATAAACGGGAGGTAGAGAGGGATCGTAGTTCTCGACAATACGGAGATGGGCGGCAAAACCGCTATTTGCCAGCTTGCACACATGACCGAGCACTTCGTGGATATTGACCGAGGCGCGCGCCGGCGGGCCGCCATCGGCAAACATTTCCATACGATCCACCAAGGCGACGATACGGTCTGCCTCGTCACAGATCAGACGCGTGAGTTGCCGATCATCGGGCCCAGCATTCGATTCCAATAATTGCGCGGCCCCACGAATGCCCGACAGCGGGTTCTTCACTTCGTGCGCCAACATGGCCGCCATGGCGGTGACCGACCGGGCGGCGTTTCGATGAACCAGTTGATCGTCGATCTTGCGGGCAATGGATCGCTCCTGGAACGAGACGACAACGCCCCCCGGCGGCTCCGCCATGGCCGCCGCGCCCACCGTGACGTGGCGCAAGCCGGTGCGCGGCGTTTCGATGCTGATACCGTATTCGAAGACCGAATGGCCGCCCTCACGCACCTGAGCAACCAGTTGAAAGACGGGGCTATCCGCGGGCAAGACCTGCGTCAACGGCCGGCCGATCAACGCGGCAACACCGCTTTGGAAGAACTGCTCGGCGGCGGGATTTGCATAGTCGATGCGGCCGGCCTCGTCGACAACGAAAACAGGTTGCGGCAAGGCGGCAAGGACCGGTGCCACATCGCCGCGCCGGTGCGTCGTGATCGCGTGGGCTAGGCCGCTCATTACGCCGCCGCCCGCTCGATATGCGATGTAAAGAAATCGCTGACAAGCGCTACGACACGGCGCGCATCGCCCTCGTGATTTATGGCGTTGCGCACCTCCGCTGCGCCCGGCAGCGACGTGCAGTACCAGGCCAGATGCTTGCGCGCCACGCGCACGCCCTTGTCTTTACCGTGGTAGGATAGGATGCCGTCGTAGTGCGCTAGCACCATGGCAAGCTGCGCCGCCAGCGGCGGATCGGGTAACACCTCCCCGGTGCGCAGGAATGTCATCACTTGCCGCAGGAACCAGGGCCGGCCTGTCGCGCCGCGCCCGATCATCACGCCATCCGCGCCGGACTCGCGCAGGGCCGTCGCGGCATCCGCCAGGGAGTTGATATCGCCATTGACGATCACCGGGATGCGCACCGCATCCTTGACCTGGGCCACATAGCCCCAGTCGGCGCGGCCGGTGTAAAGCTGGCAGCGGGTGCGGCCATGCACGGTGAGCATGCGGATGCCGCAGTCCTCGGCGATACGCGCCAGCTCCGGTGCGTTGCGGCTGTCGTCGTCCCATCCGGTGCGCATCTTCAGGGTAACCGGCAGATCGACTGCCGCCACGGTCGCCTCGATAATCCGCCGGGCCAACGGCAGCTCGCGCATCAGGGCCGAGCCGGCATACTTGTTGACGATCTTCTTGGCCGGGCAGCCGAAATTGATGTCGATGATCGCGGCCCCGCGATCCTGGTTCAGGCGGGCCGCCTCGGCCATGACCTCCGGCTCGCAGCCGGCGAGCTGCACGGCCAGCGGTCCTTCATCCGGCTCGCTGGAGGCCATTTTCAGCGACTGCCGCGTGGACCGGATCATGGCCTGGCTGGCAATCATCTCCGAGACCACCAGCCCGGCGCCGCAGGCCTTGACCACACGGCGGAACGGCCCGTCGGTCACCCCGGACATGGGGGCCAGGATTACCGGATCGTCCAGGGTCACCGGACCAATAGAAATGCCCATATTTCAGGCGCCTTCGAGAATTGCCTAATTTCTGTGCTTTTGTAACGGATCGGCGCCGTGGCGCAAGCGGATTTGCGCGTCTCGAGAGGAACTAGGCCATGGTGAAGTTAGCATCTCGAAGGATATGGCTTCGCGTTCATAACAACGGAGCGCTTCGCCCCTACCTTAGTCTGCTTCCCGCCCAGATGCGCTCATTTTAGGATGATCGA
>JAJFGP010000116.1 GCA_021776055.1 Kiloniellaceae bacterium
TGCTCGCGCTTCTGGTCTGGTGGCGCCATCACGCCAACATCCGCCGCCTGCTGCGCGGTGAGGAGCCCAGGATCGGCCGCAAGGCCCCCTGACTTGACGGGAGTAGCGCCTAACGCCCAAGGTTGCGCGATGGAACCTGGCGCCCCGCGTGTTTTGAGTCAGGCCGAGCGATTGGCCTGGCTACGCCTCATTCGCACCGAGAATGTCGGCCCCATCACGTTTCGCCAGTTGTTGCGGCGTTTCGGCTCCGCCGAGGCGGCGATCGATGCCTTGCCGGATCTGGCCCGGCGCGGTGGCCGGGCCCGGCCTATCCGGGTCTGCCCGGTGGCGGCCGTGCGGCGCGAGATCGATACGCTATACACACAAGATGCGCGCCTGATCGCCCTGGTGGAGCCCGACTATCCGCCCGCGCTGGCGGCGTTGGACGATGCTCCTCCGATCATAAGCTGCTTTGGCCATACACACCTGTTGCAGCGAAACGCCGTCGCGGTCGTCGGTGCGCGCAATGCATCGGCGAATGGCCGCCGTCTGGCGCAACAAATCGCCGGCGAATTGGGTGCCGCCGGGTTGTTGGTCGTCTCCGGCATGGCCCGCGGCATCGACGCCGCCGCGCACCAAGGATCGCTCGATACCGGCACGGTGGCCGTGGTCGGCGGTGGCATCGACGTCATCTATCCGGAGGAAAACACGGCCCTGCACGCCGAGATCAAGACGCGCGGGGTGGTGCTTTCCGAAATGCCGCCGGGCACGGTACCGCAAGCGCGTCATTTCCCCCGCCGCAACCGGATCATATCCGGGATCGCCATGGGCACGTTGGTGGTCGAGGCGGCGCCGCGCTCCGGCTCGTTGATTACGGCGCGTCTCGCCCTCGACCAAGGGCGCGAGGTCTTCGCCGTACCGGGCTCGCCATTGGACCCACGCGCCCGTGGCTGCAACGATTTGATCCGCCAAGGCGCAGTGCTGGTCGAATCCGCAGCCGACGTTTTGCGGGCGATCGAGGCGACGCTCAGAGCCCCCGCCCAAGAGCCCCCAGCGGCGGAATTCCTGGGCGCGGACCCGATTTTACCCTCCGAGCCCGAGGTTGCAGAAGGGCGCCGCATGGTCGAGGAATTGCTCGGCCCCACACCGGCGGCGGTTGACGAAGTGATCCGACAATGCCAAGTGTCTGCCGCGATCGTGCATCTTGTCCTGCTTGAGATGGAGCTTGCCGGTCGTCTGGAGCGCCACCCGGGCAACCGCGTGGCGCTCATCGCCGGTGCCCTGGACTAAGGTCTCGCAGGCACCCATCGTTTCCTTTTGACAGAGCCTTCGCGCCGCAGTGCAGCCCCGCAAATGAACGTCGTCGTCGTCGAATCGCCCGCCAAGGCGAAAACCATCAACAAGTATCTGGGCAAGGACTATCACGTCCTGGCCAGCTATGGGCACGTGCGCGACCTCCCGCCCAAGGATGGTTCGGTCGATCCCGATCGCGACTTCGCCATGCTCTGGCAAGTAGACGAGCGTGGCGAAAAGCGTCTGCGTGAGATCGCCCAGGCGGTCAAGGGTGCCGAGCGCCTCTACCTGGCGACCGATCCCGACCGCGAGGGCGAGGCCATCTCCTGGCACATCGCCGAGGAGTTGCGCCGACGCAAAGTGCTCGGCGGCATCGAGGTCAAGCGCGTTGTCTTCAACGAGGTTACCCGCACCGCGGTGGTGCAGGCCTTCGAGAATGCCCGCGAGCTGAACCAGGAATTGATCGAAGCCTATCTGGCGCGCCGGGCGCTGGACTATCTGGTTGGCTTCACGCTCTCCCCGGTACTTTGGCGCAAACTACCGGGCAGCCGCTCGGCCGGCCGGGTCCAATCCGTCGTCCTGCGCATGATCTGCGAGCGCGAGGCGGAGATCGAGGTCTTCCGACCGCGCGAGTATTGGTCTGTCGATGCAACGCTGACCGCCCCCAATGGCGAGGCGTTCACGGCGCACCTGACCCGTCTGGATGGGCGCAAGTTGGACCGCTACGACCTGGCCGACGAAGCAGCGGCACGCCAAGCCGCCGGCGTGCTCGAAGCCACCGCGAATTTCGCCGTCGCCACGGTCGAGCGCAAAACCGTCAGGCGCAATCCCTACCCGCCGTTCACCACGTCGACCCTGCAACAGGAAGCCTCGCGCAAGCTCGGCTTTGGCGCGACGCGAACCATGCGCGTGGCACAAAAGCTGTATGAAGGTATCGACCTGGGTGGCGAGACGGTCGGCCTGATCACCTACATGCGGACCGATGGCGTGCAGGTCGCGAACGAAGCGATCCAGGCCACTCGCCAACTGGTCAGCGACCAGTACGGGGACGACTACCTGCCCTCGACACCGCGCTTCTACAAAAGCAAGGCGAAGAATGCGCAGGAAGCTCACGAAGCCATCCGCCCGACCACCCTGTCACGCCGACCACAAGATCTGGCGCGCAGTCTCGATCCCGACGGTCTGAGACTTTACGAATTGATCTGGACCCGCATGGTCGCCAGCCAAATGGAAAGCGCCCGCCTGGATCAAGTCGCCGTGGATATTGGCGCTGATGGCGATCGCGCGGGTCTGCGTGCCACCGGGTCCGTCGTTGTCTTCGACGGCTTCCTGACCCTCTATCAGGAGAGCCGCGACGAGGCGAAGAACGGTGGCAGCAACAAGGACAGCGACCGCCGCCTGCCGAAACTAAACGAGGGCGATGCGGTGCAGCGCCAGGCCATTCTGCCCGAGCAACATTTCACCCAGCCGCCGCCGCGCTATAGCGAGGCGAGCATGGTCAAGAATCTGGAAGAGATGGGCATCGGCCGTCCGTCCACCTATGCCTCGATCATGCAGGTCTTGCAAGATCGCGACTACGTGCGCCTGGACAAGCGCCGCTTCGTGCCCGAAGACCGCGGGCGCCTGGTCACGGCGTTTCTGAGCAGCTTCTTCCCGCGCTACGTCCAGTACAACTTTACCGCCGACATGGAGACCCAACTCGACGATATCTCCGGCGGCCGGGAAAACTGGAAAACGGTGCTGCGGCAATTCTGGGAGGCCTTCAGCGAGGCCATCGGCGGCACCAAGGATCTTTCCATCACCGCGGTCATCGACGCCCTGGACAGCGACCTGGGCCCGCATTTCTTTCCCACCAATCCGGATAAGCCGGACGTGGACCCGCGCGCCTGTCCGGCCTGTGGAACCGGTCGCCTGGGTCTCCGGTTGGGTCGCAGCGGTGGCTTCATCGGCTGCTCCAGCTATCCCGAGTGTCGCTATACGCGCCCCCTGGCGGTGCCCGGCGACGGTGAGACGGACGACCATGTCGCCTTGATCCAACCGCGCGAGCTGGGCCTCGACCCCGAAACCAACCTGCCGGTGACGCTGCGCAAGGGCCCCTTCGGAATCTATGTTCAGCTTGGCGAGACCCCAGAAAAAGTTAAGGGCAAGGCCAAGAAAAAAGATAAGGATGTGGAAAAGCCGAAGCGCTGTTCTTTGCCCAAAGGCATGGCACCGGATGACATCACCCTACCGATTGCGCTAGCCCTGCTCTCTCTCCCACGCGAGATCGGCATGCACCCCGAAAGCGGTACGCCGATTACCGCCGGCATTGGCCGCTACGGTCCCTATGTGAAGCATGGCTCGACCTATTGCTCGGTCCCGGCGGACGAGAGCGTTCTCGACATCGGTCTCAATCGCGCCGTGACCCTGATCGCCGAGGCCCCGGCCAAGGGTGGTGGCAGCGGCAAAGCGCTCGCCGATCATCCGGCCGACGGCAAGCCGATCACCCTGCACAGCGGCCGCTATGGCCCTTATATCAAGTGCGGCCGTATCATCGCGTCGTTGCCCAAGGGTGTCGACGCCGAAACTCTGACTGTTGAGCGTGCCGTCGAAATCCTGGCCGCCCGCGCCGAAAAAACGAAGGGTGCGCCCAAAGCAAAGCCAGCAAAGAAGGCGAAGGCTAAAGCCCCGGCGAAGAAAGCCCCAGCAAAGAAAGCCAAGGCCAAACCCGCCAAGAAGAGCACCCGACGCAAACCAGCGGCACGCAAGGCCGCCAGTTAACGGCGTCCCCCATTGGCCGACAGAAAACCCGCAAAACCGAAGTCCCGCCTACCGCGAGCCGCCAGAAAAAAGGTGACCGCCAAAAAGGGCGGCGTCCAAGGTAAACACAAAGCTGCCTCCCACCCGTTACCAACGCGCGAAGAGGTCCTTGCCTTCATTCGCGAGAGCCCAACGCCCGTGGGCAAGCGGGAGATCGCCCGCGCCTTCCGCTTGAAAGGCAGCGACAAGATTCCGCTAAAGGCACTGCTCAAGGATCTGGCGGCCGAGGGAGAGCTGGAACGACAGCCGAAACGCAAGGTTGCTTCGCGCGGCGCCTTGCCCCCGGTTGCGGTGATCGAGGTCACCGGCATCGACGAGGACGGCGAATTGCTGGCCCGACCCGCCGCTTGGGACGCACCCGAGGCGCCACCGACCATCTATCTGGCACCGGACAAGCGAGGCCGCGCCGCCCTGGCGCCGGGCGACCGCGTCTTGGCGAAGCTCCAGCGAATCGATGACCGCACCTACGAGGCGCGGACCATCCGCCGCGTCGCCAAGGTCGAGCGCCGGGTCCTGGGTGTCTATGAGATCGGCGAGGCTGGCGGCCGCCTGCGCCCCACCGACCGCCGGGCGCGCGACGATTTTGTTTTACGCTCGGAACACACCGCCGGGGCCGAACCGGGCGAACTAGTGTTGGCCGAAGTTCGACCCAGCCAACCAAGAGGGGGTACGCCGCGCGCGGCCCGGCGCGAGGTACGTGTCCTGGAGCGTTTGGGGCCGGTGGGCGATGCCCGCAACCTCAGTCTGATTGCCATTCACGAGCACGAGCTGCCCGTGGATTTCGCGCCCGAGGCGCTGGCAGACGCCGAGGCCGCGGGACCCACGCCGTTGGGCACGCGCACCGATCTGCGCGCCCTGCCCCTGGTCACCATCGACGGCGCCGATGCCCGCGACTTCGACGACGCGGTCTGGGCCGAGGCGGATACCGACAAGCGCAATCCGGGTGGCTGGCACATCATGGTTGCCATCGCCGACGTGGCCGCCTATGTGCGCCCTGGCTCGGCCCTCGACCGCGCAGCTTTCGACCGTGGCAACTCGGCCTATTTCCCCAACCGGGTGGTGCCGATGCTGCCCGAGGCCCTGTCGAACGGCTGGTGTTCGCTCCGGCCGAACGAGGACCGCCCCTGTCTGGTCGCCGAGATGTGGCTGGATGCCGAGGGTAGCTTGCACAAGCACCGCTTTCACCGCGCCCTCATGCGCTCGACGGCACGGCTGACCTACGAACAGGTCCAGGCGGCGCACGACGGCCATCCCGACTCGCTTACGGAGCCGCTACGAGATTCGGTGCTAGCGCCGCTGTACGGCGCCTATGGCGCACTACTCAAGGCGCGTGAAAAACGCGGCACCCTTGATCTGGACCTACCCGAGCGCCGGGTGGTGCTCGCCGACGACGGGACCGTCGCAGCCATCGAGGCCCGCGCGCGCCTGGATAGTCACCGACTGATCGAGGAGTTCATGATCACCGCCAATGTCGCGGCGGCGGAACGCCTGGAGGCCCTGCGCCAACCGTGCATGTACCGGGTGCACGATCAGCCCGACCCGGTGAAGATCGAGGCGTTGCGGCAGATCCTGGACGGGCTCGGTGTGAATCTGGCCAAGGGCCAAGTCATCCGCCCGCGTGTGCTCACCCAAATTCTGCACAAGGTTCGCCAGTTACCAGCGGCCCACATGGTCAATCAGTTGGTTCTACGCACCCAAAGCCAGGCGATCTATAGCCCAACGAACATCGGCCATTTCGGCCTGGCGCTTAGCCGTTATGCGCACTTCACCTCGCCGATCCGCCGCTATGCCGATCTGCTGGTACACCGGGCGCTGATCCGCGGCCTTAATCTGGGCAAGGACGGTCTGCCGCCGGACGCCGACGGACGCTTGGTCGAGATCGGGGAGCACATCAGCGCCACGGAACGCCGCGCCTCGACAGCCGAGCGCGACGCCGTCGACCGTTTCACCGCCGCTTTCCTGCAGGACAAGGTAGGCGCCATCTTCGCCGCCGCCATCAACGGGGTGACCCGTTTTGGCCTGTTCGTCACCTTAGATGACACCGGCGCCGATGGATTGGTGCCCATGAGCCTGCTACCCGACGATTTCTACGATCATGTCGAGGCCGAGCATGCCCTCGTTGGCCGCCGCTGGGGCCGGACCTACCACCTGGGCGAGCGTGTCCGGGTTCGCCTGCGCGAAGCCGAACCGATGACCGGCGGCTTGATCCTAGAGTTGATCGCGGATGACGAAGAGGCCGGTGGCAAGAACGAGGGCTGGAAGCCCTCTCGCCCAGGCCGCCCCCGCCACAAGGCAGGTAAGAAGGCCGGCAAAAAAGTGGGTAAGAAACATCCACCAAAAAAGAAACCGTCGGGCAAACGCAGCAAAAAGCCGGCGCGGAGACGCTAGAGCTTTTCGGATGCGTAATGTGCCCGCATTCCGAATGAGTTCCGTCGGCCTGTTGTTGGTGGTCGGGAAGTAACCTTAACACGACAAAGAAAATCCATCGCGTCACTACAAATCAATGACTTCGCGTGTATGGTTAATAAATCCTTTCGATTTATTAGTAGCCTAGCTCTCCACCCTCGATTACTATGGCGGCGTGACAGGGTAGTCGCGCACATGGGGTCAAAGGGGTACTTCATAGTGAGGGAATTTGGGGAAGGTATTGGCGCGTCAAGCGCCCGGCGCGGTGCTTTGCGCCGTTTGGGAGCCCTATCGGTTGCTTTCTTTATGGTGGCCTGCGCCGCGCAGGACTCCGGGACTCCGGCGAAGCAGGACTTGTCGCAAGCCACACGGCTTTTCAGCGTGGGCTTCCAGGACATAACCGACATCTATATCGAGGACGTCAGCGTCTCGGACCTGGCGCTTGCCGGGTTAGGGAACCTGTCCACGGTCGAGCCGGACATCGCCGTAAAGAATGACATTGGCCAGGTCTCGGTTTCGTTTGGCGATCAGACGGCGGGCGTTTTCAACGCACCGCAGAAGTTCGATGCCGAGGGCTGGGGCAATTTAACGGCCACCGCGCTCAAGGTTGTGCGCAACCACAAAGTCGATTCGAACGAGCCCGAACCAGAGAAGCTCTACGAGGTGGTCTTTGACGGCGTCCTTGGCGCACTGGACAATTTCTCGCGCTATGCCGGACGTGAGGAGGCGCGCGAGAACCGGGCCAGCCGGGATGGGTTCGGCGGCATCGGTGTGCGTATCCGTCTCATCGATGCCGGTGTTCAAGTCTTG
Source organism: Kiloniellaceae bacterium (assembly GCA_021776055.1). Taxonomy (GTDB): domain Bacteria; phylum Pseudomonadota; class Alphaproteobacteria; order Kiloniellales; family J153; genus JAJFGI01. The sequence goes on from JAJFGP010000116.1 coordinate 7,288, forward strand.
TCCGTGATGGAAGATACCCCGGCCGAAGACGCCGGCCTGCAGGACAATGATGTCATCACCATGATCGACAACGAGTCGACCGTCGGTTTAAGCCAGCGTGAGATCGTGCGCCGCCTGCGTGGCCCGTTGCGCAGCGCCGTCAACCTTGGCGTACTTCGGGACGACAAGCCGGAGACCATCGACATTCAAGTGGTGCGCGCTCACATTGTGCCACAGACAGTAAAGTACGCACGCCTCGGCAACATCGCGCACATCCGGGTCAGCGGCTTCAACCAAAGCACGACGCGGTCCCTACGCGAGAAGTTGAAATTGGCGACGGACGAAGCCTATGGCACGCCCGCCGGCATCGTTCTGGATTTGCGCGGCAATCCCGGCGGACTTCTCGATCAAGCGGTGTCGGTATCCGATCTGTTCCTGACCAATGGGCGCATCGTCTCCACACACGGCCGGCATCCCGATAGCCATCAATATTTCGATGCCGAGCCCGAGAATCTGGCTAAGGACCTGCCGGTGGTAGTTCTGGTCAACGGCAACTCCGCATCGGCCTCCGAGATTGTCGCGGCGGCGTTGCAAGATTTGGGGCGTGCGGTCGTTATCGGCAGCAGTTCCTTTGGCAAAGGCACGGTGCAGACTGTATTGCGTCTGCCAAACGAGGGTGAGTTGACGCTGACTTGGGCGCGCTTCCATGCGCCGTCCGGGTACGGTCTGAGCCGGCGCGGAGTCATCCCGGATATTTGCACCAGCGGCAGCGCGACCGGACCCGACGAGGTCTTGGACTTGCTGCGGACCGGTGAGTTGCCCATCGACCAGGTGACCCGGCGCCGCGACGTCGATCCAAATGATGTACAGGCGGCCGAGACCCTGCGGGCCAATTGCCCGCCGCGCCAAGGCGAAGCCGACATCGATATCGAGGTCGCGCAACGCCTACTCGGTGACCCGGCGTTGTTTACCTTGGCCCAGGGCGGCACTCACAACACGGCTCAGCTAGATTCGGGCCAGGCCGCTACGGCAGCAACACCACAGTGACCGTCACGCCGGCGCGCGCCGCCGGTTTGGTGTTGTTGCGGCAAAGCACACCGGGTTCAACCGCCCTGGGTTCAACCGACACGTTCGAGGTGCTCCTTGGCCGCCGGCACCGACACAGCCGGTTCATGCCGAACGTCTATGTCTTTCCCGGTGGTCGGATCGATGACGCGGACGACCAGCCATCCGGTTTCGCCGAGGATATGCCCTCCCCGCCTGAGCCATCGCCTCTCGACGCGCCCGAACTCACGGTCTTCGCCCGCGGTGCCCTGCGCGAGACCTTTGAGGAGACGGGGCTGTTGGTTGGCCAAACAGTTGGGCGGACCGATGCCCCATCGGCCTCAGCCAACCCACAAGCATCCGGCGTTTGGGCCGCCTATTCGCAGGCCGGCCTTGTCCCGGCCTTCGCGGCGCTAAACCTGCTTGCGCGCGCCGTTACGCCAGCCGACTACCCCATTCGCTTCGATACCTATTTTTTCGCTGCCGATGGGGCCACGGCCCACGGCGACTTGGCCGGCGACGGGGAGTTGGAGGATCTCGGCTGGGTCCCGGTCGGCTCTGCTCCCGCCTTGCCCATGGCCGAGGTCACCCGGCTGATCCTGAAGGAAGCCCTGATCCGCCGGGGTGATTCCGTAGAAACCAGGGGTTTAGCGACCTTTAGCGTCTAGGGAACCCTTGACTTGCCGGCCTGGACGGCTATCTTCCCCGCCAACGCAATATACGATCCGGCGACAAGGACAATATCATGGCCAAGCCAACGACCCTTTTGATCAAGTTGGTCAGCACCGCCGACACGGGCTATTTCTATGTGACCAAGAAGAATCCGCGCACGGCGACGGAAAAGCTGGCGCTACGCAAATACGACCCGCGCGCGCGCAAACACGTGATCTTCAAAGAATCCAAGATGAAATGACGAAATTCTCCGGGGTCGCCTAGCGGCCCTTTAGTCTGCCGACGGTCGCCAATCTGGCGGCCGTTTTTCGTTTCATTAGGCTGACTTCACCGTCTCGTGCAATTGCCCGCCGGCATCTGGCGAGCCAGCCTCGTCGGCGGCGCATACTTGATTGCGCCCCCCCTTCTTAGCCGCATAGAGCGCCGCATCGGCGCGCGTGAGTAATCCCTCGACCGTCTCCGACGGGTCCATGGTCGTCGCTACCCCGATCGACGCGGTTACCGGTAGGCCGTCGATATGGCCCGGCACGGCGAACGGATGCTCGGCAAGACCGCTGCGCAGGCGCTCGGCGACCGTGAAGGCCACCTCCGCCGGCGTGCTCGGCATAATGACCACGAATTCCTCGCCGCCATAGCGCGCCACCAGGTCGATGTCGCGGATGCTGGTGCTGACCCGCTCGGCCACCCCTTTCAGAACTCGATCGCCGCAGGCATGCCCGAAGGTATCGTTGACCTGCTTAAAGTGATCCAGATCGAAGATCATGACCGATACCGGCTTCGCGGTTTCCGCAATCTCGGCGATCTTGCGCGCGAGATGGTCATCCATATAGCGGCGGTTGTAGACCCCGGTCAGGGTATCTGTGTAGGCCAACGAAACACTGCTCTCCAACATGTTGCGCAGGCGGTCGTGATAACGTCGGCGGCGAACCTGGGTCCGCGTGCGGGCCCGTAGCTCGTCCTTGTTGATAGGGCGGACCAAGTAATCGGTAACGCCGATATCGAGCCCCTTGGCGAGCTGCTTCAGATCGCCCTCGTCCAGGATCATAAGTATGGGGACGTGGCGCGTCTCCTCCTGCGAACGCAGTTGCGAACATAGCCGCAGCCCGTCCTCCCCTTGTAGATGCAACGCCACGATAACCAGATCGAATGCGCCCGACCGGCCAAGCTCCAAGGCCTCGGCGCTACTGGTGGCTTGCTCGACCTTGTGCCCGTCCTCCGTCAGATATCCCCGCACCAACGTCGTCGTTTGCTCCGCGTTGTCCACGAGAAGGACCTTGCCGGTGATGCTCGCCCCCTCGTCGCCGTACGGATCCTTGCCGGCCATCTGGAACCGGCCCGTCGCCATGTGGCGAATGCGCAGCTCGTCCATCATTACCTTGAGCCGCGTGAGCGAACGTACCCGGGCAAAAAGGGCTACATCGTTGACCGGCTTCGAGAGGAAATCGTCGGCACCGGCCTCAAGCCCACGCACCCGATCGGTCGAATCCGTTAGGGCGGTTACCATGACAATGGGAATGTGCTGCGTGCTGGGATCGGTCTTCAGGCGCTTCGCGACCTCGAACCCGTCAAGACCCGGCATCATGATGTCGAGGAGAATCAAATCCGGCGCGTTCGATACCGCCAGATCAAGAGCCGACGGGCCGTCGGTCGCCGTGACGACCTCAAAATACTCGGCCGTCAGCTTAGCTTCGAGAAGTCTTAGATTCGCTGGTGTGTCGTCGACAACCAGGATACGGGCAGTCATTTCGGCCCTCCGCCCCGGCGGTCAGCTTAGGTATCGCTGGACGGTTTCCAGGAAGCTCGTCACCGAGATTGGTTTTGCAATGTACGCCTCGCAACCCCCCTCACGGATTTTCTCTTCATCGCCCTTCATTGCAAAGGCGGTGACCGCGATCACCGGGATCGACTTCAGATCGTCGTCCTCTTTGATCCATTTGGTCACCTCCAGACCGGATACCTCCGGCAACTGGATGTCCATGAGGATCAGATCGGGGCGATGCTCGCGCGCCATACGCAACGCTTCCATCCCATCCTTGGTCTGCAGGATGTTATAGCCATGCGCCTCGAGCAAGTCGTGGAAGAGCTTCATGTTGAGCTCGTTGTCCTCCACGACGAGGACGGTTTTCGCTGCGCCGTTCACGGATTCGCTGGGCACGCGTTTTTATTCCTCTATAGCCTTGGCCCGGCAATCGCCGGATAAGCCGACCATACTAGGCCCCATATTAGGCCCTCGTGTGTGAGGACACCAACGGTGTCGTCACCCCGGCCCGCCTCGTTCGCCGTATCGATCCACCGCATTGCAGGGAAACCCTAGGTGAATAGTGTTAACGATTGGTAATGCATTTCGGGCAGCGCCTTAACAACCCTCAACCGTAGACAAAGCGATATATGAGTGTTTTCAGATAACATACTGTTAACATATTACTCTCTGCATCACAGATGCCTCAGCCCGGTGGCGCGACCCGCGTCCAACGAGAACCTCACCGCATTGTCCAACAGATTCGCAACCACCTGGACACATAATTGCCATTGAGCTATGCGAGAACGCACGACAAACATGCTTGGCCGGGGCGATCAACGTGGAGGGTACGGTGTGACGATTTATCTAGCCGTGGCCGCGGGCGGAGCGTTGGGCGCCGTTGGCCGGTATATTGTTATCTCGCGCACGGGCGCCCTTCTTGGCACCGAATTCCCCTTCGGAACCCTTGTGGTCAATGTGGTCGGCTCGTTTCTGCTGGGCGCGGTCGTTGCCGCCGCAGCGGTGGCGACCGACAACATGCTCGCTTTTCTCGGCGTCGGTGTTCTTGGCGGCTTCACCACGTTTTCCACATTCGCCCTGGATGTCGCCTATCTGGCCGGCCGGCGTGCCTGGCGCCCTGCGGCGCTCTACATCGCCGTTTCGGTCGTCTTCTCGATTGCGGCCTTCGCTGCGGGCCTGTCCCTGGCGCACACCCTGGCCTAGGTCCCGTCATCCGGTCCATACTGGTCGGCCCATGTCGACCCAAGCCCCCCTTCGCCTGGGAGTCGATCTCGGCGGCAGCAAGATCGAGATCATTGCCATTGGCCACGGCGGCCGGGAGCTAGCCCGCCGCCGTGTTGCCACACCGCGAGACGACTATGCCGGGACTGTGCGCGCGGTTGCCGGGCTTGTCTCCGGCGTCGAAGGGGAATTGAACCGCCGCGGTAGCGTGGGCATCGGCATCCCCGGCGCCATTTCATCGGCGACCGCGACCATCAAGAACGCCAATTCCACCTGGCTCATCGGCCGGCCGTTCGACCGCGACGTGGCGGCGGCCATCGGCCGGCCGGTGCGCCTGGCGAACGACGCCAACTGCTTCGCCCTGTCCGAGGCGCAAGACGGCGCCGCCGCCGGCGCCGAGATCGTCTTCGGCATCATTCTGGGCACCGGCGTCGGCGGCGGCATTGTCGTCCACGGACGGCCGCTGGTGGGGCGCAATGCCATCGCCGGGGAATGGGGGCATAACCCCCTGCCCTGGCCGCGCGACGATGAGCGGCCCGGCCCGGCGTGCTATTGTGGCCGGACCGGGTGCATCGAGACCTTTCTGTCCGGTCCGGGCCTGGCCCACGATCATGCCCTGGCCGGCGGCGGCGACCTTAGCGCCGACCAGATAGCCACCGGGGCCACTGCCGAAGATGCCGCCGCCCAAGCAACCATGCACCGCTATTTGGACCGATTTGGTCGGGCGCTGGCGCACGTGGTCAACATTCTCGATCCGGATGTCATCGTCCTCGGCGGCGGCCTCAGCAATATCGACCAGTTGACCCAGGGCTGGCCGGACCGCCTGGCCCCGTACGCCTTCTCCGACCGGGTCGATACCCGCGTGGTGCGCGCCCTGCACGGCGATTCCAGCGGCGTGCGCGGCGCCGCCTGGCTGTGGGCGGAAGACGAGGTCGCCACCGGAGCCGGCGCATGAGCACCCTATGCCGCTCGTGCTTGGTCGCCTTGCCCGAAGCGCCGTCCACAGCGCGCTGCCCGGCATGCGGCGGGCGGCGGCTAATCAGTCATCCCGAACTGGAGACCCTGGCTGTCGCCCACATCGACTGCGATGCCTTCTATGCTTCGGTCGAGAAGCGGGACAACCCGGAGCTGCGCGACAAGCCGGTGATCGTCGGCGGCGGTCGGCGCGGGGTCGTCGCGGCCGCCTGTTACGTGGCTCGCCTGCGCGGTGTGCGCTCGGCCCTGCCCATGTTCCAGGCGTTGAAAGCCTGCCCCGACGCGGTCGTGATACGGCCGGAAATGGCCAAATATCAGAAGGTCGGACGCCGTATACGCGAGATGATGATGGAGCTGACCCCACTGGTCGAGCCCTTGTCCATCGACGAGGCCTTTCTCGATTTGTCCGGGACCGAGGCCGTGCATGGTGGCGCCCCGGCACGCAGCCTGGCGAACCTGTTGCAGCGGATTGAGCGGGAGGTCGGCCTGACCGCCTCGGTGGGCCTGAGTTTCAATAAATTCCTCGCCAAGGTTGCCTCCGAGATCGACAAGCCACGCGGCTTCGCGGTGATCGGCCGGGCCGATGCCCAGGCCTTCCTGGCGCCAAAGCCGGTCGGCATCATCTGGGGCGTCGGCAAAGTCCTGCGCCAAACCCTGGAGCGGGACGGCATTGTCACCATTGCCGATCTGCTGCGCCGGGATGAGGCCGATTTGATCGCCCGCTACGGCGCGATCGGGCAGCGCCTATCCCGGTTCGCCCGAGGCCAGGACGACCGTCCGGTCGATCCGGTTGCCCCGGCAAAAAGCATTTCGGCGGAGACGACCTTCGACGGCGATATCGCCGATCCCGCTGTGCTGTTGGCCCAACTCTGGCCGCTCTGCGAAAAGGTCTCGCGCCGCCTCAAGCGGTCCGAGAAAGCCGGGCACGGCGTGACCCTGAAGCTCAAGACCGCAGACTTCAAACTGTTGACCCGCAGCCGGCGCTTGTCCGATCCCACCTGCCTAGCCGAGACGCTCTACCGCGCCGCCCAACCCCTGCTGGAGGGCGAGGCCACCGGACGGAAATTCCGCCTCATCGGTATCGGCGCCGCCGATCTGGTCGATGGCACCCTAGCCGACCCCCCCAACCTGCTGGACCCCGACCGCGATCAGCAGGCCCGCGTTGAGAAAGCCATAGACGCCGTCCGCGCCCGCCTAGGCGATGCCGCCATCGGCAAGGGGCGTGGGCTAGTGCCGAGAGTAGCGCGCAGGCGGTAGGATTGCGGCGCTAGGTGTCGGATTGGTTGAGTGGCGTCGCGCGTCGCGATGTCCGCTCACAGGTAGACTTTGGTCAACCGCAATGAACTCGGCGAATACGTCGCTCAGGCCCGCGCGATGATAAGGGCGGCGGGTATCGGTACACGGTAACCTCCGTCCACAGCATAGTCGCGCGCGACAGCCTCCGTCATGGCCTGTCGGATCGCCTCGACGGCAGAAGCTGGTTGGGCCGAGAGGAGCATTGCCATGCGCACCGTAGCTTCAGAGTAAATTTTGAAGAGCTGCTCGGGCGTGTCGAGATGCCAAACACAATCAATAGTGTCGTGCGTTACCACTTGGAGCCCGGCCTCTCCGAGCATTTCTTCCGCCACATCTCGGCGAGCGAACTGGAAGAAGTCTGGCTGCGGCGCGGCGCTCACGGACGGATCGGCATGAGCCTTCATGGCACCGAAGGCGATACGAAACGAGGGCGAGACATCCGGCCCGAACCAAACCGTCATTGCGAAAATCCCCTTGGGTCGAAGCGCGCGTCGCGCCTCGGCCAGTGCGCGGGGTTGATCCGGCAGGTGCATGATCCCGCAGTTAGAAAGGATCACATCGAAGCTCGCATCCTCGAAGGGAAGGTTTTGAGCGTCCCCCTCCCTAAATTCCGCCTCGGGTGCGCGCTGCGCGGCATGTGCAAGCATCGCAGACGAGAAATCCAGACCCGTCACACGACAGCCCCGAGCGCAAAGCGCAGAGGTCATTGCACCGTGACCGCAGCAGAGATCCAACACCGCCTGCGCGCTCTCGGGTGACACAGATGCGATCATTCCCGTCATTGCCTGATCCGCCGCATCGGCAAATTGCGCAATATATCGCGCGGCGACGTCACCGTCCGTCCATCCGGCCCGTTCGGCAGCCCCAAACTCTTCGAACTCACCCATGGCAATCCCCCGTTCGATCAAGCCAATTTACTGGATACCGGCCAGAAGCACTACGCTTTGCCAGAAAATAGAATGAGCACTGAACTTAACACTGCACCCCTAACACTGCGGCGCTGGCAATGTGTCCAACGTTTGTAGGTCAGCGCGGAGGATGAAATCGCCGTAGTCGAGGAGCATCTCGTCAACGACGCCGTTGGCGTAGATCCGGAAGATTTGCTCGTGCTCGGGCACGGAGACACGCTCGTCCGCGCCAAAATAAGCGAGATGCAGGCGCCAGGATTTCTTGTCCTGTAGAATGGGCGAGTCCAGTTGCGCTTGCTTGCCCGGCGGTACGGCGCCGGAAAATGCCGCGCTGATTCCGTACAGGCCGCCGTCCTCGCCGGAGCCGTCGAAGACGGACCGCCAAAGGGGGAAGTCGCCGCTCTCGGCGGAATCCATGAGAAGCAGCGAATGGGCCGTGGGGAAAAGGGTGCCTTTGGGCAGCTTTACTTCCTGCGCCGTCGGCTCGCTGTAGGTCGCCGTACCGCCCTTTCCCGGCGCTTCCAGGCGGGCCTCGCCGCGCTGGTTTTCCGTGGCACCACCGGGATTCAGACGGCGAATAAAAAACCGGTAATAGGTGCCGTCCTTCGATTCCATCGCATTGAGGGTCCAGCCGAAATCGATCACCTGCCCCTCGTTGGAGACGAGTTGCACCAGCGTCCGTTGGCTCACCGTCCAACCGGTGCAGATGTCGGCCCATTCGAACTCCAGCTTGCCCTGGGCCCGCGAGATCGTCCCGTTGCCGCGCGACTTTTCCAGGCTTAGGCCATAGACCGCGCGATGCGGCGAAAAGGTGCTGGCGGCATAGGCCGGCAGCCAACTCGACGTCGCGGCGACAAGCATCGCGGCACTTAAGGCCAAGCGAAAGATTAGGTGGCGCGGGAACGGCATCAAAAAAAACTCCCTGTTTTTATCGCTTATCGGGCTCAACCCTGGCGCGACCGGCACCCCAATCTGGGCAGAGCCAAGCCGGCTTGTCACGCGGAAATCCGCGCCTCGGCCCGTCATCGTCCCGTGCCCAGCGATGGCAGAGAACGCTGGCAGAAGCTGCCGTGCGGCAATTCCTACCTCTGACCATATGGGTGACATCTCTTCTAAATCAACTGGTTAAGAATGGCACAACCCTTGCGTCATACCTCCGACATACCCCTCCTCGAGAGTACGAAGGCCCCCTGTGAACTTAAGCCGCATCGAGACCAACTTCGGCGATTTTGAGCGCGATCCCCTGCCGGAGCTGTGCGCCACAACGGAGCGCCTGCGGCGGATCGCCGTCACCGCGCCCGACCGGTTTAGCGAGGTTGACCGAGAGGTTCTGGACGAGGCCCTGCGGGTTGCCGTCAAGGCTGAGCAGACCCTGGCCGTTCAACGCGCCCGCATCCGCTATCTCGAAGGGTTGTCGATTACCGACGAGTTAACCGGCCTGCTCAACCGGCGCGGTTTCCAGTCCGAACTCGGGCGGGCCTTGGCCCGGGCCCAGCGGGCGCAGGAGGCGGGCCTGCTGATACTCTGCGATCTGGATCAATTCAAGGCCATTAACGACAAGTACGGCCACCTGGCCGGCGACGCGGTTTTGTGTGCGGTGGCCGCCCTGTTACAAGCCAAGACCCGTCGGATCGATTATGTCGCCCGCCTCGGCGGCGACGAGTTCGCGGTTCTGCTGACGCACAGCTCACGCGCCCAGGCCGAGGGACGAGCGGAGTCCTTAGCCGCCCTGGTCAACTGCCTGGTGATCGATTGGGACGGGCACCAAATTCCGGTCTCGGCCAGCTTCGGCTTCGAGGGCTACCATCAAGGCAGCCAGCCGGACGCCCTCCTGTTCCTGGCCGACCGCGCCCTGTACCGGCACAAGGGGCCGCGTCTGGTCAGCGACACCTCGCAGCCGCAGGCCTGACGGCCGGCGCGCGAGGCTCTATACTCCAGGCCGGAGATGGCCGGAGTGTGGCATGAAGTTTCCCCGTAGCATTCGTCTCGACCAATCGGATCAGAGCATTTTTGCGCCCGCCGCCGAGCCGGGGGAATGGGCGGTGCCCGGCAGCTTCGCCTTCGCCGGCACGGATGCGACCGGCCTGGACGGTAAGGAGAAATTGGCGTTTCACACAGGCTGGCTAGGCTCCGACAGCTTTGGCCGAAGCACCCTGGTAGAGGTGGCTGAGATCGACGAGGCCGGCTTTTTCGCCGTCGTCGAGCGCCTGGCCCGGCACTTCGTCGATGGCTACGGCGCGCCGACCCTGGCGGCGGCCCTGCCCGCGGCACGTGAAGAGGCGGACTATGCCGCCGGGCTGTGCGAGCACCCGGTCGGCAGCCTGCTCGCCCTCGAGCGTGAGGCAACCGCCGATGGCACCGTCGAGCGCTACCGCATCGTCCGCCCCGCCCGCGCCACCGACCACACCCGAATCTGGGAAATCGTGCCCGATTAGATTGCTGAATCGCAAGGTCGCGCCACCACCCTACCTGTCATCCCGGACACTAACCTTCGACTGCCGGCTGCTGTTGGGTGATGCAGTGGATGCCGCCGCCGCCGCAGACGATGTCGAGCAGCGGGACCTGCCGCACGTCGCGGTCGGGGAAACACTGCGAGACGAGGGCGTAGGCCGCTTCGTCCTTGGCATCCTCGAACGATGGCATCACCACGCCGCCGTTGGCGATGTAGAAATTGACGTAGGAGAGGGCCAGGCGACGACCGTCCTCAGCCGTGCGGCGAGCCGGTTGGGGAACCTCGACGATCTCCAGGCTACGCCCGGCGGCATCCGTGGCGGCGCGTAGGCGGGCCAGGTTGTCCTGCAAGGCGGCGTAGTTGCCGTCGTCGGGATCGTCAGTGCTCAACGCTAAGACCACGCCGGGCCGGACAAAGCACGCCAAGTTGTCCACGTGCCCATCGGTTTCGTCGTCCTCGAGACCTTGCCCCAACCAAATCACCTGACGCACACCGAGGTGGGCACGCAAGTGTTGCTCTATCTGCTCGCGGCTTAGATCGGGATTCCGATTGGGGTTCAATAGGCACTGTTCGCTGGTGAGCAGCGTGCCCTCCCCATCCACGTGGATCGAGCCGCCTTCGAGTACCAGCGGCGCCGGATAGGCCGGCACATCGAGGTGCTTGAGAATCGCGCCCGCGGCGGCCGCATCGTCCGCATAGGTATCGTACTTGCCGCCCCAGGCATTGAAGCGCCAATCGACGCCAGCCAGGCCGCCCTTGCCATCGACCAGAAAGGTCGGGCCGTTGTCGCGCATCCAGGAATCGTCATGCGCCAAGGGCAGGCACGCAACGCCCGAGCCGCAGCGCAGCGATACCTCGGCAATCTCCTCACCATTGGCAACCATGGTGACCGGCTCGAATTCAGCGATGGCGCCGGCGACCTCGGCATACGCAGTGCGCGCGGCATCCAGCCCCTCACCCCACAACTCGGTGCGGCACGGCCAGGCCATCCAGCAGCGTTTATGGAGGGCCCATTCGGCGGGCATGAAGAATCCGTCGTCAGTCGGTGTAGACATGGCGTGGACTCCTTAGATTGCGGTAACCCCCCAGCCCTAGGACTCTAGGGCAAGGTTACTGATTTTGCAATTTCCGGCGGTTCGGACGGGACCCTATTCGGGGGGTAGGTCGAGCCGCAAGTGCAGCTCCTTCAAGCGCTCCGCCGGCACTTCCGCCGGCGCCCGCATCATCAAATCCTCGGCTTTTTGATTCATCGGGAAGGTGACGATCTCGCGGATATTCGGCTCGTTTGCCAGCAGCATGACGATGCGGTCGATCCCCGGCGCCGACCCGCCATGCGGCGGCGCGCCGAATTTCAGGGCCGAGAGTAAACCGGAAAACCGGGCCTCCACCTCCTCTTGAGCATAGCCGGCGATGGCGAAAGCTTTGTACATAACCTCCGGCAGATGGTTGCGGATCGCCCCCGAGGACAATTCCACGCCGTTGCACACGATATCGTACTGGAAAGCCTTGATGGTCAGCGGATCCTGGCTTTCCAATGCTTCCAGCCCGCCCTGCGGCATGGAGAACGGGTTGTGGCTGAACTCGATTTTGCCCGTCTCCTCGTCGCGCTCATACATGGGATAATCGACGATCCAGCAAAAACGGAACTCGTCTTTCGCCAGCAGATCCAATTCCTCGCCCAGCCGAGTCCGCGCCGCCCCGGCCAGGCGTGCCGCCCCCTTCGCCGCATCGCAGGCAAAGAAAACCGCATCGCCATCCTTGAGTCCCGCCGCCGCTTTGATCTGGCCGACCCGCTCGGCATCCAGGTTCTTGGCAATCGGTCCCTTGGCCTCGCCATCGGCGAAGACGATATAGCCCAGCCCAGCCGCCCCGGTGCCACGCGCCCACTCGTTCATTTTGTCGAAGAAACTGCGCGGACGCGCCCCGGCGCCGGGTGCGGGAACGGCGCGCACGACAGCCCCGCCCTCGATGGCGCGGGCAAAGATGCCAAAGCCCGAACCGCGAAACGCCTCGGTGACATCGTGGATCTCGATGGGATTGCGCAAATCCGGCTTGTCCGATCCATAGCGCAGCATCGCCTCGTCGTAGGCGATGCGCGGAAACGGTGGCTTGGTCACACCGCGGCCCGCGGCAAATTCCTCGAAAACACCGGCGATGACCGGTTCGATCGTCGCGAAAACATCATCTTGCGTGACGAAGCTCATCTCGAAATCGAGCTGATAAAACTCGCCCGGCGAGCGGTCGGCGCGGCTATCCTCGTCGCGGAAGCAGGGCGCGATCTGGAAGTAGCGGTCGAATCCCGCGACCATGATCAGCTGCTTGAACATCTGCGGCGCCTGCGGCAGGGATTAGAATTTGCCCGGGTGGATGCGGCTGGGCACCAAATAGTCGCGCGCGCCCTCCGGACTGCTGGCGGTGAGGATCGGTGTCTGGAATTCGGTGAAATTCTGCTCGATCATACGCCGGCGGATGGACGAGATGACCTGGCCGCGCAGCAGGATATTGCGGTGCATTTTCTCGCGCCGCAGATCGAGATAACGATAGCGCAGGCGAATCTCTTCGCCCGCGTCCTCGTCGGAGTTAACTTGCAGCGGCAACACCTCGGCGCGCGAGCGTACCTGCAATTCCTCGACGCGAAGCTCCACCTCACCGGTTCCAAGACTGGGATTAACCGTCTCGGCCGAGCGCGGGACGACCGCGCCGGTTACGGTAATAACGCTTTCCACGCGCACCGATTCCAGCTCGGCGAACAACGGACTGGAAACATCGATGACACACTGGGTGATGCCATGGTTATCGCGCAGATCGACGAACAGCAGCTGGCCGTGGTCGCGCTTGCGGTGCACCCAGCCGGACAGGCGTACGCTTGGCCCGGCATGCGACAGGCGCAGCTCGCCACAGGTATGGGTGCGGTAAACGTGCATCGACGGGGTCCTCGAACGGGGGTTCAGGCATTATGAGATCGGCGGGCAAGTGGCACCGAACCGGCGGATTTGTCAAGGTTCCGGCGGTAAAAATGCTGCCCTACCGGGGCATCGGGGCTCGACGGCGGTTCGGTGATCGCGCATTGTGGGGCACCATGCCGACAACTCAACAAGCCGCCAGTTTGCAGCCCTTGACCAGCTTCCCCCGCGCCGCACGGGCGGCGGTGCGCGGCGTGTTCCTGGATATCGACGATACCCTGACCACGGACGGGCAACTCACCGCCGAGGCCTACAGCGCCTTGGCACGGCTGCACGGTGCCGGGCTCTTGATCGCGCCGATCACCGGCCGCCCGGCTGGCTGGTGCGATCACATCGCCCGCATGTGGCCGGTCGATGCGGTGGTGGGCGAGAACGGCGCCTTCTATTTCCGCTATGACCGGGAAAGCCGCCAGTTGCACCGGCGGTTCATTGCCAACGATACCGACAGGATCGAAAATCGCCGCCGCCTGGACGCCCTCGCCACCGAAATCCTGACCGCCGTGCCGGGCGCGGCCCTGGCCTCGGACCAGCCCTACCGGGAGGCGGACCTGGCTATCGACTACTGCGAAGACGTCGCCCGCCTGCCGCAAACCGCGGTGGCCCGTATTGTCGCCCTATTCGAGGCCGCCGGCGCCACCGCCAAGGTCAGCTCGATCCACATCAACGGCTGGTTCGGTACCTACGACAAGCTGAGCACGACCCGCCTTATGCTCGCCGAGGACTTCGGCCTGGACCTCGATGCCCGGATCGCCGAGTACGTCTTTGTCGGCGATTCACCGAACGATGCCCCCATGTTCGCCGCCTTCCCAAATGCCGTGGGAGTAGCCAACCTGCGCGCCTTCACCGATGGCATGAGCGCCCTGCCCGCCTACATCACAGCCGCCCCGGCGGGGGCCGGGTTCGCCGAATTATCGGTGGCCTTGTTGGACGCGCGCAAATAGGTAAGCCCTTATGATTTGCGAGTCTTTTCCGAATACTTGGCCTTGGACACGGGTGACTTTCACGGCTCGGCGAATGCGTGTATACCCCAGACCATGACCCTGCTCGCCGACAACGCCGCCCTCGCCGACTTCTGCAACCGACAGGCGAAGGCGGAATTCATCACCGTCGACACCGAGTTCATGCGCGATACGACCTTCTGGCCGAAACTGTGCGTCGCTCAGGTCGGCGGGCCGGATGAGGCGGCGGCCATCGATCCCCTGGCCAAAGGCATCGATCTCAAGCCATTGTTCGATCTTCTCCGCAACCGGCGGGTGCTGAAGGTCTTTCATTCGGCGCGCCAGGATCTCGAGATATTCTTCATACTCATGGGCGCCATGCCGGAACCCATTTTCGATACCCAGGTCGCGGCCATGGTCTGCGGTTTTGGCGAGTCGGTCGGGTACGACACCCTGGCGCGCAAGCTCACCGGCGAGAAGATCGATAAATCGAGCCGTTTCGCCGACTGGGCGCACCGGCCGCTAAAGAAACGGCAGCTCGAATACGCCATCTCGGATGTAGTGCACTTGCGACCCATCTACGAAAAGCTCCGGCAACGGCTGGAAAAGAGCGGGCGCACAGCCTGGTTGGACGAGGAAATGGCCGTCCTGACCGACCCGGAGACCTATAACCTGGACCCCGGCTTGGCTTGGCAACGCCTGAAAACCCGCTCCAGCGACCGGCGTTATCTGGCCGTTGTCCGCTCCCTGGCGGCCTGGCGCGAGACCGAGGCACAGCAGCGCGACGTGCCGCGCAACCGGGTGCTGCGCGACGAGCAGCTTTTCGACATTTCGGCGCACCGCCCGTCGACCACCGAGGACCTGGCTAGCACCCGTGGGTTATCCCGAGATCTGGCGCGCGGCCGTCTGGGCCAGGCTATTCTCGAGGCCGTGGCCAAGGGTGTAGCCGTGCCGGACGATCAATGCCCGGCTCCGCCGCCACGGGCGGAACGGCCGGCCGGCATGGGCCCGATCATCGATCTGCTCAAGGTCCTGCTGAAGATGAAGTGCGAGGAGAACGAGGTGGCGCAGAAGCTGGTCGCCACCACCGCCGATCTGGAGCAGATCGCCGCCGACGACGAAGCGAACGTCCCGGCTCTTTCCGGATGGCGCCGCGAAATCTTTGGCCGCGACGCCTTGGCACTTAAGCACGGACGCCTGGCCCTGAGTGTCGGCCGCAAGTCGATCAAAGTCGTGCCCCTCGATGGGAATAAGCAGGCGAAGGCGTCCTAGGGCTATGGCGATGCGCGCGCTGGCGCCCGCGGTGCTTTTGGCGATGCTGACCGTCGCCGGAGTGGCATTCGCTGCCAGCGATTCGGAGGAACTCCCGCCATTCGTGGCCGCCTTCGAGGTTCCCGTTCGCTGCGATACGCGCACAGCCTGTTTCATCCAGAACTACATGGACGCGCAACCCGGCCTAGGCGCGCGCGATCTGACATGCGGCCCGTTGACCTATGATGGCCATGACGGCCTGGATATCCGCATACCCGGCCCAAAGGCGATGGAAACCGGTGTTGCCGTAATTGCGGCGGCGCCAGGGGTTGTACGGGCCGTGCGCGACGGGATGCCGGATATCTCCATCAACAAGACCGGCGCGCACATCGTGGCCGGGCGCGAGGCCGGCAACGCCGTGGTCGTCACGCACAGGGACGGTTGGGAAACCCAGTATAGCCACCTGCGGTTGGGCAGCATTGTAGTGCGCCCGGGCGATACGGTGGAGACCGGCGCGCCGCTGGGCATGGTCGGCTTGTCCGGCAATACCGAGTTTCCACACGTGCATTTCTCGATCCGCCGCGACGGCATTACCCTCGATCCGTTCACCGGATTACCGCCGGCGAGCGGCTGCGGTGTTCCGGGCAAAAGCTTATGGAGCGCGGCGGCAGAGCGCGCGTTGCCGTATCGGGCCGGCGGCCTACTGGTAGCCGGCTTCACGGCCGCAATTCTCGATCTGGAGACGGCGCTGTCCGGATCTGCGACCTCCACCACCTTGTCGGTCACCGACCCAGCGCTGGTCTTCTGGGTTGCGTCGTGGGGTCTGCGGCAGGGAGATACGGAAACCATCCGCGTTCTACGCCCGGACGGCACCGTCTTGACCGAGAACAAAACAAGCGTTCCGAGCAACAAGGCGCAATGGCTACGCTATGCCGGACGCAAGTTGCGCGAGGCGGCCTGGCCGGCGGGCCGTTACCGTGGTGAATACCGGGTTGCCCGCCAAGTCGACGGCAAGGACGTGGTCGTTGTCGAGACGACCCTGGAGATCGAGGTACGCTAAGCCAGGGGCCATGGTCAAACCGCATGGACAGAAACCGGACAAGCGTCTAGCCGAGGCTGTTGCCCGGCACCAAGCCGGCGATCTGGCTCAGGCCGCCACTCTCTACGGGCAAGTTCTGGCAGCGCAGCCCGACAACGCCGACGCCATGCATCTCCTGGGTCTGCTTGAGCATCAGCAAGGGCAAAGTGCCACCGGTATTGAGTTGATCGAACAGGCCTTGAGCCGGCGCCCGGATTCGGCCCTGTTTCTCGGCAACCTGGCCAACATTCTGCAGGCCATTGGTCAGCCCCGGCAAGCCGTGGGACGATATCGGCAGTTGCTCAAGGCCGCCCCGGAAACAGCCGCGACACATCGCGATCTGGGCAAGGCGTTAGCTGATTCAGGCGACTCGCAAGGGGCCCTGCGCCATCTGGATCGCGCCCTAGCATTATCGCCGGAGGACGCCCGCGCCCATAGCCATCGCGCCGATTTACTAGCCCAGGAAGGCCGCATGGATGAGGCGGCACGGCACTATGAAACCGCGCTGCGCCTCGACCCGCAGTCGGCCCCGGCACACTGCGGCCTGGGCAACGTGTTGCGCGAGCAAGGCCATCTGGAGCAAGCCTTGGCGCACTGCCAGCGTGGCCTGGATCTACAGCCACGCTATGCCATCGGTTATACGGATTTGGGGCGATGCCTACAGGAATTACGCCGTTTCGATGACGCGCTCGCCGCCTATCGCCAGGCATTGGCTATCGACCGCCGGCTCTATTCCGTGGTGGCCAAGAAATTGGCCAAGGCCAGCACCGGACGCCTCTGGCTGCAACCCTCACGGTTGCGCAAGATCCTGATGGACTAGCCGCCTATTCGCCTCGGAAACGAAAGCGGCGTCGGTAGGCGCCTTCCGGAGTCACGACCTCCTGTTGTGTCATCGCCAGCCGGGCTTGCGCCCCTGCATCCAAGTCCTCGAAACTCATGCCCAAGTCAGCCCGGCGCACCGGAACACACTGGGCGACCGGCGTCCCTTTGGGCAGCGTGCCGGAAAACCCGTCCTCCACCCACAACGCCGGGAAATGTATGTAGTTGTCGACGTAGCGATCGGAATCCACCAGGCCCGTCAGCGTGCGGAACGGCAGGTCCGGCCGGTTGATCGGATGGGTCATTAGCAAGGAGACCCCCGGCTCGGTCTCGATAATCCACGGATTCATGAACTTGATTGCCAGCACATCCTCGGCAAATAGCGGCGTCCCGATCAACTGCGCCCCCACATGGAAACTCAGCGGCGAGCGCGCCGTATGCCGAGGCAGCGACGGTGGCAAATCCTGCCAATCCCAGTCGAAGCAGCCATCCGCATAGTGCACATCGCACGGCAAGGGCATGAGAAAGCCGTGCGACATGGCATCCAGAAAAGGCGGGCAACGCTTGACCGTTGGCACCTCGGTATCGAATTCCGCCTCCCGCGCGCTCATGGGCATACGCCGCAGCCAATCGGGCAGCCCCCGCTTTGCCAGCACCGGTTTCGGTAAGATGGCCGATAGCTCCGGCAAACAGCGAAAAACGATCTGCATGGGCAGGCTCCGAGGCGGACGGTTACGCGGGTCAGACTTTACCGGTAGGCCGCATTGGAAACCAGCGCCGGGCCACGTAATGTGTCTATATGAAAGGAGCCGAGATGCCTGCAAATTCGACTGTTCGCGCCGTCGCGCGCCATGACTTCGACCAGTGGCTGCCGCTTTGGGAGGGCTACAACCGCTTTTATGGCCGCTCCGGCGCGACTGCTCTTCCCGACGACATTACGCAAATGACCTGGGCGCGCTTCTTCGATGCCGCTGAGCCGGTGCATGGCTTGGTGGCCGAGATGGAGGGGCGGTTGTGCGGCCTGGCCCATTATCTTTTTCACCGCAATACGATAACGATTGAACCGAGCTGCTATATGCAGGATTTATTTACCGCCGAGGCGGCGCGGGGAAAGGGCATAGGCCGTGCATTGATTGGCGAGGTCTACCAAAGAGCGAAGATGGCCGGCTCATCTCGCGTTTACTGGCACACTCACGAGACAAACCTGACAGCGATGAAGCTCTATGACGTGGTGGCTGAGCGTTCTGGCTTCATCGTCTACAGCAAGCAGGTATGAGCAGTTTTTCCGCTGCCCGATTTCCGTGCTACACAGCCTCGAATCAATATGGTGAGTCAGGAGAGAGCTGGTGAGCGGCGACGAGTTGAAGTCGGCGGCTGAAGTCTTCGCGCAGGAGCTGCGCGGCAAGATCGAGCGCGAGCAAGGCGGGGTCGCGACGTTCTTCAACAATTTCCTGCTACGCACCATTCGCGAGCTAAACCAACTCGATCCGACCTTGGTTTGGAAGGAAAGCGCGCGGCGTATCGGCGGCGCCGAGGGCGATCATTTGCGCCGGCGCCTAACGGTTCTACGCGGCCATCTGGCGGCCCGCGCCCGTGGCCGCTTCGTCGCCTATCACGAGCGCCTGCCAGTCATTCCCGAGGCAGCCCCCTGGGGCAGCGACATTGACCAAGCGGCGCTGGCCATGAGCCAGGGCACTACGGACTGCTTGCAGTGGCGGGGCATGCCGTTGTTCAAAACCGCTTTCGATATGAGCATCTATCCCATGCTGATTTGGGAGCAGAAGCCGCGAACGGTCATCGAAATCGGCTCCGGCTCCGGCGCAAGCGCCCTGTGGCTCGCCGATTTGCTCGCCATGTCAGGCATCGACGGCGACGTCTATTCCCTGGATATACAGCCGCCGGATGTCGAGCACCCGCGCGTCACCTTCCTCGCCGGCGACTGCCGACACATCGAGATGGCCTTTCCGGCAAAGTCGATAACCAACTGGCCGCACCCTTGGTTGGTTATCGAGGACGCGCATGTCAACGTTGGCGGGGTTCTCGATTACTTCCACACCCGGCTGCAGCCGAATGACTATTTGATCGTCGAGGACAGCCTACAGAAGCGAAAAAAAATCAGCGGGTTCGTGGGCAAACATGACGGATTATATGAAGTCGATACCCGGTATACGGACTTCTTCGGCCGCAACGCCACCTGCGCCTTCGATTCGATCTTTGTCCGCCGTTAGCCGTCCACGACCGCCTGGCGTACGTCGAGGGCCTCGGCCAGCGCATTGAAACGGCGCTGCACGGCCTCACCGCCCGGCGCCGAGCCATCGCTGGGCAAGATCAGGCGCAACGTGCTTGCGGCGCCGTCATATTCCAACGCGCTGCGCTTGAGCACCGTTTCCGTTGCTCCGGAGACGCGATAGGCCAAGCGCAGCGCCAAACCCAGGATGCGGGCACGATGGGCCGCGTCAGGCTCGAGCAGGCCCAGGTATGGCGCGACCTCATGCCCCCCGGCCGCACCACCGTACCGGGAGTGCACCGTGACCGCGAGAAAGACGCGCTCGTCATGGCCGACGCCACTCAGAGGATAGTGCAGGATCCGCATGAGAGCCTGTCCAGCGCGGTAGTCGGGGTGTTCACGCCAGGCGACATCAGAGAACAGACACGCCGCCAACCGCAAGCGCCGCTCGGCTGCGCTTTCGCCAACAAATAGGCAGCCGGTCCAAGCCAGCAGGTCGCCACCAATCATATCAAAGCGCGCGGCGCGCGCGGCAATATCGGCGGCGACCGCCAGCAGCGGGTCTTGCGCACGCTCCGCCGGACCGAGCAGGTCGAAAAGATGGCCTTCGCGCAGACCGTGGGCAGAGAAAACGACTTTTCTGCAACCCAGGGCACGCAGAACCCGGCTCAACACCAATGCCGCCACCGGCAAGGTTTCCAGCCGAGACCGCGTGATTCCCTCTATTTTTGCGAGGGAGCGGCGGCCCAGCCGGCTGATAACGTGGCTTAGGTCATTCACTTGCCCCCGGCGCATGGGATAGCCGTGAACGACGTGCAGAGGATATCCGCTTTGCTGCATATGGATGCGGGCCAGCGAACGCCAGGCCCCACCGACCGGGTAGAAGGTATCCGCTTTTGCCGTCGGCGCCCCCTCGCCGCCCCAGCCGGACGCGGCAAGCTGTGCATCGATCTCCGCCCGCATCGCGGACAGATCACCGGCAAAGCGTTCCATCAACGCGAAAGGACCGAGCCGCAAGGTAGTTGATCGCCCGGCATCGCCGTCCGCCAATTCGACCAGTTCCAGGCTACCACCTCCCAAATCGCCCATCACCCCGTGCGCCGCCGGAAAACCGGAAAGGACGCCCAGGGCCGACAGCCGCGCCTCCTCGACTCCGTCAAGTACGCGCACCGGCTGGCCGCACAGATCCTCGATCTCAGCGACGAAGGCGGACCCATCGGTGGCTTCACGCACCGCCGCGGTGGCGAGCAGATCGATCCGTCGCGCACCCATAGCTTTAGCCAAGCGGGCAAAGCGCACCAGGTTCTGGCGCGCCATGTCGACCCCATTCGGATGCAAGCGGCCACTACCGGCTAAGCCGCGGCCAAGGCCGCACAGCACCTTTTCATTGAACAGGGTCGATGCGCCCCGCTCCAACCCACTAAAGATGACCAATCGGATTGAATTGGAGCCAACGTCGATAACCGCCACCGGCCCGGCATGAGCGGGATCGGCGCCAATCGCCGGTACATGCACGATTGCCATCGTGCTTCAGGCCTTTTTCAACACCAATCGGGGGGCTCTCTTGGCCTTCTCCAGGGCGCTACCGCGACCGGATAGGCTTGGATTCGTCATGAAGTAGGTATGCGCACTGAACGCCTCGTCGCCGGCCGCCACGCGCCGGTACTCGCCGTCGCCGCCCAGAACCCAGCTCTGCGCCTCGTCGTTGAGATTAGCGATCATGATCTGCTCAAGAATCTGCTGACGTACGGTGGGATTCTCGATCGGCACGAGCGCCTCCACCCGGCGATCCAGATTGCGCGTCATCCAGTCCGCCGAAGAGATGTAGATCTTGGCCTCGGCCGACGGCAGCCCATGGCCGGCGCCAAAGCAAACGATCCGGCCATGTTCCAGAAAACGGCCGACGATGCTCTTCACCCGAATATTGTCGGAAAGCCCGCGCATGCCGGGACGCAGACAACAAATGCCGCGAACCACCAGGTCGATCGCCACACCAGCGCACGACGCCCGATAGAGCGCATCGATGATCTCGGCATCCACCAGCGAATTCAACTTGGCCCAGATCGCCGCCGGGCGGCCAGCCTCGGCATGGCCGATTTCCGCGTCGATCAAGCCCAGCAAGGTCGACCGCAGGGTCAACGGCGCAAAGGCGATTTTCTCCATGGGCTTCGGCTTGGCGTAGCCCGTCATGTAGTTGAACAAGCGGGCCGCATCTCGGCAATACGCCGGTTCGCAGGTAAAGAAGGACAGGTCCGTGTACACGCGCGCGGTGATCGGATGGTAGTTGCCGGTGCCATAGTGCACGTACGAGCGCAAGGTCTTGCCCTCCCGGCGTACTACGAGCGAGATCTTCGCATGCGTCTTCAGCTTCAGGAATCCATAGACCACATGCACCCCAGCGCGTTCCATATCGCGTGCCCAGCGGATATTCTGCGCTTCGTCGAAACGCGCCTTCAACTCAACCAGGGCGGTCACCGACTTGCCCGCCTCGGCGGCCTCGATCAACGCTTTAACGACCGGTGAGTTGTCCGACGTGCGGTAGAGCGTTTGTTTAATTGCCACGACCGCCGGATCGGCGGAGGCCTGGCGAATGAACTGGGCGACCACATCGAAGCTTTCAAACGGGTGGTGGACGATGATGTCCTTGGCCCGGACAGCGGCAAAACAGTCACCGCCAAAGTCGCGAACACGCTCTGGAAACCGCGCGTTGTAGGGAGAAAAGAGAAGATCCGGCCGTTCATCGACGATGAGCTGTGCCGTATCGGATAGGCCTAGGAACCCATCTAGAACGAAGACATCATCCGGCGCCACGCCCAGTTCGCCCTCCACGAACGCCCGCAGAGGTGCTGGCATGTCGGCATCGACGGTCAGGCGGATGACGCTGCCCCGGCGACGGCGCTTAAGCGCGGTTTCAAACACCCGCACCAGATCCTCGGCCTCTTCCTCGACCTCGATATCGCTATCGCGCAGGACACGGAAGAAACCAATGCCGGTCACCTCGGCGCCAGGAAACAGGGTATCGAGATGCAGGCGAACAACCTGCTCCAGGCGGATGAAGCGGATCCGCGGCCCCGGCAAGCGAATGAAGCGCTCGATTTGTGACGGCAGCGGAATCAGGCCATTAAAATGCTCGCGCTGCTCCGGGCTGTAAAGCTCCAGCACCATGGAGAAGCCGCTGCTGGGAATGAAGGGGAACGGATGCGCCAGCGATATGGCGATGGGCGTCAGGACGGGAAAGATTTGGTCGGCAAAGTAGCTATCCAGCCAATTCCGCTCGTCATCCGTCAAATCATCGCGCTCCAGCACGCCGACACCAGCCGCCCCTAGTTCCTTCCTCAGTAGGCGCCACACCCGCTGCTGCTGATCCAGAACCTGGGCGCCGGCCTCGTTGATGGCGGCTAACTGCTGTTCCGGTGTCAGACCCTCGGGCGTCAGGGACTTCACACCCGCGGCCACCTGGCCCTTCAGACCGGCCACGCGGACCGTGTAAAACTCGTCCAGATTGCTGAACGATATGGAGAGGAAACGCAGCCGCTCGAACAGCGGATGCCTGGTGTTCACCGCTTCTTCGAGGACACGTTCGTTGAATTTCAGCCAGGAAAGCTCACGATTGAAAAACCGGTCCGGCGCGTCCAGATCGACTTGAGGAGCCTCCATCTGCGCAGCGGCGCGCCGACCGTCGCGCTCGGAGCGCAAAGGCGTCACATTTGCCGGCGTTTTCTCGTCCATACCGTTAATCCCAATCGACCCGTCGCGCACCAGCAGGGGCCATATACCTGGTTAGATTGGCGCCTTGCATGAAAGTTAACAACCTCATGTTAACGAAATTCTTCACCTCGCCTGCGGCATTCAAGTGTGGTCTGTTAGCTGGCTTGCAAGACACATTTGGAACCTGCGCCACCGTGAAAGTCCTCTATCTGCTTCGACATGCCAAATCGGACTGGAGTGCGGCCGGTCCACCCGACGTCGAGCGGCCTCTCAGTAAACGTGGGATTCGGGCCGCGCGCACGGTCGGATCAGCCATGCACAATGCTGACATCGCACCCGCGTTGGTCTTGTGTTCGTTTGCCCAACGCGCCGTGGAGACGTGGTCCTTACTCGCACCCGAGCTGCCGCGGCAAATACCGGTCAAGACCATGCGTAGCTTATACCTCGCATCCCCCAGCAGCATCCTTACAATGGCACAACGTCTGCCCAATTCCATAGATTCAACGCTTGTCCTGGCCCACAATCCGGGGCTTCACAACCTCGCTCTTTCGCTCGCCGGACCAGATTCCGAGCGCCAGGCGGTGGCTTTGCTGCGAGAAAAATACCCGACAGGTGCTCTGGCCGAATTTCGATTTCAGGTGGACGAGTGGTCGGACTTGTGCGCCGGCACCGGGCAGCTCCTCCGTTTTCTGCGACCGCGCGATCTCGCATAGGTATTCGCTCCGACAGCACCAGGACCTAAGTCAGCGCAAGCTTTTTGTAGCGCTTCCAGCAACGATCAAAGTGTGACCGTCCCTCAACCAGACGGCACACCTGCCAACCGGTCACCAGGCCGGTGGCATGTGCGATCTCGGGCCTGCCACCGTCTTCCGGATAAACCTGCGCCAGTTCCTGAAGCAAACTGCGACCGGTGGCCGCGTCGTTCAGCCCACCCAACGAGTCTTGGATGGCGGACAGTGCCCGGACCGCCTTAGCAACCGCCTTACCTTCGAACAGACCCCCAAAGAATTCAAAAGCATATCGCATCTTTTTGGCTTCGATTCGAAGCCGATGTAACTGCGCCTCGTCAAGCTTCTCGCGATTGCGGCCGCGTTTTCGTAGCTTGCGGTCACGTTCGGCGAAGAGTTCCTCGGCGAATTCCCGCGCCGGCCGGTCAAGTCTGGGATCCACTCTGACCCCTGGAGAGAGATTACCCGCGCGACGCGTTTCCGGCGATCCAACATGCGGGTCTGCCATCTCCGCCGGGGGGCTCGGGTCTTCCTCGGTAAGCGGCTCGTCCAGGAACAGCAGCGCCTCGTCATGCTGCCGCCGACCGTGACCACGCCGGCGACGCTTGCTAGATTGCTTGGCCATAACGTCCTTGGCGGTAGCGGGCGCCGATTCATCCGCGCAAGGCCTCGCGCTACCCCGCGCTGCCAGCAAGGGACCATTGGTCGGCATATCATCCTGCGACAGCCAAAGATTGAGTTGCAGGACGAGACGGGAATAGCGAGGGCCCCGCACAGCGGCCCGGGCGCGCTCATAGGCGGTACACCGCAATGCACCGGCATCGGCTAGCAATTGCGCCAAGCCGGTATCCTCCGGCTGGCCAGCCGCAAGCGGCTCCAGGCTCTCGGCGATGAAGACGTCCCAATCACGGGCTGGCCCGAGTTCGCGCTGCAACCAACCTAATTCCCCGGATAACAGCTCGAACCGCACGGTCGGCAGGAAGCGGCGAACGGCCTGTAGCAAGGCGCGCAAGCGGCGAATGCCAACGCGCATCTGATGAATGCCCTCGGGATTGGTACCGCCAAGAACCGCGGGTTCGTTTGCCCGGAAATGATCCCGGCAAGCACGGGCGATGGTCAGGATCGCATCTCGCAAGCTGATGCCCGATGCCAGGGCCGGACGCTCGCCATAAACCGGTGGCGGCACAACATTCGTGGCCAAGTCGTACCCACGTCGCGCCTTGGTTCGCGATTCGAGGCGAAACGGCACACTTTCATGTAATGCCAGGGCAAGCTCGTAGATTCGCGACGGCCGCCCAGAAACCAACTCAAGCTCAGCCTCGCAGATCGGCATGCTTCGATCACCGGAGCGGATCTCGCCACGATCAAGCGCCAATTCGATTGTGGTCTCTTCCAGCGCCAAGCGCAGACGGCGGCGCGCGAAATC
The DNA here is from genome assembly GCA_021776055.1 of Kiloniellaceae bacterium. Taxonomy (GTDB): domain Bacteria; phylum Pseudomonadota; class Alphaproteobacteria; order Kiloniellales; family J153; genus JAJFGI01. Next base: position 32,732 of record JAJFGP010000116.1, read on the forward strand.
GGTAACGAACACCGGCGCAACACTATCGGCCAGCTTCTCTTTATCGATGAATGTGCGTAGGTGCTTTTCCGTAATGCTCGACAGTTGGGGACGCTCACCTTTGATCTCGCACTCATATTCCTTGAAATGCTGCAGGCCGCTAGTTCCGTTTGCGGGAACCTTGAGAGTCTGCACGCGCCGCCGCCCCATGCGGCGTACGCGCAATGCCATCTCGCGCTCGCGCAGACGGCGGGCCGGCGTATCGAAATAGGTACTGAAGAGCCGCTGCGCGGCGGCCCGGTCGCAAGTCAGCGAGTGCAACAGCGGGTTGCGCGACAAGCTCGTGACTTGCGCGGGCGTCAACTCAAGCTTGAGTTCGTATTCGTCCCCAATCCGCCCCGGCAGACGTGGTGACACCGGCCCCTCCCCATGGTCTCAGCCAATCGTCAAATTGGCACAGGTCCGGGGCAAACTCCCGTTACAGAAATATGACCGATATGTGAAGAACGGCACGACCGATCAGGGCTATCGCTGGCGGTCAGCCTTCGTTTTGGGCAACGCATAGTGCGACCGCTTTACACCGAAGCCGCGGCGAAAGGCGGCGGCTGCCGCTGGCCCGGGCGGATTAAGCGCCAACTCGCGCACCGCCCGAGTCAACGATTCCAGATGCGCGCCCAGGGCAGCTTCGCCGGCTGCATCGCCTGCAGGGGGCAGATCGGCCCGGAAGCGCGGGTCCTGTATGGCCCGCTCCCACAAATGCGTTAGCCAATCCAGGCCAGTCGGCTGCGCACAGCCAAACGTTACATGGATACAGGCAGCGCTGCTGGCCAGGGCATCGTGAAATTGGCCGCGGGGCAGATAGAGAAGATCGCCGGGGCGCATGGCAACCTCTTGCGCGACCCGCCCTTTCATGCGATCGCATTCCGCCTGCGGGATATTGTAGAAGGCGGCATGCTCGACCGGGTTGTCCAACCGCCCCTCGTACACGCGCCAATTCTTTTCCCCCAACACGTGCAGGGCAAAGACATCATGCCGGTCGTAGTGAGAATCGAAGGCTGGTTGCTGCCGCCACGAGCAGTAGAGATTCGCCGAGACCTTGGCGCCGAGCAAATTGCCGATGGTTTCCGCCACCGCCAGGGTGCCGGGGTGCAGCGTCTCGATGTTGTTGAGAACCAGCGACGCGCCCTGCCCCAACAACCCCATAACCTTGGCCGAGTCCGGCTGCATGACCTGCCGTTGATTGCGATTGACGGTTGTCTGCGAATAGGCGATCGGCGGCACCCGTTGTTTGTTCAGGACGAGCTGCAAAGTATTGGCATCCCACACATCCATGCCAAGGATACGGTTCAGTTCATCCCATGACATGACCGAGGCGAACTTATCCGGCTGCCCCGGGATATGCAGGGGCGTGCGGCCAAAGTGGTCAGCGAAAAACGCGTCCACGCCGACCGGTTGGAGCAGTTGTTCGAAGCTCGTGATCGTCTCGCTCATGGCCCGCCCCTCCAGGCAATCACAGGGTGCCGGGGAAAGCACCGCCATCGAGCAAAAGATTTTGCCCGGTAATGAAACCAGCATGTTGACCGCATAAGAAAGCGCAGGCTTCGCCAAACTCCGCCGGATCGCCAAAGCGGCCCGCCGGGTTGGACTGCATGCGCTCGTCCCAAACGTCCTGGAACGGCCGCCCCGCGTTCTTGGCAACAGTGGTCACGTTCGCCGTTAGGCGGTCGGTTTCGAACGGTCCCGGCAACAGGTTGTTGATGGTGACGTTGTGGCGCACGGTCTTGCGCGCGATACCGGCGACAAATCCCGTCAGCCCGGCGCGAGCGCCGTTCGACAGGCCGAGGATGTCGATGGGCGCCTTTACCGCCGAGGAGGTGATGTTGACGATGCGCCCGAAGCGGCGCTCGATCATACCGTCGACGGTGGCCTTAATCAGCTCGATCGGGGTGAGCATATTGCCGTCCAGCGCCTTGATCCAATCGTCCCGCGTCCAGTTTCGGAAATCGCCCGGCGGCGGACCGCCCGCGTTGTTGACCAGGATATCCGGTGCCGGACAGGCAGCCAGCGCGGCCTGCCGACCCTCGGCTGTGGTGATGTCGGCGGCGACTGGTGTCACGGTAACGCCGTAAGAACCGGCCATCTCGGCGGCCGCGGATTCCAACGGTCCTTGTGTGCGGGCGACAATCGTGACCGACACCCCTTCACGCGCCAGGGCGTTGGCGCAGGCACGGCCCAACCCCTTGCTGGCGGCGCAGACCAGCGCCGATTTGCCCCGCAGTCCAAGATCCATCGTCTCCTCCTTAAAGCGCTTAAGTGCCAGCCGTCATCGGCGGCTGTTCGGCAAGGACCCGGCGTGCCAGGGGCACCGTAATCTCGCGCCGGTCGGCCAAGGCAACGCTGTCCATGGCGGCCACGATGCTGCGCGCCGCAGCAAACGAGCGCTCCATGCGGGCCGTCAAGAAGTGCACGACACCGGCATCGGCGCGCAACTGCCGGTCGGCGAACAGCTTTACCAGCACGGCCTCGATCAACGCATCGTCCGGGGGCGCCATGGCCACCGCCGTCGCCGCGCGCAACCGTGAGCCAAGGTCTGGCAAATCGATGGGCCAACGCGCCGGTGGTGTCTGCGCGGTCAGCAGAAGATGGCCGCCGCGCTCGCCAAGGAAATTGTAGAGATGCAGCAGGCGCTCCTCGACCAACCGGCCGGTTGCGAGCGCCGCGTCCACATCCTCCAACGCAACCGCCGTCGCCGCACCGATTAGCTCGGGTGGCTCGGCGGCGGCCAGAGACTCTGGCGTGATCTCCACCGCGCCGGAAAGCGTACGCCAGACATGGCACAGATGCGTCTTGCCGCACGCCGCCGGCCCGTGCAGCGCCATGGCCACACCGGACCAGTCCGGCCAGCGGTCAATCCAGGCGACCGCAACCTCGTTGCACGGCGCCAACAAGAAATCTTCGCGGCCAAGAGCCGGGCGTTGCCCCAAATCCAGCGGCAGCTGCGCTGTCCCGCTCATTCGCTAGGTCCACTGTCAGTGTCGTAATATGGGCTCGCCAAATAGCGGGTCAGCGCAAAGCGCGTGCCGACGCCAACCACCGCCGCCACCGGCACGGCAAGCAACACCCCGACAAAACCGAACAGCGCCCCACCGGCCAGGATGGCGAAGATTACCCACACGGGATGCAAGCCGACACTGCGCCCGACGAGGCGGGGCGTCAGCACATTTCCTTCCAGGGCTTGTCCGACGAAGAAGATGGCCGCGACAACGGCGATCCGTATCCAGTCATCAAACTGCAAAAATGCCAAACCGACGGATAGCAACAGCCCAACAACCGATCCCACGTAGGGAATGAACGAGAGCAATCCGGCAATCAGGCCAATAACCAGGCCGAATTCCAGGCCGGCTACGGAAAGTCCGACCGCGTAAAAGATGCCGAGCAGCAGGCACACCGTGCCCTGACCACGCAGAAAGCCGGCAAGAGTGCGGTCGACCTCGCCCGCTAGCTCGCGGATGGTCGCAGCGTGGCCGCGCGGCAGCCAACCGTCAACGGTTCCGGCAATGCGGTCCCAATCGCGTAGCAGATAGAAGGTTACAACCGGCGTGATGACGACGAGCGACAGAACGTTCGCGACCGCCGCGCCGCCACTTAGCACACCGGCAATCACATGGGTGGTCCAGGCAAACAAGCGATTGGCCGATTCGGCTAGCGCGCCCTGGATACGCTCCATAACCGCCGGATCGACACGGCTCTCGACCATGGCCAACAGACCTGAAATCTGCTCACGCAGGGCCTGCGCAAAGGCCGGTGCGCGCTCCACCAGATTGGCAAGCTGACCGACGATTGTCGGCACCAGCAGCATCAGGGCGGCGGCTACGATCAGCAGGAACAGGATCGTGAGTACCGTGGTTGCCAGGGTGCGCGACAGCCCCCAGCGCTCCAACCGGTCGCAAATCGGATCAAGCAGATAGGCCACCGCCATACCCGCGACGAAGGGCAGCAGGACGCCACGCAGCAGGTATATTGCAACGAGCGCAACGGCGAGGCCGATGAGCCAGAATCTGATTTGCCGCCCTACGTTCATCAGGCCACCTCGTTCCACCCGCCGGGCCATGCCTTGTGTGGCACGGCAGCGGTCATTCGTTCCGTTCCATAATCACCGCCATCCAACCCCATTTGATGACATAGGCCGCGCCGGAAAGAAACGTTGTCATGGCCACGATGAAGGTCAGCATCTCGGGGACGGCATCCAGCGCGACGCCAAGTGCTGGCTTGGCCAAAACGGCAGCAGCCAAAGTGATCTGAGCTGCGGTGTTCACCTTGCTAATGAACAAAGGCGCCATGTGCAAGGAGTGGGTAAGGGTCTGGAACAATAACGCACCGCCGATGATCAGGACATCGCGGAAAACGATCAGAATGACCAGCCAAACGGGCACTTGCCCCACGTATCCCAGCGTTACAAAGACCCCGACCAGAAGGGCCTTGTCGGCCAGCGGGTCCAGGTAAGCCCCGATTTCGCTTTCCAGCTTCAAGCGCTTGGCAAGCGCCCCGTCGACCGCGTCGGAGATACCGGCGGCAACGAACACCCAAAAGGCCGGCAGTAGCTCACCTAAGAGGATCAGGTAGATCGTGACCGGCACCGCGAGCAGGCGGGCCAGCGAAATGAAATTCGGGAGTTGCTGCAGCAGGCCGCGCAGGATCACTCGCTTGCCGGCAGGCTGGGCGAAATAATTTCCGGAGGTGGTATCGTGGCGGGCTCCGATGTGGCGTTCGGGGCATCACTCAGCCGAACCTGCCAGCCGGAGACCGGGTTGAGAGTCAGGCTGAGGTCCCGTTGCGCCAGGGCCAGGATCAGTTGTTGCTCGTCGCCGACATAGGTGAGGTCCACTTCGGTACGCTTGCGCGACATCAAGGTGACCTCGCTTTTCTGCACCGCGGCGACGCCACCCAGGCGGCGCTTGACCTCCAGCCAGTCGGCCAGACCGGTAATGGGTGCCGAAACGACAATCCGCCGTTGCGAGCCAGGCCGTAGCAAGTTGCGTTGCTTCCAGGCCTCCTGCAGATCGGCATCGACCCCGTTAGCCGCCCGGATCAGAAGTTCCGCCAGCGTTTCCCCCGGCTCCTGCTCATAGCTGGCGAGCATGGTCTGCAGCTGTTGTGTCCCAATGCGGCTGGAGCCGACCTGTAGTGTCGCAAACCCCGCCTCGGCATCGCCGCTCACGAGGGCCTGAGTGACCAGCACGTCCTCGGTACCATACCGTTTTGCCAGGGCGGCCAGGCGCGCACGATCACCCGAAAGGGCCTGGTTGGTATCGATACTTGCCACATCGCCCAGATCGCCCAACGGCACCTGCAGCGGTACCAGCCATTCGCCCGGCCGGCGCAACGCCCAGGCCCGCGCCCAGGGATTGGCATCCTCCCACAACACTGCCTCCCCGGCAGGCCCGAAAACGGCCAAAACCAGGACCGGCTTGCTCTGGGTCTCGGCGAACAGCAAGCCACCGGTGCGTAAGAGATTGCGCACCGCGTCCGCCTTGAAGCGGAAAGTCAGGCGGGCGAGATAGCGGACATCCGAGGTCCGCTCGTCCTTGACCTCAAAATCCCGCACGAATTGCACGATTTCGGGGAGCAGCAGATCACGCATGGCCGCCAACTCTTCGCGCGGCAACAGGCGGGCTAGCAGCTTTTGCATGGCCAGAACATGGCCCTCGGCATGCGCCGCCTCCCGCGCCGCGGCGGCGGTTTCGGCGGTCGCATCTACGTCGATATCGCTGACCGTAAAGACGTCAGCCAGAGCGTTGCCGGTACGCGGCGCCACGGCGGCGCCCAAGGCAAAGACGAGAATTCCTAGAAACAACGCGCCACGGAGTCGGCGAAACGGCATTGCAAAGCGCCCTGGATCAAGTATTTTCGCCCGCACGCAACAGGGACGGACGAGCTATGGGTTCGTTGCCTTAATACTCCATGTGGCGGGAGGACGCTATAGCAAGCCGCACCCCCCTCACCTACGGTGACGCCGGTGTCGACATCGATGCCGGCAATGCCCTGGTGGACGCGATCAAGCCCCTGGCCGGTGCCACGGCCCGGCCCGGCTCCGCCGCCGGCCTGGGCGGGTTCGGGGCGTTTTTCGACCTGAAGGCCGCGGGCTTTAGCGATCCGATCCTGGTCGCCGCCACCGACGGCGTGGGCACCAAGCTGAAAATCGCCATCGCCGCCGGCCGGCACGACACCATCGGCATCGATCTAGTGGCCATGTGCGTCAACGACCTGATAGTCCAGGGGGCGGAACCCCTGTTTTTTCTCGACTACTACGCCACGGCCAAGCTCGATGTGACCGTCGGACAGGCTATCGTGGCCGGTATCGCCACCGGCTGCAGCGCGGCGGGCTGCGCTCTGGTTGGCGGCGAGACGGCGGAGATGCCTGGCCTTTATGCCACCAGCGACTATGACCTGGCCGGATTTGCGGTTGGCGCGGTGGAACGCGGTCAGGCGCTCACCGGGGCCGATGTGGCGGAGGGCGACGTGATCCTCGGCCTCGCCTCAAGCGGCTTGCATTCCAATGGCTTCTCGCTGGTGCGTAAAGTCGTCTCGGAATTGAAAATCGACTACGGCGCGGCCGCGCCCTTCGATTCCAAGACCAACTTGTCGGCGGCCCTGCTGACCCCGACGCGCATCTATGTACGGAGCTGCCTGACGGCGATCCGCGCCGGCGGCGTGCATGCCCTGGCGCATATCACCGGTGGCGGCCTATTGGAGAATCTGCCTCGGATCCTGCCGGATAACTTAACGGCCGAGATCGATGGAAGCACCTGGCCGGTGCCGCCGGTCTTCGGCTGGCTGACAGGCGATGGTGGCGTGCCCGCGGCCGAGATGCTGCGCACCTTCAACTGCGGTATCGGCATGGCCATCGTGGTCGCCCCCGACCGGGCGGACGCTCTGACCAAGATACTGACCGAACACGGCGAGCAGGTCTTCCGCATCGGCCGCATCGGGCCAGCCGGTGCCTCGCGGGTGGCCATCGACCCAGGAGCCGTATCCTGGCAACCTTGAGCGGGCGCATCCCCGTCGCGGTTCTGATCTCGGGCCGCGGCAGCAATCTGCAAGCCCTCATCGACGCGTGCACCGACCCCACTTACCCGGCCGAAATCGTGCTGGTGATCGCAAACGTCCCCGGCGCCGCCGGCCTGGACAGAGCTGCCGCCGCCGGCATCGCCACCGAAACCATCGATCACCGCGATTTCGCCGAACGCGATGCCTTCGAAGCCGCGCTGACCGCCGCCCTGACCAAGGCCGGCGCCGAGATCGTTTGCATGGCCGGCTTCATGCGCATCGTCGGCCCCGCCTTCGTCGCCCGCTGGGCCGACCGCCTGCTGAACATCCATCCGTCCCTGCTCCCCGCCTTTCCCGGTTTGCACACCCACGCCCGCGCCTTGGCCGCCGGCGTGAAGGTGCACGGCTGCACAGTCCACATCGTCCGCCCCGAACTGGACGACGGCCCCATCGTCGGTCAGGCCGCCGTTCCGGTCCTTCCCGGCGACGACGAGGAAAGCCTAGCGGCGCGGGTGTTGGTAGTGGAGCATCTGCTTTACCCTCGCTGCCTGCGCCTGGTAGCCAGCGGCCATGCCACCCTGCCCGAAGGCAGTGCGCATCTGATCAACCCGACGGCTTAAATTGCGGTTCGGCTGTCAGATGGCAGCGGCGGCAAAAATTCGGTACTATCTGTGATACGGAACCGCCGCTGGCGCTTTTGAACGGAGAGGAAAGAGGCCCATGGAAAAACTAAAAGCCATTGTCGATGAAGCGCTTGCGAAACTCGCGGGAACCGTGCCTGACGATCAAATCGACAAGGTGGCCAAAATAATCGAAGCAGCGGTTATCCGGGGTATGCTGGAAGGCCAGCACCGGGCTGTCGACGCCTGCAACGAATGCGGCAGTCCGGAAAAAGATCTCGCCCACAAAATCGCCACCGCCATCCGTCAGAAAAATGATGCTCTGATCGTCAACCTCTCCAGCCTGCGCTAACATTCCCGCCACCACCCGCATAGCCCGTGAAGATCAGAGGCCTAACGCCTCTCGGTAGACGAGCAAAGCAGGTTCGCCACCGGTGTGTATGAACACGATGTTGTCGTCGGGCGTCCAGCGTGCCTCGCGGACAAGCGCTATCAAGCCGGCGAGACCTTTTCCTGAATATACCGGATCGAGCAACAAGGCTTCGAGCCGCGCCGCCAGCTTGATCGCATCAATAGTCGCGGCGTGCGGAACGCCATAAAGCGGGACCGGTGGTACGAAGATCGACTTATGCACCTAGAGCTTGACCGGCAGCTCGATCGGACCGTCGCCGGCATTGTTGCGGATGGCGGGCCGGCGCGGAGCCAATGCCGAGGTCCCGGAGAATTATGCCACGCTATCGAGCATATGCACCGAATGGACCGTCACATCGACTTTCATGTCGATAAAGTCTTCGGGCAAGCCATCGAATTTCCCAGATACCGGTATGGCTTGCGCCGGCTCGCGGGCCACGGCAACCGGCACCAGGTTGTGTCCGCCAACCGAGGCATTCGTTGGGTCGAATTCGATCCACCCGCCACCCGGCAGATACACCTGGACCCAGGCATGGGTCGCACCGGCGCCCATGACATCGCTATTCTGACCGTCCAATGCCGGGTCATACAAATAGCCACTCACAAAACGAGCGGCCAAACCGACACTGCGCACGGCTTCCATCATGAACAGCGCATAGTCGCGGCACGATCCGCTTCGAGATTTCAGCGTCTCGACCGGGGTTTGCACCCCCGGCTCCCACCGTTCCATATAGGTGAAGTCGCTCCGGATAGCTGCATTTACGGTGCGCAGGAACGTTTCCGTATCGCTGGATCCGCTGTTCTCGAGAAAATTCCGCGTCCATTCCGTCACGACGCGCTCCGGATCCGGGTAATGGCGCTCGATCGTGCGTCCCAGATCCGGCACTTCGCTGGCCGGATAGCTGAATGGAATCTTGCGGGCAAATTGCTCGATCGGGAACTCGATGCCTGTCAGCGGATAGCGGTCGATGACAATCTGCGATTCCAGGCGCAGTATATCCGAGGGCTTATCGAAGGTCGCCACCGCCACCGAATTTCCAAACACATCGTACAACCAGCGTAGTTTGGCCTGCGGCTCAATGGTCAGGGCCGAATCGAGAAGCCGCAGATCGTGGCTGTCCCGGGGCCGGAAGATCAGGCGATGCTCGCCAAATTTTACCTCACGGCGGTAGGTGTATGTGGTGGTGTGCTTGACCGTTAGCCGCTGCACGGATGCGACCTCATGATTGGTGATTGGCGCCGAACGATGGCATCTGGTAACAGAACATCAACTTATTAACCAATTGGAAATTAGCCGTTTTCAGTTATTTAGAGGCGATACTCTCTCGTCTATCTAAAGTAGGTCTCGCCGATGACATTCGAAACGCGGCCGAGCGAGACCTGTAATCCGTCGAGAAAAGCATGCAGGCTGTTTGGCGTCAACTCATGGCCCGGCCCGGTATCGAGCGAGAACTCCAAGGATCGCCGGGCTTCCTCGACTTTGGTGCCGCGCCGCATCCCATGTCGCTTTTCAATATCCTGCAAAAGCTCGGTTACCCGGCCGACACAAAGTGTCACGGCGCGCGGGAATTCGGTGTCGTAAAGCAGAAAGGCCGCGATGTCGTGCGGCCCCGACAAGCCCGGATGCCGACCGCGATATGCATGATAGGCGGAAACGGAGCGAAGCAACAGGTTCCACTGCACCGTCGCCACCGTGTCTTCCTTGTCGAGAAGCAGGCGATCGGAGCTGATGTCAAGAATACGGGTCGTTTGGTCGGCGCGTTCGAGATACTTGCCGATTTGAAAGAAACACCAGGGTTCGCCGCGCAGGAACGTGCCTTCGGCAATGCCCTCGAATGACTGGCACCCATTGATGACCGCGGTTGCGACAACAGAGAGATTGGCAAGGCTCAGGTCCTTGGCACTCAAGGCGCGCACTTGGCTGGAGAAAATATTCAGGTGGGTCCACATCTCGGTGCTGATGAGATGGCGCACCGAACGCGCATTCTCCCGCGCCGCGACGATGGCTGAGACAATGGAAGCCGGATTGTCGCGCTCGATCACATAGAAACCGAGCACCGAAGCGGCATCGGCTTCGTCGTGGGTAGAATCGAATCTTTTCTCGTCCGAATAGAGCCGTAAGACGCGGCGCCACTCGGGCCCATGCGGGTCGTCACGACCATAGGTTTCGTTGATGTGCAGGATGCGCGCGATGTTTTCCGCCCGCTCGAGGTATCTGCCGAGCCAGCACATGTTCCCGGCGAAGCGGGCAAGGAGACTAGACAAGGACCCAAGTATCCTTCGAGCCGCCGCCTTGCGACGAATTGACCACCAGCGAACCGCGCCGCAGCGCCACGCGCGAGAGACCGCCGGATAGCACCCAGGTGGAGTCTCCGGTTAGCGCGAAGGGCCGTAGATCGACGTGCCGCGGCTCGATGGCACGGCCGATCAGGGTGGGGCAGACCGACAGATTCACCATCGGTTGACTGATGTAATTCGCCGGATTCGATCGAAGCAAGGTTTTCAATTCCTGCAACTCGCGTTTGCTGGCGCGCGGACCGATGACGACGCCATACCCACCGGCCTCGCCGACCGGCTTGGTGACCAGCTTGTCCAAATTCGCCAAGGTCTTTGCCAGCCCTTCCGGTTCCCGGCAAATATTGGTCGGAACATTGTCGAGAATGGGATCTTCATCGAGGTAATACCGGATGATCCGCGGCATATAGGCGTAGACTGCCTTGTCGTCGGCAATGCCGGTACCAATGGCATTGGCCAGGGTTACATTGCCCTTGCGGTAGGCGCTAAAGAGACCGGCCACGCCAAGCGTACTTTCGGACCGGAATGCGTCCGGATCCAAGAAGTCGTCGTTTATACGCCGGTAGATGACGTGCACCGGCTCCAGGCCGTTCGTCGTGCGCATGTAGACCTTATCGTTCTCGACCACTAGGTCCTGCCCTTCGACCAGCGGCGCCCCCATCTCGCGCGCCAGATAGACATGCTCGAAATAGGCCGAGTTGAAGACACCGGGCGACAGCAGGACGACGGTCGGATCGGTCACGCCAATGGGCGCTACAGCCGCCATGGCACGCGCCAGTTGGGCGCCATAGGAATCCACATTGGCGATATGAAACCCGTCGGCGAGATCGGGAAACGCCCGCATCATCAAGTGGCGGTTTTCGATCACATAAGACACACCCGACGGCGTGCGCCCGTTGTCTTCCAACACCAGAAATTTGCCTTTTTCATCGCGCACGATGTCGGTGCCGCAGATATGAACGTAGGTGCCATGCGGAACATCCACGTCACGCATTTCTTCGCGATAGTGTTCATGGCCGATGATAAGGTCGGTCGGCACAATCCCATCCTTGAGGATGTGTTGCTTGTGATACACATCATGCAGAAAGGCATTTATCGCGGCGACGCGCTGCTTCACGCCGCTTTCGATGATCTTCCAGTCCACCGGTGATAGCACCCGAGGTATCACATCGAACGGCAGAATGCGGTCGATGGCGTCCCGGTCGGTGTAGACGGTGAATGTGATGCCAAGATTGAACAGCTCTTTCTCGGCATTCCGCGCTCGCCGCCGCAGCGCGGCCATATCCATCTGATTTAATCGTTTGCAGATCTCCCGCGTATGCGGGAGCGTGCGCCGGCCAAACATCTCGCAATAGTATTCGCCAAAATCATAGTCGGCGAGAAGAGGGCCAGTTGGGGTCAAGAATGACGGGCTATGGGGCATACTGAACTTTCTTCAGGTCCTCGCAATCGTCCAATACCCTTTGCAAACCATTTCGATAGGTACAGTACATCGCTTTGATTCGCCTATACTTATCTGCCATGCGCTGTCATCAGTTTTAGTGTATTTCACCGTCGGCAAGACCGCTATACTGCCAATAGCTTAGTTCGGCGGCGACATGCTAGGCAAGGCGGCGGCCTAAACGCTACAAGCTTGCCGTGGCGCCGCGGTATGGGGTAATTAGGCGGCGGAGTGGTCGCGACGATGCTAGAGAGGGAACCCCATGGCCGACGACAAAATTCTTGAGGAACACCGCAAGTCCTGGCACGGCTTTGTCTGGCTTATGACAATCTCGGCGGCAGGCACCGTGCTGACCTTGGCCCTGATGGCGATTTTTCTGACCTGACGGCGCCGCTGGTAAGGCGCTGACTTGCGCCCTACCCCACGATCTCCGCATCGGTGAAGAAATAGGCGATCTCCTGAGCCGCGGTCTCGGGGGCGTCGGAGCCGTGTACTGAATTCGCCTCGATGGACTCGGCGAAGAGGGCGCGGATGGTGCCTTTTTTCGCATCGGCCGGGTTCGTAGCCCCCATGACTTCGCGGTTCTTGGCGATGGCGTTTTCGCCTTCCAGGACCTGAACGACCACCGGGCCGGAGGTCATGAAGGTGCACAAGTCATTGAAAAACGGACGTTCCTTGTGGACGGCGTAGAAACCCTCGGCCTGGGCACGGGTTAGGCGCAGGCGCTTGCTGGCGATAACGCGCAGGCCGGCCTCCTCGAAACAGGTGAGGATCTTGCCGGTTAGGTTACGCCGGGTCGCGTCCGGCTTAATGATGGAAAAGGTTCTCTCGATAGCCATGGCCTGCCTGTCTCCTCCTGATGATTTGGCTGGGTGCGCGGGTCGCGCGTTATAACGGCCACAGGGACCTCCGGCAACCGTCTGGAGCCAATACCTTTCCGGGCCGGCAGGCGACGTGCTATCACCGCCCCCGCCATGCTCCATATCAATGATCTCATCTATCGTATCGCCGGCCGGCCGCTGTTCGACAGCGCCACGGTCGCCATCAACAAGGGCGAGCGGGTCGGCCTGATCGGCCGCAACGGCAGTGGTAAAACCACCCTGCTGCGCCTGATCGGCGGCGAGCTGCAGGCGGACGGCGGCTCCATCTCGCTGCCCCGCACCCAGCGCATCGGCCGAGTCGCGCAAGAGGCGCCCTCGGGCCCGGAGAGCCTGCTGGAGACGGTGCTGGCGGCCGATAGCGAACGCACGGCCCTGCTGGCCGAGGCCGTGGACTGCGACGATCCGGCCCGCATCGCCGAGCTCCACGAGCGCTTGGCGACTATCGGCGCCGATAGCGCCCCGGCTCGAGCGGCGCGTATCCTGGCCGGTTTGGGCTTCGACGAGCCGGCGCAAGGGCGCCCCTGCGCCGAATTATCCGGCGGCTGGCGCATGCGGGTTGCCCTGGCCTCCCTGCTGTTCGCGGCCCCGGATCTGCTGCTGCTGGACGAGCCGACCAACCACCTGGATCTGGAGGCAACGCTGTGGTTGGAGGGGTTCCTGAACACCTATCCCGGCACCTTGATCCTGGTATCCCACGACCGCGACCTGTTGAACCGGGTGCCGCGCAAGATCGTCCATGTGGAGGAGGGCAAGCTGGTCCTCTATGCCGGCAACTACGACCGCTTCGAGCGCACCCGACGCGAGCGCATGGAGCGGCAATCGGCCATGCAGACCCGGCAACTGGCTCAGCGGCGGCACATCCAGTCCTTTGTCGACCGCTTCCGCTACAAGGCCAGCAAGGCTCGCCAGGCACAATCGCGGATCAAGGCCCTGGCCCGCATGGAACCGATCGTCAGTGTCGTCGAGAAACACACGGTTGCCTTCACCTTTCCCGAGCCCGGCCCCCTGTCGCCGCCGTTGCTGACCCTGGACCGGGCAAGCGCCGGTTATCAGGCGGACGCGCCCGTTCTGCGTGACCTCGATCTGCGCATCGACATGGACGACCAGATTGCCCTGCTAGGTGCCAACGGCAACGGCAAATCCACCCTGATGCGCCTGCTGGCCGGGCGCTTGGCGCCGCAAGCTGGGCGCCTGGTCAAGTCGGGCAAGTTGCGCATCGGTTATTTTTCGCAGGACCAGGCCGAGGAGTTGGACCTGGAGGCAACACCCCTGCAGCTCATGGCGCGCGCTTTGCCGCTGGAGCCGGAAACGCGCCTGCGCTCACAGCTTGCCCGCTTCGGCTTCAACCATGGTCATGTGGAAACACGCGTTGGCGACCTGTCGGGCGGCGAGAAGGCCCGCCTGCTGTTTGCCATCATGACCCGCGAGGCACCCCAGATCCTACTGCTCGACGAGCCAACCAACCATCTCGATGTGGATTCCCGCGAAGCCCTGGTGCAGGCCATCAACGGCTTCGAGGGCGCCGTGGTCCTGGTCTCCCATGATTCGCATCTGATTGAGCTGACCGCCGACCGTCTGTGGTTGGTTGCCGACGGCACCGTCGCGCCATTCGACGGCGACCTTGAAGACTACCGGCGCGTCTTGAAGGAGCAGCGGCGGGCGGAACGGACCAAGACCCGAAGCGACTCGTCAAAAGAGGCCCCTGCCGGCGGCCATCGCAAGGAGCGACGCCGAGCCGCCGCTCAAGCGCGCGCCGAGGTCGCCCACCTACGCCGCGCGGCGGGCCAGGCTGAATCCCGCATCGAGAAATTGACCAAGGAAAAAATGGTGCTGGAGGCGAAGTTGGCGGACCCGGAAATCTACCAGGGCTCCACCGCCAAGCTGATGGCCTTGCAAGTCAAGTTCGGCGAAATCAAACGCGCCATCGCCGAGGCCGAGGAAGCATGGCTTCAGGCGCAGGCGGCCACGGAAACCGACACCGCCGATACCTGATCCCGCAATGCGGGTAACGCCGAGCAGCCTTGCAGCATAGCCGTGCCATGGCACGTTCGAATCTGACTAGAATGTCATCGTAACGTATCGGCGCGCGGGTATTTGGATGACGACCAGCGGAAACGAAGCGGCGGCGGACGCGCTGCCGGCTGTAGAGGAGATCGAACGCGAGCGTGCTCGGGAGACGGCCCGTGGCATCGTGCTCATGCTTGTATCCGTACTTTTGTTCGCCTGCATGGACGTGGCGGTCAAATGGCTGGGCGCTACCTACCCGACCATACAGATCGTTTTTTTCCGCAGCCTGTTCGCCTTCATCCCCCTGAGTCTGTTTATTTTTCGCGGCACCGGCCTAGCGGCCCTGCGGACCCAACGGCCTCTACAGCACGCCGTGCGGTCGCTGGTCGGCCTGGCGGCAATGAGCAGTTTTTTCTACGCGTACTCGCAGATGCCCTTAGCCAATGCCGTGGCCATCGGCTTTGCGGCGCCCATGTTCATCACCGCGCTATCGGTGCCCCTGTTGGGTGAAAAAGTCGGGCCGCGCCGGTGGATGGCGGTTCTGGTGGGCTTTATCGGCGTTCTTGTAATCGTCAAGCCGGATGCGGGAGTGTTCCACGCCGCCGCCCCCGTCGCGTTGGCCGGCACCGTGTTCTACGCGTTGGCCATGATCTTCGTGCGCCGCCTCGGCCGCACCGAGACGAGTACCGCCATCGTGTTCTATTTCACCGTATGCTGCACCCTGGTTTCCGGCATTTTCATGCCGTTCGTCTGGGTCGCCCCAGACGCGGAAGGGTGGGCGCTGTTGATTCTGGTTGGCTTGCTCGGTGGCCTGGCACAGATGGCCATGACGAACGCCGTGCGCCTAGCGGATATATCGGTGGTCGCCCCGTTCGACTACACGGCACTGCTATGGACCGCGCTGCTAGGCTTTTTGATTTGGAGTGAAGTTCCCGGCCTAAGCGTTTGGTTGGGCGCCGTGATTGTCGTGGCCAGCGGTATCTACATTCTCTACCGCGAGGCACACCTGGGGTTGCCACGCGGGATGGCGCGCCGTCTGCAAGCCCGGCGCTAATCGGTCTTCTTCTCCGCCCAGGCGCCGCGTTCGTCCTGCTGCCAATACGAGACGTCGTGGCCGGCATCCGTGAACGTCCGCCACTGGGCCCGCGCGCCCGCCGTCGCCTCCGGATCGTTGCCGTCAAAAAGGACGGCGCAGCGCGAGAATTCGCCGACCCGCTGCGAATTGGCGCCATCGGTGAGGAATAGAACATCGGCACTGTTGGGCACCTCGTCCTGATCGCTCAGCCAGACCGGCTGATCCTCTGCATGCCCATCCTTGGCCGACCCGTGTGGCAGGAACGTACGGTCGTTGTACGACCATAGCCAGGCGTTCAACGCCTCGACCCGCTCCTCCGAACTAGCCAACACCAGGGCGCGCTGACCTCGCTCCAGAGTCATTTCCAGCATGCGCGGTAAGGCCCGCTCCAGGGTCGATCGTGTGAGGTGGTAGAAGCGGGCCTCGGTCACCGTCGGTTCCTCAACGTTCGAAGTTGTCGGCCACCAGGCGGTCGAGCAGGCGCACACCGAATCCTGTCCCGCCCTTGGGCACCGTCGGGCTGTCCTTGCTGGACCAAGTCACACCGGCGATGTCCAAATGCGCCCAGGGCGTTCCTTTCTTGACAAAACGCTCCAGGAACTGGGCCGCCGTGATCGAGCCACCCGCCCGGTTGCCGACGTTCTTCATATCGGCGGCATCGCTGTTGATCGCCTTGTCGTAGGCCTCGCCCATGGGCAGCCGCCAGACGCCCTCGCCCACCGTTTTGCCAGCCGCGAAAAGCTTGTCGGCGAGCTTGTCGTCGTTGGAGAACAAGCCGGCATACTCATGCCCCAGGGCCACAATAATAGCACCGGTCAATGTCGCCAGGTCGACGATAGCCCGCGGCTTGAACTTTTCCTGGGTGTACCAAAGCGCATCGGCCAAGACCAAACGCCCCTCGGCGTCGGTGTTGATGACCTCGATGGTCTGCCCGGACATGGACGTTACAATGTCACCTGGGCGCTGCGCCGTTGACGAGGGCATGTTTTCGACCAGGCCGCAGACACCGACGACATTGACCTTGGCTTTGCGTCCGGCGAGCGCCCGCATCAGGCCGATGACGACACCAGACCCGCCCATGTCCCACTTCATGTCTTCCATGCCCCCCGCCGGCTTGATCGAGATGCCGCCCGTATCGAAGGTCACCCCCTTGCCGACAAAGGCCAACGGCTGTGCGGCTTTGCCCTTACCTCTGGCACCGCCGGACCATTGCATAACCAGAAGCTGTGACTCTTGCGCCGAGCCCTGACCAACGCCGAGCAAGGCGCCCATGCCAAGCCGGCGCATCTCCGCGACACCCAGAACCTGCACCTTGACCCCGAGCTTAGTTAGTTTCTTTGCTTCCGCCGCCAAGGTCTTGGGATATATGATATTCGCCGGCTCGGACACTAGATTTCGAGTCAGAAAAACACCTTCCGCCACCTGGTCCATATCCGCGAAGGCGCGCCGCGCCGCGGCCGGGTTGGCCACCATCACGGTCACCTTCTCCAAGCTTGGCTTGTCTTCCGGTTTTTCTTTGGTCCTATAGCGGTCGAAGCGATAGGCGCGCAGCCGGGCGCCGAGGCCGCAGCGGGCGGCATATGCAGGCGCCGGCACAGCGATCCCGGGAATGGCATCGACCATCACCGTGACACCGCGCTCGCCACTGCGGCTTAAGCGCTCAACCACGGACCCGCCAATGGCTTCCACGTCCAAATCTTTGATATCCTTCGGTTTACCCAAACCCACCAGTAACACACGACTGTTCCCGATTCCGGCTGGCGCCAAAATCTCCAGCATTTGGCGCGGGCGCCCCTTGAAGCGGCTTCCCTTGATGGCACGCGTTAGCGCGCCCTTGGTTGCGCGGTCCAGCTGTGCAGCACTTGCGGCGAGTTTGCCGCCATCCATGACTCCAACGGCGACAGCTCCCGCCTTTGGCAAGGCTGGCGCAACAAAAGCGATCTTCATGGGGTTCCTTTCGGCCAATCATAGTGTGAGCGCGGATACGACGCGGGCTGGTCTGCCTATTGCGATATCTGCATGGCGGCCTGCCTGTCAATGCCCGCGCGTGGGCGGGGCATCATCTATAAAGCGGCCAATTCCCTAGACGTATCAAGCTTGTTCTGTCTTTCTCTTTGTCTGGCCACGGTTTATCGTCTGGATGGCATGCGGGGAATCACTCGATACGTGTTGGGCCAACTGGCGGCCGCGACGATCGCGATCACGGTGGCGCTGACTTTTGCGGTCTGGCTGACTCAATCGCTGCGCCTGATCGACTTCATCGTCAATCGTGGGCTTCCGGCGACCACCTTCTTTTCGTTCGTGGCGCTGCTTCTGCCTTCCTTTCTGGCGGTCGTGCTGCCGATCGCGGTCTTTTGCGCCATTCTTTTCGTCTATCACAAGCTGACGATGGACAGCGAGCTGGTGGTGTTGCGGGCCGTCGGCTTGTCGTCGTTTCAATTGGCTCGACCAGCCCTGATTATAGGTCTCCTGACAACACTGGTCGTCTACAGCATCACGCTCTACTTTCTACCGATCTCGTATCGGGCCTTCAAGGAATTGCAATTTCAGTTGCGCAGCGATTATTCGACCGTGCTGCTGCAGGAGGGCGCGTTCAATACGGTCGCCGACGGCATCACCGTCTATGTGCGAGAACGCTCGTCGGACGGCGAGCTGCGCGGCATTTTGGTGCACGACATCCGCGATCCGGCAAAACCAGTCACGATGATGGCCGAGCGCGGCGCCCTCGTGCGTGGTGACGCCGGGCCACGAGTCGTTATGGTGAACGGAAACCGCCAACAGGTCGAAGGCGGCAGCGGCCGTTTGTCGTTACTTTATTTCGACAGCTATACGGTCGAAATAACCAGGCTGCAGGATACGCCGCAAACGCGGTGGCGCGATGCCAAGGAACGTTTCCTGCCCGAACTCTTGAATCCGGACCCGACGGTGGGCGACGAGCAATTTCGGGCCGAACTTGCAGCCGAAGGTCACCAGCGGCTAGCGGCGCCCCTTTATACGCTCGCTTTCGTTTTGGTGGCATTGGCCACACTACTGGCCGGTGAATTCAATCGGCGTGGACAAAACCGGCGCGTGTTCTTTGCCGTCTTCTGTATCGCCGTACTCGAGGGATTGTCTTTGGCGATGCAAGACGTCGCCAGCAAATCTTCCTGGGCCATACCGGGTATGTATATTGCGCCCCTGTTACCTATCCTGGTCGCCCTAGCGGTGTTGGCTAAGCCTCCGCGCCGGCGCGCAACCAACCAGATGCCGGAAATGGCGGCGCCATGACCGCGATCGTAAGCCGTCCACTCATTCGGCGACTGCGCCTTTCGCCAACGCTCTCGGCCTATATCGCGCGCCAGTATTCCATGTGGTTCTTGGCTTATTTCACGGGTCTTGTCGGCGTCATCCTTTTGGTCAGCACCGTCGATCTTCTCGACCGCCTGGCGTCCAGAGACGCCTCACTGGGCATTGTCCTGCGCATGGTGATGCTCAAGCTCCCTTATTTGAGCCAGGAGGTCATGCCGTTCACCGTGCTCTTCGCGGGGCTTTCGTGTTTCTGGAAATTGACACGCTCGCATGAACTGGTCATCACACGGGCAGCCGGCATTTCGGTCTGGCAGATTCTATTACCGGTACTTGGCGTTGCGACACTGGTGGGGATTCTCACCGTCTCATTGCTCAATCCCGTGGCCTCAATTCTCCTTGGCCGCTTCGAGCAGATGGAGGCCAAGTATATTCGCAACGAGGGCAGCTCCCTCGCCGTATCGAGCACCGGTGTGTGGCTACGCCAGGCCGATGCGAACGGCCAATCGGTGATCCACGCGTTACGTGCAACACACGAACCCCTGGTGCTACACGACGTTATCGTCTTTCAGTTCGAGGATGAGGACCGCTTCGTCGGCCGGATCGACGCAACACGCGCCGTGTTGGAGCCGGGTCGTTGGGTCCTCTTCGAGGCCTGGCATACCCAACCGGGCGGTCCTGCTGATTTTGCCAAACGGCTCGAAGTTGAATCGAATTTAACGCGAGAAAAGATACTCGACAGCTTCGCGCCCCCGGAAACCATCTCGTTTTGGAGCCTACCCGGATTTATCGCCCTTTTGACCGAGGCAGGGTTTTCGGCCGTGCGTCATAAACTGCAATTCCATCGCCTATTGGCGACGCCGGTCCTGCTCACCGCCATGGTCCTGCTCGCGGCAACCTTTTCTCTCCGCCCACAGCGGCGCGGGCGCGTTGCCTTGATCATCCTGAGCGGTGTGCTAGCCGGCTTTCTGTTGTATTTCTTGTCTAACTTTGTATTCGCCTTAGGCCTTTCAGCCAGAATTCCGGTTGTTCTTGCCGCCTGGACACCGGCAGGTGTGTGCATGATGCTAGGCGTAGCAACCTTGTTGCACTTAGAAGACGGTTAGGGTCGGCCATGCGGTTCGGGGGGGCCAAGAGAACAATCGTGTTTCTGGCTGCAGCAGCGCTGCTGGCAGCCGCCACCGCGTACTCAGCGGCCGCACAAGAAACCTCACAGGGCGGGTCACTGGAGTCTCTCGCCGTGGACTCGATTCCTGCTTTGATCAGCGCCGACAGTGTCTCATACGACGAAAACCTAGGCGTCGTGACCGCGTCCGGGAATGTCGAGATTTCCCAGGACGGCCGTACCCTGATTGCGGACACGGTAAGTTACAACCTGCGCACCGATGTGGTGACCGCCTCGGGTAACGTTTCGTTGCTGGAAGCCACCGGCGACGTGTTGTTTGCCGACTTTGTCGAGTTGACCGAGAATATGCGCGAGGGATTTATTCGCGACATTCGAGTTCTTTTAGCTGACCGTAGCCGGTTGGCAGCCGCCAGCGGCCTGCGAACGGGCGGCAGAAAGACCGTCTTTCGCAAGGGCGTTTACAGCCCATGCGAGTTGTGCCGGGACGACCCCAATCGCGCACCGCTGTGGCAACTCAAGGCGGTTGAGATCGAACACGACCAGGAAGAGAAGGTCATTCGCTATCGCGATGCCTGGATGGAAATCTTTGGCGTGCCCGTGCTCTACACACCGTATTTCGAGCATCCGGACCCGACCGTAAAGCGGAAAAGTGGCTTCTTGGTTCCCGTCATTGGCGCTTCGGAAGTGCTCGGCACAACCTACCAACACCCGTATTATTGGACCCTCGCTCCAAATCAGGACTTCACGTTCTCGCCCATCTTTACAAGCAAGCAAGGCATCGTCGCGGCGGGCGAGTATCGCCACCTCCTACCAAACGGGCGGCTCGATTTGCGGGCCAGCGGGACCTTTGGCGATCGTGAAGACGTCGACGGTACAATCAGTGAAAACGCCTTCCGCGGCCACATCGACAGCACTGCCCGTTTCGACGTCGACGAAACCTGGCGCTGGGGCATCGACGCGCAACGCGTTACCGACGACACATACATGCGAATCTACAACTTCTCGAGCCCGCGGACGTTAACCAGTCGCGCTTTCGCCGAGGGGTTAGACGGACGCAACTATGCAGCGGCAAATGCCTATATCTATCAAGGCCTGCGCGCGGAAGATAGAGATTCAGAATCCCCGATCGTATTGCCGTTAGTCGACTACAACTATATCAGCGAGCCGGGCATCGCCGGCGGCAAGTATATGCTCGATGCCAATCTGCTGGCGCTCACGCGAACCGACGGCCGCGATAGCCGGCGCGCTTCGGTGGGTGTGGGCTGGGAGCTACCGTACATGGGCCCACTCGGCGATTTGTACACCTTCACGGCCCGTATCCAAGGAGACGGCTACTGGGTAAATGGGCGTGACCCAACGTCAGAGGATGTAAACTCCGCCGGGCCGACCGAGAGCGATGTTACCGGCCGCATCTTTCCACAATTTGCAGCACAGTGGCGCTATCCTTGGGTGCGCAGTGTCGACGGTATGCACCAGGTAATCGAACCAATTGCCCAAGCGGTATTTGCCCCCAATGGCTCCAACCCGGATGAAATCCCCAACGAGGATAGCCTGGACTTCGAGTTCGACGACACTAACTTGTTCAGCCTCAACCGATTCACCGGCCTTGACCGGGTCGATCCGGGAACCCGGTTCGACTACGGCCTGAAATGGACCGTAACAGGCGACGGTGGTGGCTATGCCAGCACGTTTGTCGGACAAAGCTACCGCTTGAGCGAAGCCGATGTTTTCACGGCGGGTTCCGGTGTCGCGGATAACCTTTCCGATATCGTGGGCCGTGTACAGATTCGCCCGGACTATGATCTCAGCCTGCTCTACCGTTTCCGCCTCGACAAAAACAGTTTGGATTTTCAGCGAAACGAGGTGGATCTGACCGTCGGCCCGCCGGCCCTAAACCTCGATCTTGGATACATCTCGGTGACGTCGCAAACTACCGAGGACGAGTTCGACGACCGCGAGGAGCTAAATTGGACATTGAGATCGCAAATCAGCCGATACTGGTCCATCTATGGCGGGCAGCGGCTAGACTTGGCCGAGAGCCAG
This sequence comes from Kiloniellaceae bacterium, assembly GCA_021776055.1. Classification (GTDB taxonomy): domain Bacteria; phylum Pseudomonadota; class Alphaproteobacteria; order Kiloniellales; family J153; genus JAJFGI01. Next base: position 54,942 of record JAJFGP010000116.1, read on the forward strand.
ACCCTGCAAGCAAGGATCGGCGCTGTCTACCAGGACGAGTGTTTCCTGATTGAAGCGGTGGCGGAGCGGAACTTCTTCCGAGATCGGGAGATTAAGCCTGAAGATACCTTTTTTGTCAGTATCGTGTTCAAGAATCTCGGTGGCCTTACCAGCAATGACACGAGCGGATTTTGACCGCCCCGCCTCGTTGTCCACTGGAGGCCTTGGGCCTATAGTGCGGGTATGATGATGCGTTTCACAGATTGGTCCTACCGGCCGGGAGGCGCGCGCATTACCCGCTTGGGGCGGAGTTGCGTGTTGGCCGTTGGCCTGTTGTTCGCAGCCCTGAGCCCTGGCCACGCCCAGGACCTGCTGCGCGCCGCGGCCGTGGTCAATGACGAGATCATTTCCATGCTGGACCTCAATATGCGGGTCCGGTTGGCAATCCTGGCGACGGGTCAGCGCGAATCGGCGGAGTTGCGCCAGCGTGTCTCCGCGCAGGTCATGCGTGGGTTAATCGACGAACGCCTACAGGCACAAGAGGCCGAACGCCTGGACATTGCCGTGCCCGACGACCAATTGGACAGCGCCGTCGATCAGCTCGCCAGCCGGAACAAAATGACCCGGGAAGGCTTCCTCAATGTGGTTCAACAGCAGGGCGTCCTTAAGGAGAGCCTGCTGGAGCAAATCCACGCTCAGTTGATCTGGCGCACGCTTGTTGCCCGCCGGCTGCGACCCTCGGTGCACGTATCGGAAGAGGAGATCCAAGAAGTCGTCAATCGCATTGTCTCCAATCGCGGCAGCACTTTGCGGCGGGTATCGGAAATCTTCCTGGGCGTCGATTCCGTCTTGCAGGAGGGCGATGTAAGGGTCAATGCCGAGCGCCTGATCGATCAACTTCGCGCCGGCGCCGACTTCACCGCCTTGGCCCGGCAATTTTCGCAATCCGCCACCGCGCCCCAGGGCGGCGAAATCGGCTGGGTGCAGGAAGGCCAGCTAGCCCCGGAACTCGACGCAGCCCTGGCGACCATGCAGGACAACACAGTCGCGGGCCCGGTTCGCACGTTGAGCGGTTTCCACGTCCTGCTGCTACGGGAGAGCAGAAAATCGCCACTGGGGGATGTCAGTCTGCACATCAAACAGATTCTGCTGCCGCTGCCGGACGATGCGACCGATCAGCAACAGCAAGAGGTGGATGCGCGCGTGGTGGAGGTTGGCAAGCAGATCAATGGCTGCGACGGCATGGAAGACATCGCCACCGAGGCGGGCACGTCAGGCTCCGGCGATCTCGGCACGATGAAGCTGGGCGATCTACCGGCTCCCATCCAAAGTATCGTCCGCTCGCTGCCGATAGGCCAGGCCAGCGAGCCCATTCGAGTAGCTGGCGGCTTGAGCGTGCTCGTGGTCTGCGAGAGAACCGATGCCGGCATCGACCGGGAGGCGATCCGCGAACAACTCGTCAACGGTCAGCTCGACCTGCTGTCACGGCGTTATATGCGCGATTTGCGTCGAAGCGCCAATGTCGACATCCGTATATGAGCCTGGGCAAGGATACGGACTCACAGAACTCACCGCAGCCACTCGCCCTAACCATGGGGGAGCCGGCGGGCATCGGCGGCGAGATCGCTTTGCAGGCATGGCAGGCCCTGGCTCCTAAGCAGAAGACACCCTTTTTCGTCATCGATGACCCGGCGCGGCTTACCGACTTGGCCCGCCAGACGACACCTGAAGTCCCCGTCGAGCCCATCGGCGCACCAGCCGAGGCAATGGCTGTGTTCCCACGCGCCGTGCCCGTCTTGCCCATGGCCGTACCGAAAGCGGTGGCGCCGGGGCAACCGGCACGCGAGAACGCCGCGGCGGTGGTGGACTCGGTCAAGCGGGCGGTCAGCCTGGTGCAAGCTGGCGAGGCCGCCGCCGTGGTCACCAACCCGATTCACAAGCAGACCCTCTACGACGGTGGGTTCCGCTTTCCCGGCCATACCGAATTCCTGGCCGATTTGGCTGGCGGCGATGCCGCACCGGTCATGATGCTCGCCTGCCCCGGCCTGCGCGTCGTACCGGTTACGGTTCATGTTTCGCTGGCACGTGCCGCCGCCTCGCTTTCGACCGAGGCCATTGTCCAGGCCGGAAAGGTTACGGCAGCCGCCTTGCGCGACGATTTTGCCATCGCCCGGCCGCGCCTGACGATTGCCGCGCTGAACCCACACGCCGGCGAAGGCGGCGCCTTGGGCCGCGAGGAACTCGATATCATCATTCCGGCCATCACCGAGCTGCGCGGCGCCGGAATTGAGGTCGCCGGCCCAGCCCCGGCGGATACGCTGTTCCACGCGAAGGCGCGCGCGGGCTATGACGCGGTGCTGTGCATGTATCACGATCAAGCCTTGATCCCGCTGAAGACCATCGACTTCGAGCACGGCGTCAACATTACGCTCGGTCTGCCGTTCGTCCGCACCTCGCCGGACCATGGTACCGCCTTTGAAATCGCCGGCACCGGACGGGCGAGCCCCGCAAGCCTGCTCGCCGCCATGGCCACCGCCGGCGCCATGGCCACGGCCCGGGCCACGGCGCAGCGCCGCTCCGTTGCCTAACTCCGAGCCACGGCTGCCACCACTGCGCGATGTTATCGCCAAACACGGGCTCAACGCGCGCAAATCGCTCGGCCAGCACTTCCTGTTCGACCTCAACCTCACCGGCCGCATTGTGCGCACCGCGAGCCAGTTCCTGCCGCCGCCCACTGGCAATCTGACCCTGGGCACGGTCATAGAAATCGGGCCAGGACCCGGCGGCCTGACGCGCGCCCTGCTCAGCGCCGGCACCGGCAACCTGATCGCCATCGAGAAGGACCATCGGTGCGTGGCCGCACTGGCGGAACTGGCGGAGGCGTATCCGGACCGCCTCGACGTGCGCGAAACCGACGCTATAGCCCTTGACGCCGCCCACATCGGCGCCGCACCGCGCCGCATCATCGCCAATCTGCCGTACAACATCTCAACGCCCCTGCTTCTTCGCTGGCTGGCCGATGTGGCGCGTGATCCGTCAGCCTTTTCCGGCTTCGTCCTGATGTTTCAGAGCGAGGTGGCCGATCGCTTAACCGCGCGCCCGCGCAGCAAAGCCTACGGCCGCCTGTCGGTGATTACGCAATGGCTTTGCCATGTCCAACCGCTTTTCGAGGTACCAGCACGGGCGTTTACACCGCCGCCCAAGGTCGACTCCACCGTGGTCGGCCTACGCCCCCGCCCAATGCCACTGGCGGCCGCGGATATGCCCACGCTCGAGCGGGTCACCGCCGCCGCCTTCGGGCAACGGCGGAAGATGCTGCGGCAGAGCCTAAAATCATTGGGAGCGGATACCGGGGCGCTGCTGACAGCCACCGGCGTGCCGGAAACCGCTCGCGCCGAAGAGTTAGAGGTAGAAGAATTTTGCGCCCTGGCGCGCGCTCTGGCGGAGCGGACGGTGGATTAACGCTCCTAGTACGAAACTCCACATCTGTCGGCTCGCAAACCTTCAGCAACTCGATTAATGCACGGCTATGAAGGCCGGTACGTCAATCGGGTGCAGCAAACTTTTTGCCCTTGATTAGTTGAACGTTAAACAATATATTGTTTAACGTTCAACTAATATGACGCTTCTAGTAGGAGGAAAAGGGCATGAACAGGCGAAAATTGTTGAAGATCGTGGGATCCGCCAGCGTCATCGTTGCCGCGGGCGGGGTGGGTTTTGTGATGACGCGCACCCCGACGGATGCCCTCATGCCCTGGGAAACTGCCGGATCGTCATATTCGGACCCGATACGCCGAGCTTTATCGTACGCAATTCTGGCGCCCAACCCGCATAACCGACAGCCGTGGATCGTCGACTTGAAAAGCGACACCGAGGCAGTGTTGACCTGTGATCTGGACCGGTTGCTTCCGGTAACAGACCCTTTCAGCAGGCAGATCGTGATCGGGCTCGGGTGCTTTCTGGAACTGCTTTCAATCGCGGCGGCGGATCAAGGATATCGTGCCGATATTCGATATTTTCCTGACGGAGAACCCGGCGACGCGTTGGACCGCCGGCCCATCGCCCATCTGTCGCTCAAGAAACAAGAGGGATTGGCGGGAGACCCGCTGTTTTCTCAAGCTTTGAGGCGCCACACCAACCGTGAGCCCTACGACACCAGCCGAGTTGTCGGCGACGATGTCTTGCTGCGCTTGCGCAATACGGCCACCGACAAAGTGCGGGTTGGCACGGCAAATGGCGGTACGCAATTGAACGACCTGAGGGCCCTCACGAAGGATGCCATGCTGACCGAGGTTGCGACGCCCGACGCCTATCGGGAGAGCATCGATCTGATGCGCATAGGACGCGCGGAAATCGAGACCAATCCCGATGGCATTGCTTTAGGCGGCGCGTTCCTGGAAACCCTGAATCTGACCGGCATTTTGACTCGGGAGAGTTTGGCCGACTCAACATCACGCTCCTATCAAATCGGCCTCGACATGATCGATGAAGGGGCGATGACGTCCATGGGCTTTGTCTGGATCAACACCATGGGTAACGACCGCACGGCGCAGATCGAAGCTGGTCGAGCCTATATGCGTATCGCCCTTCAGGTCGCTGCCGATGACCTCGCCATGCAGCCGATGAGCCAAGCGTTGCAGGAATATGCCGCCATGGCGCCTTACTATAAAACAATCCATGAGGGGCTGACGGACCAATCCGGTGAACGCGTACAAATGCTGGCCCGACTCGGTTATGCCAAGGACGTCGGTCCCGCCCCGCGCTGGCCGCTGGAGACGAGAGTGAAGGAAAGCTGATCGTGGAGCCACCAGAGAACCAATCCGAAGACCCGCTGGCATTTCGGTTGTTCACCGAAATAGGAATCATCGATCAACTGGCCCGCAATCAGCTGGAGCGCGGCTTGCCCGATGGCCTCAAAGTGTCTCAATTTGTCGTGCTGAACCACCTGGTACGCCTGGGCGGTGAATGGAGTCCCGCTCGGCTAGCCAACGCCTTTCAAGTGACCAAGGGGGCGATGACCAACACGCTCCAGCGCCTTGAGAAACGCGGCCTCGTGCGGGTCTCGGCCGATCCGCGTGACGGGCGTGCGAAGCGCGTCATCATCACCCGGGCCGGCCGGCATATGCGTGAGCAGTGTGTGAAAAGCGTCAGCCCGATGCTCGCCAATCTTTCACGGGAAATCTCGGGCAAAGATTTCGCATTGGCTCTACCGGTCCTGGAAAAAATCAGAAAATATTTGGACTCGCACAGATCATAAGGTTCAAAAGGACATCACCGAGCTATTCGGATGCCATTTGCTTGGAAAATTCTCAGATCAGACATCGCATCAAGACACCCGGTATTGTTAGATGAGAACCCATCGGGAAATCCATCCGTCGGACCGATACAAAACCTAGAGCGGCGTAAAAATCTTCGGCGTTGAGGCTGGAATAGCACTCAAAGCAGGTCACGCCCTCGGACTGCGCTTGTCGCTCGCAGACATCGTAGATCGAACGACCAACAGCTCGACCGATCCATTCCGGGTGAGTGCCAAAATGGCGAATGTGACCAAGTTTATCTTCAACATCGCCCTTGCCAGGCCGGCCACGGGTCCAGCCACCGCAGCCAATAATTAGCCCGCTCTCGTTTTCGGCGACGTAGTATGTACCCGATCGCAGCAATTCAGGACTTGCGCTCGTCATTTTTGGAAGCACAGCAGAGAGCAAATCTTGGTCATAGTCCTGTTGCATCAGCACCGTGTAGGAAGCTTCGAGTAAAGCGCTAACAGTTAGTTCATCCGTAGGCGTTGCCACCCTAATTGTGAAACCAATTGGCATGGCAAAATCCATAATTCGAGATGCCGCCTAGGTGCCGTTTATGAGGGCAGGACTAGCGCCCTTCCCGCAGCGTTTCCACGAAATCGCTGAGGCCGACCTGGCGTTCACGGCGCAGGCGTTCGGCGCGCAGGATCGATTGCACCGAGGCAACGCTTTCCGTCACGTCGTTGTTCACCAGGATGTAGTCATATTCGGCCCAGTGGCTGACCTCGTTCGTCGCCTTGGCCATGCGATCCCGCACCACGTCGTCCGGGTCCTGGGCGCGGCTGCGCAGGCGGCGCTCAAGCTCGGCCGTGGACGGCGGCAAAACGAAAACGCTGACCAGGTCCTTGCGCGCCTTTTCGGCCAATTGCTGGGTGCCCTGCCAGTCGATGTCGAACAAGACATCACGCCCTTGCGCCAACGCCGCTTCGACCGGGGCCCGCTGCGTCCCGTATCGGTGGCCAAAGACCGTGGCGTGTTCGAGAAATTCGCCGCTGTCGACCATCGCCTTAAATCGATCTTCACCGACGAAGTGATAGTGCGTGCCATCGGTCTCGCTCGGCCGCTTAACCCGGGTTGTCGCGGAGACGGAAATCACCAGGTTTTCGTCCAGTGCCATCAACTTGCGCGCGATGGTGGTTTTGCCGGCGCCGGACGGCGATGAGAGCACCAACATCAGGCCGCGTCGTTTAATGCCTCCCTGTTGCATAATCGAACCGCCCTATCGCCTGCTACTCGATGTTCTGAATTTGCTCACGCAACTGATCGATCGCCGACTTCAGGTCAAGACCGATGCGCGTGAGGGCGACGTCCCATGATTTGGAGCACAGGGTATTGGCTTCCCGGTTCAACTCCTGACATAGGAAATCGAGACGCCGGCCGATGGCTCGGCCTTCGGCAATTAGATCGTGCGCCGCCGCAATGTGCGCCCGCAGGCGGTCCAATTCCTCGCGCACATCCGACTTGGCAATCAGAATCGCCGCCTCCTGCGCCAAGCGTTCTTCCGGCAGGGCCGGCGACATCTCGAGAAGTTCGTCCACCTGGGCCTGCAAGCGCGCGCGCAGCGTCTCCGGCCGCGCAGCCTCGGCGCTGGCCGCATCCGCGACTAGGCCTTCGATCTGCTCCAAATGGCCGACGATCATGGCCCGCAGGCGCTTGCCCTCGGACTGGCGCATGGTGCCCAGGGCGTCGAGGGCGCGGACCAAATCGTTTTCCATGGCCGCAACGCGGGCGTCCAATTCCTCGGTCGTCTCCTTCTCTTCGATGGTTTCGACGACACCGCGAAAGGAGAGCAAACCATCCAGGCGTGGCGGCGCTGCCTTAACCTCGCTCTCGATCTCCGGCACCAGCGCGAGAAGTTGCCTTAGAAGCTCGTGATTGACCTTCAGTTGCGCGGGTGTTGCGCTGCGATCCACCGACAAACTGATCTGCAGATTGCCGCGCGTGCAGTGCTTGGGCACGGTGCTGCGCGCGATCGCGTCAAGAGCTTCGTACCCCGTCGGCAATCGAGAGCGAATGTCCAGGTTGCGGCCGTTCAGGCTCTTGATCTCCCACACCCAGGAGACCGCACCGTTTCCGCCTTCCTGGCGAGCAAATCCCGTCATGCTGGAGATCGCCCCGGTCGTTGCTCGCTTGGCCATGGCCCCGGCTGTGGTGAAATGGTAGGAACGCCAGGACGTTATATACACGCCTCCGGATGGCAACAAGTCACGGTGCAGATTTGACCGGCTTCTCTCGTGGGATTCCATGGTAGCCAAGTACGCATGCCCAAATTCGATCCTGATTACCGGAGGCTCCAGCGGCCTTGGGGCCGCGCTGGCGCGGGCCTATGCGGCGCCGGGTGTGTGCCTGGCCCTGACCGGGCGGGATGCGGGCCGTCTGGCGGCCGTGGCGACGGACTGCACGGCGCGGGGTGCCGAGGTCCAGGTCGCGGCGATCGATGTGCTGGAGCGCGAGCGTTTGACCGACTGGATCGATACCCGCGCCAAGGCAGCGCCGCTGGATCTTCTGATCGCCAATGCCGGGGTTTCCGCCGGTACCGGCGGTGATGGCGAGGATGCGGCGCAGACTCGGCGCATCCTGGCCACCAACGTCGACGGCGTGGTCAATACGGTCATGGCTGCCTTGCCGTCCATGCAAGCGCGGCGGCACGGACAGATCGCCATTATGTCGTCGCTTGCCGCATTTCGCGGCTTTCCCGGTGCCCCGGCCTATTCTGCCAGCAAGGCGGCGGTACGGGTGTGGGGCGAGGCCCTGCGCGGACAACTGGCCGGCGACGGCGTTGCCGTAACCGTCATTTGTCCAGGTTACATCAAGACACCGCTGACCGCGGTGAACCGTTTTCCCATGCCTATGATTATGGAGAGCGATAGGGCGGCTCGGATCATTCAGCGCGGACTAGCCCGCGACAAGGCGCGCATCGCCTTTCCCTGGCCGATGTATGCTCTGGTGCGCCTTATCGCGGCGCTGCCATCGGGCCTCATCGATCCGCTTCTGCGGAAACTGCCCGAGAAGGACTAGCCGCGTAGCCAAACACTAGTTTTGCGCGTCGCGCATCTTGCGCCATTGCTCGACGTTGCGGTTGTGCTCGGCCAAGGATTTTGCGAAGGCGTGTCCGCCCTTGCCGCTCGCGACGAAATACAGATATTCGGTTTCCGCCGGCCCCAGCACGGCCTCGATGGCCGCTCGGCCGGGATTGGAAATCGGCCCGGGCGGCAAACCCTCGTTGAGATATGTGTTGTAGGGGCTCGGTGTTTGCAAATCCTGCCGGGTTAGTGGCCGGCCCAGGGGGCCGCTGCCACCGGTAATTCCATAGGCCACCGTCGGATCGGATTGCAGGCGCATGCCCGCGCGCAGACGATTGACGAATACCGAGGCGACCAGCGGCCGTTCTTCCGGAACACCCGTCTCCTTCTCAACGATCGAGGCAAGGATCACCGCCTCTTGCTTGTCCTTTAACGGCAAACCCGGCGCTCTTCTTAGCCAAAGATCGTCGAGCGTTTGCTTTAGAGGCCGCTGCATTCGTTGCACCAACTCGCTGCGCGAATCGCCGCGAATATAGTGATATGTCTCCGGGAGCAGCGAGCCCTCCATCGGCGTCTCCCCCACATCGCCCTCAAGAGCCTCGGCGCCGGCGATCAGAACGGCCGCTTCGGCGCTCGTCAATCCTTCAGGCAGCGTCAGACGACGGGTGAACGGTTTGCCACCGCGCAACACGTCCATGGCGCCGCGCATGGAGGTGCCGATCAGGAAGAGATATTCGCCCGCTTGCAGATCGCGTGTTGCCCCGCTGAGCCAGACACCGATGCGAAAAATGAATGGATCATCGATGACGCCTTCGTCCGTGAGCCGGCGAGAGATCGTCTCCACGCCGGCACCGCGAGGCACCAGAATAATGGTATCCGCCTCCAGGGGGCCCGGCTGTTCAAAGCGGTCTAGCCCATAGAGCCCGGTCAGCACAGCCGCGAGCAGGACCATCCCCGTGACAACGCCGGCAATGATCGACCAACGCCGCACGGCGCCCTCCCGGGTTATTGGATTCTATCCACTAGTGTGGTTGGCGAGCACCAAACTCGCATTGGTACCACCGAAGCCAAACGAATTGGACAAGGCGACACGGACCTGCCGTTCCTTCGCCTTATGCGGCACGAGATCAAGGGAATCACACCCGTCCGATGGCCGGTCTAGATTCAACGTGGGTGGCACGATACCATTGTTGATCGCGAGAATGGAGAAAATCGCTTCGATCGCACCAGCGGCACCAAGAAGATGACCAATCGCCGACTTGGTCGATGACATGCTCACACCGCGCGCGTGATCGCCGAACAGACGGCTGACGGCTTCCAACTCAATCATATCGCCACGGGGTGTCGACGTACCGTGCGCGTTGATGTAGTCGATATCGGCGGGTTCAATCTTGGCCCGCTTTAGCGCCGCTTCCATGGCACGGTAAGCGCCGCTGCCGTCCTCGGACGGTGCGGTGATGTGATGCGCATCTCCCGACATACCATAACCGACCACCTCGGCATAGATCCGCGCACCACGTTTCTTGGCATGCTCTAGCTCCTCGAGCACGACAACACCGGCGCCCTCACCCATGACGAACCCGTCGCGATCCTGATCCCAGGGCCGGGATGCTTTTTCCGGTGTATCGTTGAATTTCGTCGACAGGGCGCGCGACGCCGCGAAACCAGCCATACCTAGCCTGCACACCGCCGCCTCGGCGCCACCGGCAACCATGACATCGGCGTCCTCGAGTATGATCAGCCGCGCCGCATCGCCGATGGCATGCGCACCGGTGGAACAGGCCGTGACTACCGAATGGTTCGGGCCTTTAAAGCCGTAACGAATCGACACATGGCCCGAGGCTAGATTGATCAACGCCGCCGGAATAAAGAATGGCGATAGCTTGCGCGGACCACGCTCGTGCACGGTGATGGCGGCATCGTGGATGGTCTGCAAGCCGCCGATGCCGGAACCGATCATGACGCCGGTGCGCTCCAGGCTTTCTTCGTCCGTGGGGCGCCATTCGGCGTCCTCGACCGCCTGCTGCGCGGCGGCAAGCGCAAATAGGATGAAAGGGTCGATACGCCGCCGCTCCTGCGGCGTCACGTAGTCATCCGCGTTGAAGCCACCCTCGGCCGTCTCGCCTTGCGGAATCTGTCCGGCAATCTTTGCTGGCAGATCCGACACATCGAAGGATTGAATGGCCCGAATGCCGGACTGCCCGTTGATCAACCGCTCCCACACCGGTTTGACTCCGGTGCCAAGCGGCGAGACCAAGCCAAGTCCGGTGACGACGACTCGACGCATGGGGCGCTCGATCGTTGTCGGTTGTACTGACCCGTGTCCGTACCGCGGCTTAGGCGTGCTGCTGGATGAAGTCTACGGCGTCTTTGACCGTCACGATCTTCTCCGCCGCGTCGTCGGGAATCTCGCAACCGAATTCTTCCTCGAATGCCATGACCAGTTCGACGGTGTCGAGACTGTCGGCCCCAAGATCATCGATAAAACTAGCGCCCTCCGCGACCTTGGCCTCATCGACCCCAAGATGCTCGACGACGATCTTCTTAACTCGTTCGGCGATGTCGTTGCTCATTGCCCAAAACCCTCAGATTCTATGCGTCCATTGCGTCCATTGTCGACAGGCCCTCGGGATCCCGTCCCGGTTTCCCGATCCCTGCCAGGGCAGGGCGTCGCCTCATATCATACATCTTGCGGAATTGCCAACGTCCGCGGCTAGAGCATGATTGTTGCCCGGAATTAGGTCTATATCATGGCCATTCCCCCATTTACATGCAAGGTCTGGCCGGTCATGTAAGCTGCCTCGTCGCTGGCCAGGAATAGCACGGCCGTGGCGACGTCCTCCGGCGACCCAAGGCGACCGGCGGGAACAGCGGCCGTCAGTTTCTCCCGCTGAGCCTCGGATAGCTGGTCGGTCATGGCGGTGGCAATAAATCCCGGAGCGACGCAATTGACGGTGATCCCACGCGAGGCCACCTCCTGCGCCAGCGCCTTCGACATGCCGATCATGCCGGCCTTCGAGGCGGCATAGTTGGCTTGCCCCGGATTGCCGGTCACGCCGACGATCGATGTGATCCCGACGATCCGGCCCCAACGCTTTTTCATCATGCCGCGCAAGGAAGCCCGCGCCAGCCGGAATCCGGCGGTCAGATTGACCTCCAGGACTTGCGCCCAATCGTCGTCCTTCATGCGCAAGGCCAGATTATCGCGGGTCAAGCCGGCGTTGTTCACTAGAATATCAACGCCGCCCATGGCTTTTTCCGCATCGCCGGGCAGACCGGCAACAGCCGCGGCATCGGCGAGATTACATGGCAAAATGTGAACTCGGTCACCCAAGTCCTGTGCCAAATCTTCCAGCACCGGCACGCGGGTTCCACTGATGGCCACCGTCGCCCCCTGCGCATGCAAGATGCGGGCAATGGCGGCACCGATGCCACCGGTAGCGCCGGTTACCAGCGCGGTCTTCTCGGATAGATCGAACATATCTTAGCCTCCTCTGCCCGGCTCACCCCCCGGGACATCACAGTGTCTTGATCAGCGCCTCGATCTCGTCCGGTGTCCCCGCGGCGATACCAGTCAGGTCTCGGTCGATACGCCGGGTCAGGCCGGTCAAAACCTTGCCGGAGCCCAGTTCGATCAGCGTATCGACGCCGCGATCGCGCATGGTAAGCACCGACTCGCGCCAGCGCACCATGGCCGTCACCTGCTGGACCAGAAGCTCGCGGATGGTATCCGGCTCGTCGGTGGCCTCGGCGGTGACATTGGCGATCAGCGGCGGGCGCGGCGGGCGCATGGTCACGTCGGCCAAAGCCTTCGCCATGACATCGGCGGCCGGCGCCATGAGACTACAATGAAAGGGCGCGCTGACCGAGAGCATGATGGCCCGCTTCGCCCCTTTGGTGGGAGCAAGTTCCACGGCCCGCTCCACCGCCGCCGCATCGCCGCTGAGGACGACCTGGCCGTCGGCGTTGTCGTTTGCCGGGGCGCAGACGTCTCCTTGCGCGGCCTCCTCGGCCACGGCTTTTGCCGCCGCCACATCCAGGCCGAGAAGGGCTGCCATCGCCCCCTGCCCCACCGGCACCGCCTCCTGCATGGCCTGGCCACGGCGCTTCAACAAACGGGCGGTATCGTTGATCGCCAGGGCGCCGGCCGCCGCCAAGGCGGAATATTCGCCCAACGAATGGCCCGCCACGAAGGCCGCCTTGTCCGCCAGGGTCATGTCCCCCTCGCGCTCGATGACTCGTACCACCGCCAGGCTGACCGCCATCAGGGCCGGTTGGGCATTCTCGGTGAGGACCAGGTCACTCTCGGGCCCATCGAACATCAGCCGGCTGAGGCGTTGCGACAGGGCGTCGTCCACCTCCTCGAAGACCTCGCGGGCGGCGGGAAACGCCTCGGCCAGGGCAGCGCCCATACCGACGGCCTGCGAGCCCTGACCCGGAAAGACGAATGCTCGGCTCATACAATCCTCCCCCTAAAGACGGCACCGCCCACGCGCGGTGACGGCCAGAGAGATACCCGCCGCCGCCGCCCTGTCAAGCGACGGGGGGTGGGCACCGAAAAACCGGGCTTTCCCGGCCTTGCGCATGGGTTGGTTTGGTGTATAGTCCCGCGCCTCGCAACATGTTTGCTGCGGACATAGCTCCTTGCCGGCCCCCTGGATGGGGGATCGGCTTCGGACCGGGCGGCTGAACTGATAGCGCCGGTCCACCTAACAGCCATAGGGAGTATAAGAGTATGGCGTTTTACGAGTGCGTGTTCATTGCACGCCAAGACATTTCGGCCACCCAGGCCGAAGCCCTTGCGGACCAGTTTTCTGGTGTCATCGAAGAGAACGGTGGCCAGGTCGGCAAGAAAGAGATGTGGGGCCTGCGTAACATGGCCTACCGCATCAAGAAGAATCGCAAAGGTCACTACATTCTGCTCAATCTCGACGCGCCGGCCGCCGCGGTGCACGAGATGGAGCGAACCATGCGTCTTAACGAAGACGTTCTGCGCTATCTGACCGTGCGTGTCCCCGAGTTGGAGACAGAGCCATCGGTGGTGGTGCAGAGCCGGCATAGCCGAGACGATAGAGGTGGCCGGGGCGGCGACCGGGGTGGCCCACGCGGTGGCTTCCGTGGTGATCGCGAGGACAGGGATTCCCGTCCGCCGCGCGAACAACGCGAGGCTAGCGCACCTGCAAGCCCTCCGCCCAGCGCCCCGCAAGACTCGGATAACAAGGAGTCCGAAGCATGACGATCGAGGTTGTCAGCAAATCGGCGGGCACACGCCGACCGTTTTTTCGCCGCCGCAAGAGCTGCCCGTTCTCGGGTCCGAAAGCGATCAAGATCGATTACAAGGACGTGCGGACGTTGCAGCGCTTCATCTCGGAGCGTGGCAAAATGGTGCCTAGCCGAATCACCGCCGTCTCGACCAAGAAGCAGCGGGAGTTGTCGAAAGCGATCAAGCGGGCGCGCTTCCTAGCGCTCATCCCGTACCTGGTCCAGTAGCGGAAAGCCGAACCCATGCAAGTAATTCTCCTGGAGCGGATCGAAAAGCTCGGCCAGATGGGTGACGTTGTCACCGTCAAGCCGGGCTATGCCCGCAACTATCTGCTGCCGCAGCGTAAGGCGCGGCGGGCCACGAATGAGAATTTGGCCCAGTTCGAACAGCAACGTACCCAGCTCGAAGCGGAAAACCTGACGCGCCGCGACGAAGCGCAGAAGGTCGGTGAGAAGTTGGACGGCCAGGTTGTTGTCCTGATCCGGCAAGCCGGCGAGTCAGGGCACCTGTACGGCTCGGCCACCGCGCGCGACTTGGCCGAAGCGGTGACCGCTGCCGGCTTCACGATCACCCGCGATCAGGTCAGTCTGGATGCCGTGATCAAGAATCTGGGCCTGCATAAAGTGAAAATCCGTTTGCACCCCGAGGTCACGGTAAGCGTAACAGCAAATGTAGCGCGCACGGACGCCGAGGCCGAGGCGCAATATAGTACCGGCCACATCGTCAGTGCCGAGGATCTGCAAGCCGCCGTCGAAGCCGCCGGCGCGGAGAAGAAAGCAGCGCTGGCCGCCATCGAAGCGGAAGAATCGAGTGACGAAGAATCGGAAGAGGCCGAATCGGCTCCGGACTCCAAAGAAAGCTAACCCGCGCACACTAACGACTAGTCGGGTAGACACAGAGAAAATACGGCTTGCAACGCGGGCCGTTTTTTTTCACGGTCATTTTATCCCCGCGACTCACTGACAAACAGACGCAGAAATACAAAAAGCAACAGTGCACGATGCACCTGTGTTCTGGTATTGTCGGTCATCATGGATCGCAATCAGCACACAAACGTGGCAGCCCTGCCGCAGGCTACGGGGGAAGACGATTCTTTTCGTCGCCCACCGGTCAACTACGAAGCCGAGCAGGCATTGTTGGGCGCCGTCCTGGCCAACAACCGGGCCTATGAAAAGGTTGCCGACTTTCTACAGCCCGATCATTTCGCCGATGGCGCGCATGGACGTGTCTACGCGGCTTGCGGCAAACTGATCGAGCGTGGGCAAGTCGCCAACGCGGTCACTCTGAAAAATCTATTCGAGCAGGATGAAGCGCTGACCGAGGTCGGGGGCGCTCAGTATCTGGCCAAGCTGCAAAGCAGCTATGTCACCATCATCAACGCCATCGACTATGGCCGCACCATCCACGATCTGTTCCTGCGCCGCGAACTGATCGCCCTGGGCGAGGATGTGGTGAACGACGCCTTCGAGCAGGACCTGGACATCACCGCCACGAACCAGATCGAAACGGCCGAGCAGAAGCTTTACAACCTGGCCGAGGTCGGCCAAAGCGAGGGCGGTTTCCGCAACTTCAAGTCGGCCGTTATCGAAGCGGTCGAGATGACCGAAGCGGCGCTGAAGCGCGACAGCCATGTCGCCGGTGTGTCTTCTGGCTTCCGCGATCTGGATAAGCTGCTCGGCGGCATGCATAAGTCAGATCTGATCATCCTCGCCGCCCGCCCGTCTATGGGCAAGACATCGCTGGCAACGAATATCGCCTACAACGCCGCCTCGACCCGGCGGCGGGAGAGCGCACCCGACGGCACCCCTATCGAGGTGCCCGAGGTGGTTGCCTTCTTCTCGCTGGAGATGTCAACCGAACAACTGGCCACCCGCATTCTGTCCGAGCAGGCACATGTGCGCTCGGACGCCATGCGGCGTGGTGAGATTCGCGACGACGAATTCGACCGCGTCTTCGAAGCCAGCCGCGCCCTGCATGCCTTGCCACTGTTTATCGACGATACCCCATCGCTTTCCATCCCAGCCCTGCGTACTCGTGCCCGGCGCCTGAAGCGGCAACACGGCTTGAGCTTGATCGTCGTCGACTACATACAACTCATGCAAAGTCCGCCTGGCATGCGCAGCGATAACCGGGTGCAAGAGGTCTCCGAGATCACCCGTGGCTTGAAGGCCGTGGCAAAGGAATTGAACGTGCCGGTCATCGCCCTCTCGCAGCTCTCGCGGCAAACGGAGCAGCGCGACGACAAGCGGCCGCAGTTGTCCGACCTGCGCGAGTCCGGTTCCATTGAGCAAGACGCGGACGTGGTACTCTTCATTTACCGCGAGGAATATTACCTCGCGCGCGAGCGGCCGACGCAGCGGCCGAGCGAAAGCAGCGAACGGTTTAGCGAGCGCCAGAGCAGTTATGACGAACGGCTGGAGTCGGCACGCAACAAAGCCGAGATAATCATCGGCAAGCAGCGGCACGGACCCATCGGCACCATCGAGTTGCACTTCCAAGGCGAGTTCACGCAGTTCAACGATTTGTTCCCGGACGATCATCTGCCCGATGTCCGAAACTGAGCCGGCCGCAACCGACAATGCGGCGCGCGCTGGCGCCATTCTTCATATCGACCTTGCGGCCGTGCAGGCCAACTACCGGGCTCTGGCAGCACGTACCAACGGCGCTTGCGCCGCCGTGGTCAAGGCGGATGCGTATGGCCTGGGCACAACGCGTGTCGCCCCGGCGTTGGCGCGTGCCGGCGCAACCACGTTTTTCACGGCCTTGCTCGACGAGGCCATCGCCGTGCGTCATAGCCTGGCGGAGATAACGCCGGCGCCGGTCGTCTACGTCCTAAACGGATTGGCCGCCGGGCCGGCTACCGATTTCCTGACGCACGACATAACCCCCGCGCTCAACAGCCTGGGCGAAATTGAGACATGGGCCGCGGCGGCACGCGCCGCCGGGCGCGCCCTGCCCGCCGCGATTCACATTGACACGGGCATGAACCGCCTGGGCCTGCCGCCAGCGGAGATGGACGTGCTGGCCGCCGAACCGGACCGCCTATCTGGTATTGATGTGCGTTACATGATGAGCCACCTGGCTTGTGCCGAGGATCCGGATCATCCGCTCAACAGCGAGCAACTCGCCACCTTTACGGCGGCACGGGCGCGATTGCCCAAGGCCCCCGCCAGCTTGGCCAATTCTTCCGGTATCTTCCTGGGGTCGGCGTATCATTTCGATCTGGTGCGTCCCGGTGCCGCGCTTTACGGCATCAACCCAACCCCCGGCCGTTCCAATCCCATGAAACAAGTCATTCATCTGCAAGGAAAAATTCTACAGGTGCGCGAGATTGACGCTCCCCGGACCGTTGGTTATGGTGCGACCCACCGCGCTGCCGGGCCGACACGAGTCGCAACCGTCGCCGTCGGTTATGCGGATGGGTATCTCCGGTCGTTGTCCAGTTGCGGCAGCGCCTGGATCGGCGGACAGCGGGTGTCTTTAATCGGGCGGGTATCAATGGATCTCACGACATTCGACGTGACCGAGGTGTCGCGCGACGCAACGCGTCCGGGCGCATTGGTGGACCTCATCGGCGCGGATATAAGCGCCGACGATGTGGCCGAATCGGCGGGGACCCTCGGGTACGAGATCCTCACCGGCCTCGGGCATCGCTATCACCGCGTCTATTCGGGCGATTGAGGGACCTGCCGCGTGCCGATTTTGCAACCTCTTGGCCGGACATTTCTGCTTTTCCTGCAGGCGACCGGCCGCATTGTGCTTTTTACCTCCACGTCCGTCTCGCATTGCGTGCGGCCACCGATTTATCCGCGGCTGATTGGCCGGCAGATGATCGAGATCGGCTACTACTCGCTGCCGGTGGTGGGCCTGACCGCGATCTTCACCGGCATGGTGCTGGCTCTGCAAAGCTATACGGGCTTTGCCCGCTTTTCGGCGGAGAGCGCGATTCCGAACGTGGTGGTCGTTTCGATCACCCGCGAGCTTGGTCCCGTGCTCGCCGGCCTGATGGTTGCCGGACGGGTCGGCGCCGCCATGGCCGCCGAAATCGGCACCATGCGCGTGACCGAGCAAATCGATGCGCTGGATACGCTGGCCACCAACCCGTTCAAGTATCTGGTGGCCCCGCGCCTGATCGCCGGCCTGACCATGTTGCCTATACTGGTCCTGATCGCCGACATCATCGGCGTTTTCGGTGGCTATGTGGTCTCCAGCTACAAGCTCGGCTTCAACCCGGCGACCTACCTGAAGAACACCATGGATTTCGTCGAGCCGCAGGACGTGATTTCCGGCCTGGTCAAAGCCGGCGTCTTCGGTTTCCTGGTGACACTGATGGGCTGCTATCACGGTTATAATTCGCGCGGCGGGGCACAAGGCGTCGGCGCGGCAACCACCAATGCCGTGGTCTCCGCCTCGATCCTGATCCTTTGCTTCAACTATTTCATTACCGAGTTGTTCTTCGCCCGATGACCCCCAAGATTCGGATTCGCGGTCTACATAAGTCCTTTGGCGACAAAGTTGTATTGGACGGACTTGACCTCGACATCGAGGCCGCTCAATCCGTCGTGGTCATCGGCGGCTCGGGCAGCGGCAAGTCGGTCTTGCTCAAATGCATCCTCGGATTGCTGACGCCCGAGGCCGGTAGCATCCAGGTGGACGGCGAGGAAGTGGTCCGCATGAACGGCCGCGATCTGGAACGGGTGCGCCGCAAGTTCGGTATGCTGTTCCAAAATTCCGCCCTGTTCGATTCCCTGCCGGTATGGGAGAACGTGGCCTTCGGTCTCATCCAGGGCGAGCGCATGGAGCGCGACGCGGCAAAGAAAATCGCCATCGAGAAGCTGGCCGCCGTCGGCCTGAAGCCGGAGGTGGGCGAGCTGTCGCCAGCGGAGCTATCCGGCGGCATGCGCAAGCGCGTCGGCCTAGCGCGCGCCATCGCCACCGCGCCGGAGATCATTTTTTTCGACGAGCCGACCACCGGCCTCGATCCGATCATGGGCGATGTCATCAACGATTTGATCGTCAAGTGCGTACGGCAACTGGGCGCGACGGCTTTGTCGATCACCCATGATATGGCCAGCGCTCGCAAGATCGCCGATCGGATCGCCATGCTCTATCAGGGTAAGATCATCTGGCATGGGCCGGTCGCCGAGATCGACTCCTCGGGCAACGCCCACGTGGATCAGTTCATCCATGGCCGCGCCGAGGGCCCGATCGAAATGCAGGTCCGCGCCATTTGAGATACCCGGGCTCAACCCTCCACGTCGACCGCCGAGAGGTTCACATTTAGCCTTGGCCAAGACACACGCCCGTTTTGTCTGCCAGTCGTGTGGTGCCGCGACGACGCGCTGGAGCGGCCGTTGCGACGGCTGCGGCGGCTGGAACACCGTCGTCGAGGAAGCGCCGCGCGAAAGCGCTCCCGGCGGCCTGGCGACGGCCAGCCGTAAGCGCGGCCGCAGTATTGAATACGCCAGCATGGATGGTCCCGCCGAGGGCGCCCCGCGACGCGTCTGTGGTATAGCCGAGTTCGACCGGGTGTGCGGTGGCGGTCTGGTGCCCGGCTCCGCCATCCTCATCGGCGGCGATCCGGGCATCGGCAAGTCGACCCTGTTACTGCAAGTGGTTGCCGCCCTCGCCGGAAGTGGCACCGGGGCGCCCGCGTGCCTGTACATCTCGGGCGAGGAAGCGGTGGAGCAGCTACGCCTGCGCGCCCGCCGTCTGGACCTGAGTCAGTCGCCGGTCCTGCTCGCCGCGGCGACGGCGGTGCGGGATATCGCGGCCAGCCTGGATGCCGCCGAGACGCCGGGGATTGTGGTCATCGACTCGATCCAGACCATGTTCGTGGATAGCTTGGATTCAGCACCGGGCACGGTCTCGCAAGTCCGGGCCAGCGCTCAGGAGTTGATCCACCTGGCCAAGCGGCGTGGTTTTACCGTCTTGCTAGTCGGGCACGTCACCAAGGACGGCCAGATCGCCGGGCCCAAGGTGCTGGAGCACATGGTGGATGCCGTCCTCTCCTTCGAGGGCGAGCGTGGCCATCAGTTCCGCATCCTGCGGGCCACCAAGAACCGCTATGGGCCAACCGACGAGATCGGCGTCTTCGAGATGACCGACCGCGGCCTGATGGAGGTCCCCAACCCCTCCGCCCTGTTCCTGGCCGAGCGGCGGGGTAACGTCTCGGGCTCGGCCGTTTTCGCCGGCCTGGAGGGCACCCGGCCGCTTCTGGTCGAGGTACAGGCCCTGGTCTCCCCCTCCTCCCTGGCAACGCCCAGGCGGGCCGTGATCGGCTGGGACGCAGGCCGCTTGGCCATGGTCCTGGCGGTGCTGGAGGCAAGATGCGGGCTGGCATTGGCGGGCCGGGAGGTCTATCTAAATGTTGCCGGTGGCTTGCGGGTCAGCGAGCCGGCGGCCGATCTGGCCGTGGCGGCTGCCTTGGTTTCCGCTGCCAGCGACCAGCCGGTACCGGCCGAAATGGTGGTATTCGGCGAGATCGGCCTCTCCGGTGAGGTACGCGCGGTGAGCCAGCCGGAGGTGCGGCTGAAAGAGGCCGCCAAGTTGGGCTTTACCCGGGCCTTGGTGCCGCCGCGCCGTACGCGGCCCGGGGAGAAGGCCAAGGAGAAGCGCGAAGGTGGCGACCTGGAGATACAGGAGATCGCCCATTTACAGGATCTTGTGGCCCGTTTTGCCGCCGAGGGGCCGCGACGGTCGAGCCAAGAGCCGGAGCGAAGGACCGTCGGCGGCGGTTGACAGCGACAGTTGACGGCGGCGGCCGGAACGCCTACCCAGCACCCATAATCAGACGGACGCGCAGGCTTTGGACCTATCACCCATTAATCTGACCGATATCGCGATCGCGCTGGTCATCCTTTCTTCCGGGCTGTTCGCGCTGTTCCGCGGGTTCGTTCACGAAATCCTGGCGGTCGTCTCGTGGGTGGGCGCCGCCGCCGCGACCCTGGTCGGCTTCCCCTTCGCACAGCCCGAGGTACGCAAGCTCATCGCCATCCCGCTGGTGGCCGATCTGGCCACCGGCGTCGCCATATTCCTGGTCGTTCTGGTGCTGCTGTCGATTCTCACCCGGATTCTAGCGAATCGGGTGCGCGGCAGCGGCCTTGGGCCCCTGGACCGCTCCCTGGGACTGGTCTTCGGCTTTGTCCGGGGCGCCCTGTTGGTGTGCATCGCCTGGCTGGTTCTTGTCTGGGTGCTGCCCCGGGAAGATCATCCGAGCTGGCTGCAACAGGCGCGCACATTACCCCTGGTCGAGCAGGGCGGCGCCCTTCTGGTCGGTCTGCTGCCGGAACGCCTGCGCGGCGACCTGGCCGCCCCAGCCTCCGAAGACAGCAGCGCGGCGCCCACCCAGCAAAGCTTCCAAAGCCTGATCAACCCGCCCCCAAAAGCCGGTGCAACAGAGGATGAAGCCGGTTATAACGCGCGCATGCGGAACGAGATGCAGCGGGCCATCGAGGCAACGACCCAAGGTGATTCCGGGAGTGATGCTGGCAGCAAGGCAGGGTCCGAATGATTAATACCCATCCCTTCGACCACCCCATCGACCATGATGACGACAAGCTGCACGAGGAATGCGGCGTCTTCGGCATCCACGGTTTTGCCGATGCGGCAGCGCATACGGCCCTAGGCCTCCACGCCTTGCAGCACCGCGGCCAGGAAGCCGCCGGCATCGTCACCTACGATGGCCACCAATTCAACGCGCATCGCGACCTCGGCCTGGTCGGCGATACCTTCTCCAGCGAACAGATCATGAGGCGGCTGATCGGCCATTCGGCCATCGGCCACGTGCGCTATTCAACTGCCGGCGAGACGGTGCTGCGCAACGTGCAGCCGTTGTTCGCCCATTTGCAGTTCGGCGGCTTTGCCCTGGCGCATAACGGCAACCTGACCAACGCGCTGACGCTGCGCCAGCAACTAGCGCAGCGCGGATCGCTGTTCCAGTCGACCTCGGATACCGAAGTTATCGTGCACCTCATGGCGACGTCGGAATCCGGCAGCATGATAGATCGATTGACCGACGCCCTGCGCCAAATCGAAGGCGCTTATTCCCTCGTCGCGCTGACCGATTCATGCGTTATCGGCGTGCGCGACCCGTTGGGCGTGCGGCCGTTGGTCATCGGCCGCCTAGGCGACACCTACATCATCGCCTCCGAGACCTGTGCCCTCGACATCATCGGCGCGCACTATGTGCGCGACGTCGAGGCGGGCGAGATGGTTGTGCTGGACGACTCCGGCATTCACAGCCTGCGCCCCTTCCCGCCGGCTCGGCAACGCTTCTGCATATTCGAGCACATCTATTTTGCGCGCCCCGATTCGATCCTGGACGGCACCAGCGTCTACCAGCGGCGTAAGCAGATCGGTACCGAGTTGGCGAGAGAGAGTGGCGTTGCCGCGGACGTGGTCGTCCCAGTTCCCGATTCAGGCGTGTCGGCCGCCATCGGTTATGCCGAGGCCTCGCGCATCCCCTTTGAGTTGGGCATCATCCGCAATCACTATGTCGGCCGGACCTTTATCGAACCGGGCCAGCAAATCCGCAATCTGGGCGTCCGGCTCAAGCACAATGCGAACCGCGCGGTACTGGACGGCAAGCGGGTCATCTTGGTCGACGATTCCATCGTGCGCGGCACCACGTCCGTAAAGATTGTCGAGATGGTGCGCGCCGCCGGTGCCACCGAGGTACATATGCGCATCGCCGCGCCGCCGACGGCGCACCCGTGCTTCTATGGCATCGACACACCGGAACCAAGCGAGCTGTTGGCCGCGAAAATGGACGTCCCGGCGATGGCCAAGCATATCGGCGTCGACAGCCTGGCCTTCATTTCCATGGACGGCCTCTATCGGGCCATGGGCGAAACCGGCCGCGACCCCAATCAACCGCAATACTGCGACGCCTGTTTCACGGGCGAGTACCCGACGCTGCTGACCGATCACGAAGACAAGGACAACGTCGCGCAACTCTCCCTCCTGGCGGAGTTGGCGTAAGAGTCTGGAGCATGTTCAGGCGCATCCTCAACGGCCTTGCGGGGGTCGGCGGCGCTGGATCGTTGTCGCAGTTTCCGACCTACTATCAGCAATATTTGCAGCGCCTGGGCGGCCGCCTCGACCAGGCACAGGTTCAAGTCTCGCGCATTGAGACGGCGGCCCGTGAAGAGGGCATGACCCTTGCCCAGTACATCGAAAAATTCACCAGCAGCGCCGACTCCACGTACCTGCAACAAGGTGCTGTGCTGAGCGAAGAGGTTGCCGATCTGAACCGCTTGCGCGACGCCGTGGACGCTTTGACTCAGGCGTCGCCGATCGAGCACCCCTTACGCCTCCTGCAGCACATCGACACCGAAACGGCGCGCACCGCGTTCGGCGACTTCGCCCTGGGGCTGCCCTTGACCACCGAGGGCATGGTCTACGCCGGTATCGGTCTCATTCTCGGCCTGATCCTGCTCGCCGGTGTGGAGCGCGTACTGCGCGGACTGTTTCGCCGGCGAAGCGCCGCATGAGCGACACCGGTTCAACAAGCGGCCGGCTGGCGGGACGCATTGCCGTGATCACCGGCGCCTCCCGGGGCATCGGCGCCGCGGTCGCCAAACGCTACGCCGCCGAGGGTGCGCACGTGGTGCTCATCGCCCGAACGGTCGGTGGCCTCGAAGAAGTGGACGACGCCATCCGCCAGGCCGGCGGCATCCCGGCCACCCTAGTGCCACAGGACCTGCGTGAATTCGACGCCTTGGACCGCCTTGGTGCCTCCCTCTACGAACGCTTCGGGCGCGTCGATGTGCTTGTCGGTAATGCCGGCGTCCTGGGCACCCTTGGACCGACCGGCCATATGCGGCCGGACGATTGGGCCGAGGTCATGGACGTCAACCTGACCGCCAACTGGCGCCTAATCCGCAGCCTCGATCCCCTCCTGCGCCAATCGGACGCGGGCCGCGCCATCTTCGTCACCAGCGGCGCCGCGGCCCAGGCAACCGCCTATTGGGGCGCCTATGCGGTTTCGAAAGCCGCGTTGGAAATGCTGGTCCGCACCTACGCCGCCGAGATCGGCAAGACAACGGTGCGCGCCAACCTGATCGACCCGGGCGCCCTCCGCACCGCCATGCGCGCCAAGGCATTCCCCGGCGAAAATCCGGACAACCTGGAACCGCCGGACTCCGTCACCGAGCTGTTTGTCACGCTGGCTCACCCGAGTTGCACACGCAACGGCGAGGTCGTCCGGGCCTACTGAGACTCGCCGATTCATAACATCGCCCAGTCCGTTGTTCGCACCGTCGCTACACATCGAACCGTCATGCGCGGGCTTGACCCGCGCATCCATTGTGACGCTGCACAATAGGTTGTCGGGTCGAGCGTGTGGAAAAGGGTAGCGTCCCCTTTTTCCGTCCCATCAGCGCTCAAACCCGCTTCTTAACAGCGGACTAATCCGTCGCCTTATTAAGGTCTCTTAGCTCGTAGTAGTCGCCCTTGTCCTCTGCGACATATTCTTCGTCTGCACCGAGGATGCCGACAGGGAGTCGGGTTATGGCGAGCGGGTTATGGACCACAGCGATTGGCGTTTTACTGCCGCAAGCGGCGTTCAAGCCCGCAGGACTTCCGAGAATTGCACTCACCCCCGCGTAGTCTGGATTGAGAAAGCTATCCGTTGGAACCTCAGCCCCGCTCGGCTTGCTGATAAACAACCGATGCCCATGCCGAGTATCGACTGTTTCCATCGTTTCCCGGTTGATCACCACTTCAAGCGGCCCCACAGGGAACACAGCTTCCACTGCAAATGGCAGTTGGGATATGCCGACGTGGGAGTCTGTCTCAAAGCGGCCTAAGCGACACGAGCTAACAGCTATGACATAAGGATCGTTCCGTCCAACAATTCCCTTTGCTGCATAGCCCGGCCTCACAACCTCCTCACCCGTAATACGGTCATGCTCCAGCCTGCCGGTCAGCTTTTCCTTCTTTTCCTTCAGCGCCGCTGTCCATCGGAGAAGCATTTCCTCGTGAGGCAGGCTCCAAACTCGGACTTCACTCGGTCGGGACTCTCGCAACCAATCGTCCGGCAGACCAGACGGAGAAGGACAGATCGCCTCTATCCAGATCGTTTGACCTGAGCGATCTATTCTGAAGTCCGGGCCTTCGTCGGCGGAACTTATATCCAGACCGATGTTTTTGAAGTGACTGGCAAGAAGCATCTCCCAGAGGTAGGAGTAAAAGTGATCATCCTGGCCATCAGTGAAATCCTGATCGAACTTCGTATCCTTTAGATCCCAATCCGCATACCGACGATGAAGGTCAATCAAGCAGTCTGTCAGCTTGGCATTGTTTGGAAATCGGTTCGCCAGAAAATTCTCTACACGGTTCATGGCGATTGGCTCACGGGTGGCCTCGTGTACGCCTCCAGCGGCCACGTAAAAAAGGGAAGCTACCCTTATTCATCGGTACCCTTGAGGAAAAGAACGTAAAAAGGAGGCGCTACCCTTATTCATCGGAACCCTCAAGCCGGCCGTCTTCGGACAAGGAATTCGCAACTCTTCCTACTTCTCCGGCGCATAGGGGTTTTCTCCCTTGCGCAAGTGGATGCGAATAGGTGTGCCGGGCATGTCTAAATCCGCTCGCATGGCATTCTCCAGATAACGCAGATAGGACGCCGGCAGCGCCTCGGGCCGTGAGCAAAAGATTACGAACGTCGGCGGGCGTGCTTTCGCCTGGGTCATATAGCGTAGCTTGATGCGCCGGCCCTTGGCGGCTGGTGGCGGGTGCGCCTGGGTGGTGGCGGTCAGCCAACGGTTGAGGGCGCCGGTGGGAATGCGCCGCTCCCACACCTCGCGCACAGCGAAGACCGCGGTCATCAGGCGATCCAGATGTTGGCCACGCAGGCCCGAGATAGGAACGACCAGGATGCCGCCTGTTTGCGACAGCGAGCGTTTCAGGCGGTCGCGCACAGCCGTTTGCGCCGCTTCCCGGTCGGCACAAGCATCCCATTTATTGATCGCGATAATGAGCGCCCGCCCCTCCTCGACCACTTGCCGGGCGATGGTTAGGTCCTGTTTCTCCAGGCCGGTTTCGGCCTCGATCACCAGCACAACGACCTCCGCGAAATCGATGGCGCGACGGGTTTCTGAGGCGGACAACTTCTCCAGCTTCGCGCTGGTACGGGAACGGCGGCGCAGGCCCGCCGTATCAATCAGGCGGATTGGCCGCCCGTCGTACGACCACTCGACCTCGATGGCATCGCGGGTAATGCCGGCCTCGGGACCGGTCAGTACTCGCTCCTCGCCCAACAGCCGGTTGACCAACGTCGACTTGCCCACGTTCGGCCGCCCGACGATTGCCAGGCGCAAGGGGCCCTGAGGCTCATCATCATCCTCGGCCTTATCAATGGGCGCGCTATCCGACGGACTCATGTGTTCGGCGATGGCATCGCGCAAATCGCTCAGGCCCAGGGCATGTTCGGCCGACACTGGAATAGGCTCACCGAAGCCAAGGGCGAAGGCCTCATGGCGTCCGGCCTCGGCGGCAGCGCCCTCGCATTTGTTGGCGATCAGCACCACCGGCGGCCGGGCGCGCCGCAACCCGTTGGCGAAGTGCCGGTCCAGTGCCGTAACCCCGGCCCGCGCATCGATCAAAAAGAGAATCAGATCGGCTTCGGCGACCGCCTTGTCGGTCTGCTCCCCCATGCGCGCCTGTAGGCTGGCCGCCGGCGCGTCCTCCAACCCGGCGGTGTCGATCACCGTGAACGATAAATCAAGCAGGTGCGCTTCGGCACTGCGCCGGTCGCGGGTCACACCAGGCGTCTCGTCCACCAACGCCTGCCGGCGCCCCGACAGGCGATTGAAAAGGGTGGATTTGCCGACATTCGGGCGGCCGACGATGGCGACTTTAAAGCTCATTGCAAATCTGGGAACTGGGCCAACACAGGGAGGTGGCCAAGGGCCACGTTCAGCGCATGGCCAGCAGCTTCCCTCCGCCGGTCAGGAAATACAGGGTATTGCCGGCGACCACCGGTGCCACCGTGATACCGTCCGGCAAGTCGATGACGCCGAGCACCTCGCCGGTATAGGGCGATAGAGAGACGGCCTCGCCGTGCGAGCCGGCGACGATCAAGCGGTCCCCGGCAAGAACCGGGCCGCTCCAGGCGATTGGATCTTCCTGGTCCTCCGGGTCTTCGAAGCGTGGCAGCGGCTGCACCCAGCGGATACGCCCATCGCGGCGGGTCAGGCAAATCACCTGCGCGTCGTTGGTCACCACAAAGATGAAATCCCCGCCGACCCATGGCATCTCCACACCACCGATCTCCGCCTCCCAAGCACGCAAGCCCTGGCGCAGATCGATGGCCACCATGCGCCCGGAATGGCTGATGGCGAACACCACACCGCGGTCGATAACGGGAGCGCCGCGAATCTGCGCCAGATCGCCGAGAGGATCGGCACGGGCCACCGAGGCGAGGCTGTCGCTCCACAAAGGCCGGCCGGTCTCGGCCAATAGACCGACGATTTCGCCCGAGGAATAGGGCACGACCACCGTCGACCCGGATACCGCCGGGCTGGCGCCACCCACCAGGCTTGTAACTTCCTGAATACCGCTGTGGTCCCACAGACGCCGGCCATCGTCCGCGGCCAGGGCGAGGGTCTGATTATCCAGCGTGACAACGAACACCCGGCCACCGGCCACGGCCGGCGCGGCACGTATAGGCGCGGGCACGCGTTGCTCCCAAATCACGGCGCCGGTTTTCGCCTCCAGGGCAAAGACCCGGGCGAACCCGGTGGTTACATAGATACGGTCGCCGTCAAAGGCGATGCCACCGCCGAAGTAACCGTCGTCCTCATCGTCCGGCTCCAGATCCACGCGCCACTGGACACGGCCGCGCTCGGCATCGAAAGCCGTGATCACGGACAGCGCGTCCATCGTATAGACGGTGCCGTTTACCACCAACGGCTGAGCCAGGATTTGCCGCTCGTCGTCCGACCCGTCGCCGACATCGCTGGTCCAAACTTTGCGCGGTGAATCCCCCAGAGACAGGTGATACATGGCATGAGCCGGGCCGCCGCCGTACTGGGTCCAAGTATCGTTGACATAGGGCTCGGACAAAGCCACCCGTATGTCGGCAACGCTCGGATCGGGTTGCAGCCCGCGATCGAGGGCGAGGATGGCAATACGCTTGCCCGGCAGCGGCTCGTCACGCTTCGACTCGAACAGGTCGAGAGGATTGAGGCTTTCGCAAGCCGCCAAGACAACCGCCAGCCCGAGCAGAATGACTAATCGAAACAGTGATCTGTGCATTGGACGAGGCTAACCCTTCAGCGCCGCAAGCATTTGTGTCGCCCGTGCGCGGGCGCCCGCGGGTGCGCTGCGGTCATCGGCGAGGGTCCCGTACAAGGTGCGGGCAGCCTCCTGATCGCCTTCCCGCAAGGCCAACAATGCCGACAGTTCGAGGGCGGCAGCGCGGTACGCCTGTCCCTCGATCGTTAGCGGATCCAGCCGCTGACGCAGACCCTGCGCATCGCCGCTGTCGATTTGATGCAGCACCGATAGGATGACCGCCGCCGTTTGCAGCCCCTCGCCCAGCGAAGATGTCTCGGCGAGACGGTCCCAAATGGCGATCGCGCCGTCGATGTCGCCCCCATTGGCGCGCAGCCGCGCATCCTCGAACGCCGCCAAGCCAGGATAGCTCCCGGACGCCGGATCGCTGAGATCGCGCAGAGCTTCCTGCGCCGAGGCGTTATCGCCCTTGGCGGCCGCGTCGAGCACGACGGCAAATTGGTCCGACAGCTTGCCGCGCTGATCGAGATCGTAAGCGCGCCACACCTGCAGCCCGCCCACTCCCAGAATCACGACGACCGCGACCCCGATGATGAAGGGAGCATATTTCTTCCAGACCTTGGCGGCGTTGTCGCGCCGAAGATCTTCATCAACTTCTCTGAATATTTCGGCCACGAACGCTCCCTTGGCCCCATATCGTTGTGGGCCTCACCCCCGTTGGCATCGGTCTCGCCGGTCCGGGCCCCCGTTATTACGGTGCTTCGCCCTATGGATCAACCGCGTTTCCTGGAAGCCAGGCAATGGCTCAAGCCGCCCGCCACTTGATCGAGCACCCCATGGAGGGCACCTGCTCGTCCGGGCCGCGGCCGGTTTCGGCAACCAACACCATCGCCTCATAGAGTTCGCGCCGGGCGCCCTCGACAAGCGTCGTCTTCGACACATCCAGCCGACCCCGGTAGCACAGCTCCAGGTCCTTGTTAAAGCCGAAGAAATCAGGCGTGCAAACAGCACCATAGGCGCGCGCAACCTCTTGTGTGGGATCGATGACGTAAGGGAAATGAATGCCGTGAGCCTTGGCAAAGGCTTTCATGTTCTCGAAGGAATCCTCCGGATAAGCCTCTGTATCATTGGACATAATGGCAACAGCGCCGATGCCCGCCTCCCTCAGATCCTCGACGTCGCGGACAATGCGGCCGATAATGGATTTCACGTAGGGGCAATGGTTACAGATGAACATCACCAGGGTGCCGTTCGGCCCCCGCGCGGATTCCAGGGTGTGCGTTTTCCCGTCGATCCCCGCGAGGGAGAAATCCCGTGCTTTCCAACCAAATTCACAAATCGGAGGTACCGCTGCCATGGTCCTCAATCCCTTTCTAGTCCTGGGCCCAAGCCCCCAAGCTAACGCTTTCTTTACTCGAAAAGCCCAGAATCCAGGGCAAGCAAGCCACGGTGCCACGGCTGGTCAAGATCGGCAGGATGCCGGCCATCGACCCGCCCCCAATGGCACCGAACATGGTTAACGGCCCGGACCCGGGCGGATGTAAGGACGTCAAGGTATGACACGCCTGCCGCTTCTCCTAGCTGCCTTAATTGGCCTCTCCGCCTGTTCGCCGGCGAATACT
Source organism: Kiloniellaceae bacterium (assembly GCA_021776055.1). GTDB lineage: Bacteria > Pseudomonadota > Alphaproteobacteria > Kiloniellales > J153 > JAJFGI01. Next base: position 84,370 of record JAJFGP010000116.1, read on the forward strand.
GCCGCTCTGGCGGGGGCTAGCCTAGTCAGCCTCATATACACCAACAAGACACTCGGCGACCATGCCGCGAGCCGGATACTCAAGGAAGACTGCTCGACGCTCAATTTCTCGAACAACGAACCATACTGTCAAAAACATCGGCCCGAAGACGAAGAGGCACAGCGGCTGGCCGCCCTGTCGGCTTCGCTGTACTGTTACCGGACCCTGGGCGGGGTCTCCTGCTACGATCGGCCGGATTACCAGGCAAGTAATCAGACTCGGCTAAACTACGCACACGGTTACCTCCCGCCGGCGGAAGCCCGTGGCCAACTCGTCGAAGCGCCAGTGGCGGCTTCGCCGGACAACGGAACCTACTAGCGCATCTGACCTCTGGACGGCGGCGGCAAATTGAGGAAAACTAGGACTTGTGAGACCTAAACTTTCCTTGGGAGGGCCGCTGGTTTTATGACCAAGGTCTACCACCTCGATAACAATCGCACATCGGCCAGGGCCACGTTTTTTAACCGCCGCGAACTCAATCAACTCCTTTCGCTCTACAGCCGCCGGGTTGCTTCCGGCGAGTGGCGCGATTACGCCATCGACCAGCGTAGCGGCAGCGCCGTCTTCTCAGTCTTCCGGCATAGCCACGCGGCCCCCGCCTACCGCATCGCCAAGCAAACCGCGGGGCCGGGATCCGGTCGCGAATTCGTGGTCTCCAGGGGCCGCGAAACACTCAAGCAGGCAGCCAGCATGACCGAGGTATTGTCGATCTTCGGGCGCCGGCCCAGCCTGGTTTCCTAGCCGCCGACCACAGGACGCACGCGGCGGATATCAGCGCCCAACAACGCTTCTTAAGTATTTATTATATTTGAATATACCATACTCGGCCTTCCCTGCGGCCGGGCCTTTCGAGTATTGGCGGGCGCCCCTTTCGGTCCTTCCGCCGACGGCTGCCGCGCGTCAATCCAAGGACCGGCCACCGTGAGCGACTGCAGCAGATGTCAGGCCAGCCCACACCCGCCCTCCTGTGCGGACCCGGAGTGCCCCTATCGCGCTGACGCCACCCCCGGCGGGGGTCGGGTGATCGTTCTTGGGAACGAGAAAGGCGGGTCGGGCAAGTCGACGACGGCGATGCATGTGATCGTGGCGCTGCTGGCACGGGGCTTCCGGGTGGGCAGCATCGATCTGGATGCGCGGCAAGGAACCCTATCGCGAATGCTGGAGAACCGGGCGGCCTATGGGACGGCCAGCGGCCGGGCCTTGTCTCTGCCGGAACACCGGCGGGTGGCTCGGGTCGAGGCGGCGACGCGCGACGCGGCGGAGGCGGCGGAGCGGGCGGCCCTGGATGCGGCCCTGCGCGATCTTCGGGGCTTGGACTTCGTGGTCATCGATACGCCGGGCAGCGACAGCTTTCTCTCACGCCTGGGCCATGCCAGCGCCGATGTGCTGATCACACCCCTGAACGACAGTTACCTGGACCTGGATCTATTGGCGCGTCTCGACGTGCAGGGGCGCCAGGTGCTGGGGCCGAGCCTGTATAGCCAGATGGTCTGGGAACAGCGTCAGCAGCGGGCCCTGGCAGGCCGGGCGCCGATGGAATGGATCGTCATGCGCAACCGGCTGAGCCATATCGATGCCCGCAACAAGCGCGACATCGGCCGCCTGCTGGA
>JAJFGP010000117.1 GCA_021776055.1 Kiloniellaceae bacterium
CCGATCAGGCGCGGCATGACCTGAGGCTGAACACCGTAGTTCATCAGTTGCAACCAACGCGCGCCCGTCGACCGGATTGCCTCGGCTTGGGATCGGTCCAGGGCCTCGATATCCTCCGCCAGCAGCTTGGAAAGAAATCCGATGGTGGCAAAGGACAACGTCAACACCCCGGCCAAGGGACCGAAGCCGAAGATAGCAACAAAGAAGATCGCGATGATGATTTCTTGGAAACTGCGCGACAGGGCGATAATGGCGCGGCAAAGCAGATAGACGGGCAAAGGGGCAACGTTGCGCGCCGCGCCAAGGCCAATCGGTACGGAGATGGCAATGCCAATCACCGTCGAGGTGACGGTCATAATCAGGCTTTCAACCAGGCCCTCGCTGATATCGGTCCAGCGGCTGACGAAGTCCGGTGAGGTAAAGGCCAAAACAAAGGCCCATCCCCGGTCCAAACCCTCGTAGACCCGGAGCCAGTTGACTTCCAACCCGTTGATGGCCGCTACCAGATATACGGCAGCGCCGATGCCGAGCGCCCAGCGCAGACGCGCGCTCTTGATCAGCGGCGGCGGGCGCCAACGTCTGGCATCGAACGACGCATCGGTCATTTACATTGCGGCCAAGCGTTCTTCGTCGGCGGTCGTACCCGCCTCGGGAACCTTATCTTTCCCTTTACGTCGTACCGCTGTCCAGTCTTCCTCGCCGTAAATCTCCGTCAGCACCTCGGGGGTCAGGCCGTCCGGCGGACCGTCATAGACCACCGAGCCGAGACGCAGACCCACGATTCGGCCGACGAACATCTGTGCCAAGGCCACATCGTGGATGTTGATGATGGCGGCCAACTGCCGCTCCTCGCAGAGCTCGCAGATCAGGCGCATGATCTGCCGCGAGGTCTTTGGATCCAGGCTTGCCGTCGGTTCGTCTACCAGCAGGATATCCGGATTTTGGATCAACGCCCGGGCGATGCCAACCCGCTGGCGTTGGCCGCCGGAGAGCTCGTCCGCGCGCTTGTCGTAGAACGCCTCGAGACCCACCCGCTGCAACAAGCGGAAGGCTTCGGTCACCGCCTCTTGCGGAAAGCGGCGAAAATAGCTTTGCCAGAAGCCCACGTAGCCGAGGCGGCCGGAGAGGACGTTCTCCATGACGGTAAGCCGCTCGACCAAGGCATACTCCTGGAAGATCATGCCCAGGCGCCGGCGCGCCCGGCGCAAGCCCCGGGCGCCCAGCCGGGTGACATCCTGGTCGCCCAGAATCACCCGGCCGGCACTTGGTTCGACCAATCGATTGATGCAGCGGATCAGCGTGCTTTTGCCGGCGCCCGAGGGGCCGATCAAGGCCAAGACCTGGCCTTGCGGCACCTCGAGTGTAACGCCGTTCAATGCCTTATCGCCGGTCCGATACTGCTTAGTCAGACCCTCTATACGCAGCATCCGAAACCAGCTCCGTTGTAATACCGACGGATCGTCTTGCCGCCAAACAACCTACTTACAGGCATAGGACACGTCGTTGGCGGCGTCGATCTTGCGGATCACCTCCCAGTGCCCTTTATAGGTAATCGGGACGAATTGGCCCTCGCCGTTTTTCTCGAACTCTTCCTTCAGGCTGGTACCTTCCCAGTTGAAGGTGGAGAACGATTCTTTGACCTTCTCGGCCAATGCCGGCTTCAGATTGCTAGCGTGGCCATAGCCAGTCGTCGGGAATGTCTGTGATTTGTAGATGACCTTCAGGTCGGCCTCTTTGACCACACCGCGCTTGATCATGCGGGCTTTCACGCTGTTGGCGATGGAGGCTGCGTCGTAGTCCTTTTTGGCCACGCCCAGGATCGAATTATCGTGCTTGCCGGAAAAGGCGGGTTCGAAATCGCGCTCGGCGATCATATCGAAATCCGCTTTCAGCAGAGCGGACGGAGCCTTAAAGCCGGAGTTGGAGGTCGGCGAGGTGAAGGCGAGTTGGCGACCTTTGATATCCTCGACCTTGCTGATACCGCTGTCCGGATAGGTGATGATTTCCATCTCGTATCCGAAGCTGCCATCCGGCGCCGCCATCATGGTGAACGGCACAAAGCCGGCGCAATTGACCGCTAGCGGGTTGGAGCCGGTGTTGAACCCGGCCACATGTAGACGGCCGGAACGCATAGCCTCGATCTGAGCGGCGTTCGACTGCACTGGGAAAAATTGCACTTTTTTACCGGTCACCTTCTCCATATGGACCAGGAAATCGGCCCACGCTTCGCGGTAGACGGCCGGATCCTCGACCGGCGTATAGGCGAACACCAGGGTGTCGGGATCCGCCCACTTACTGGCATCCGTTGGCGCATCGGCCACCAGATCACCATTGCGATCGCAGAATCGCGTATCCAACGCGCCGCGCGGACATTCCTCCGCACTTGCCGGCGCCGCCGCGAACAACAACAACACGGCAGCCAAGGCGGCAACCGGCACAGCAAAAGACAGCTTCCGAACAGACATTTAGGTTCCTCCCTCATTTCTGGCGGGGCGTGCATGCCCGCCTTATGGTTGTATGGCGATACGCACTGTAACAAATTTGTCATCTATCTGACACATCTCTTCACCGGCCACACGAATTTTCCCGTGCCCAGCAACACCTCTGCCCGATGGCCGTCCTAAAAATTAACCATTTTTGCCACAGGACAGCGGCGAACCGGGCCGGTACTGCTGATGTCAGGCCCCGCGAGGAGTTTTGCAGGGTTGTTTTCAGAGGAGGATTGAGATGAAACGCTTACTTATTGCCGCTGTTGTAACCCTAGCGATGACCGGCGCCGCACAGGCCAAACAGTGCACGAAAGACATGGCCGAAATCGATGCGGCCTTAGCCGCCAACCCGCAAATTTCCGCCAAGCAGAAGGCGGAAGTCTTGCAGTTGCGGGCCGAAGGAGAGGCGCAGCACGCCGGTGGTAAGCACGACGACTCCGTTGCGATCCTGGCCCAGGCCAGGGCCATCCTTGGACTGAAGTAGACCCTATCGACTGCCTGCGACACCCGCGGCTGGATGCCAGAATTGCATTCGGCCGCGGGTAAGTTCCCTATCTAGCCCAACCTGGCCTCCCTGCGCCTCAACCTATAAAGTCCCTGCCGGACTCTCCGGCGAATAAGGTCTGGCGTGCTTGTAGAATTCAGCAGAACCCTGTCGACCATCGCGCTCCTGCAAGGATTGGACGAAAGCGAACGTCTGCGCCTTGAGGGCCGCTGCAATTGGCGCCACTACGCGCCCGGCGAAACAATGCTGGAGCGCGGCGCCGACAGCCGCGATGTTCTGTTTATCGTTCAGGGGGCCGTCAACGTCGTCAATTATTCCCTTTCCGGACGGGAGATTGCCTATGCGACATTGCGCGCGGGCGATACTTTCGGCGAACTAGCCGCCATCGATGGCCAACCCCGTTCGGCCAGCGTGGTGGCGGTC
>JAJFGP010000118.1 GCA_021776055.1 Kiloniellaceae bacterium
TTTCAGCCATATCTCCAATGCCAGCATCGGCGAAGAAAATCCGGGCACCGAGGTTCTCAACGTTTACTACGCCTACCCCCTCGACGCCCTCTTCGGCCGCTAGGCGCGGCGGCCCCGCCCTCGCCTCTTCCCTCTGGGCCGGCCGCGCTCGCCCGTGTATAAAAACAAGCCTTCCCCGGCGCGCCCGTAGCTCAGCCGGATAGAGCACTGGTTTCCTAAACCAGGGGTCGCAGGTTCGAGTCCTGCCGGGCGCACCAGTTTGCAATGCGAAATGATCCTGACTTGATGCAGATCAATGCGCCGCCTAGCGGTTGTGCGCGATATTCGATTTGCGGCCTTGGATGCGGGCGGTGCTCGCAGGGTCGGGTGATACCTGAGCCAATCCGTTGCCGTGACGACTCTTTCCCCCCAAAACTCCGCGCCGTGTCCCGAAATTCGGGAGCGGCTTTTCTTTGCGCTGCTTCGCGGGCACTCCGGCCAGTGCGCCCGGCGCGGAGACAATTTCTGTCCGCGAGCGCGTTTAAGTTGCCGGTTGGGCGACTCATTTGCTATTGATGGGCCTCGATACTTTGGGGGCTAGCGAGGCCAGATCGTGGGGGAGCGCGATCAAGGTGCCGGCGCCGGGTGCGGCGGTGGGATGATTTTTCCAAGGAGAGCGGTTTGACTAGATCCGAGATCGTCCGGGTACAACAGTATCTGCGCAATGTCTTCGGGACCGACCGGATCACGCTCAAGGAGCGCAAGCCCAAAGACGATTCCGTCGAGGTGCTCGTCGGCGGTGAGTTCATTGGGGTGATTTTTCGCGATGAGGATGAGGGCGAGGTTTCCTACGCGTTCAATATGGCCATCCTGGATTTCGACCTGCCGCTCGTCGCCGGGGTGCCGCCCGAATAGTGTGCTCCGTGACTCTTGGCTGGGCGGCTCTTGGTTGGGCGGCTGGCGGTGGGATGGGCGCCCGAGCGCCGGCATGGCGGTGAGTACGCGCTGGCGAGCGGTTTACGCTTTTCTATCCATTTTAATGCTGACAACGCTTGCCGCCTGCGGCTTCGACGGTCCGGCGTATGGGCCACCGCCGACCGATGCGGTGACGATCGTGGAAATGACGTCGGGCCTAAGCTTTGTCGACGCCGAAGTGGCGATCAAGGTCGGCGATACGGTGGAATGGCGCAATCAGTCGCTCCAGGCCCATACGGTAACCACCGATCCGGTGCAGGTGCGCCAGCCACGCCTGGTTAGTGTACCGGAGGGGGCGAAGGTTTTTGACTCCGGACCGGTCTGGCCTGGCGAAATTTACCGCCGTACGTTCACCGTGCCCGGGGTCTACAAATATACCTGTGTTCCGCACGAGCGCTTTGGCATGCGCGGGGTCGTCATCGTCGAGCCATAAGTCGGGCCCTAGGTTTTCTTCTTTTTCTTTCGCGCCGTTTCGCCTGTTTTCAGAGTCCAGATGACAACGCGCCGCAGCACCTTGCCGAGCGCTTCGTCGAAAGCGGCGACGATGGCGTCCAGGTTGTCTTCCTCGGCCGGGATGGTCGATTCGAAGACTTGTGTGCCGATGATGGCGCGCCGGGGCAGTTGCACCAAGCGGGCGGAAATCGCGATATGGGCGCGTGGGGATGGCTCGCCGAAATATTCGGCCTGAAATTCGCGCAGCTCGGTCGTGAGGACGAAGTCGGCCCGAAGGGACACCACGTCGCGGCCGACCGCGACGATGCGCTTCGAATTTTCGAAGGACTCGATCATCAGGGTCTGCACCATGACCGGCGCCCGGTCCGACCAGGTAGAGCGTGCATAGTACTCCAGTTGGGTCGGCGAGCGCTGCAGGGCGATACGGGTGGAATCGATGGCGGCATCCGCCAACGGGGTATCGATTACCAACTGCCAATGCACCTCGGGCATGTCGTTGCCAAAGGTGCTTTTCGGGGTAAGCCGATAGAGCAACGGCGGCGGGCCCTGACCGGGCACGGGGATCTGGCAGGCCGAGAGCGCCGCCGTGACCGGCACGGCCAACGCCGACAGCAAGACACGCCGACGGCCTTGGCGCCGCGCCGCGTCTAAAAACGGTTTACCGTGTTTCATACCCTTCCTGCTGATTGCCGAAGAAGAAGCGCGCGGGATCGCGCTGAATCTCGGTGGTTACCCGGTTGAGGGCGATGACCAATTCGCGCATTTCGACCAGAAGGCCGGTCACCTCGGAGAGGCCGGTCGCGGTGAAATCGCTCACCGGTTCGCGGTTCTCGGCGACCATGGCCTCCAGTTCCTTGCTCATGTTGCCCAGATTGCCGGCGGTGCCGCGCAGATCCTCGATTAAGGCGCGTGCATCGCTGGCGGTGGCGCTGACTTCGACATCGACAGTTTCCGCCATGCCACCGATGGCCGCCAATGTGGCATCCGCCCGCTCGACAAGTTTACCGCTATCGGCTTTAAGCGCCTCCGCCAAATCGCCCAGGGTTGCCGTTGCATCGCGCAGGTTGGCCATGGTGGCGCTGGCATCCTGCAGGACCAGGCCGATATCGCCACTGCGCGCCGCCAGGGAGGTGGTGAACGTGTCGAGGTTGGCCAGGCCCGAAGCGATGTGGCCGCGGTTTTCCGCGTTCAACAAATCGTTGGCACGGACCAGCAGCAGATTGACGCTTTCGACCAACTCCGGCGCGCCGGCCAACACTTGTTGCAGGGACGATGCGCGCGCTGCAATCACCGGCCGTTTTTGACCCGGGGCGATGGTCAGGGGCGCGGCCTCCGGCGAACCGCCGCTGAGCAACACATAGAGGCCGCCGGTCAAACCCTCGATCTCAAGGGTGGCAACCGAGTCGGAACGAACGGGCGTCGTGGCATCGACTTCGATGACGACAAGCACTTGGTCCGGTTGATTGCCATCGAGACTCATGGCGGTTACTTCACCGACGCGCACGCCGCTATAGCGCACCGGCGAGCCGATGCGTAAGCCCGTAACCGAACCTTTGTAGATAATATCGTAGCGGGCAAACTCCGTATCGAATTGGAATTTGGCCAGCCATAGGACGAAGACCAACAACCCAACCGCCAAGGCGACGACGAAGGTGCCGACCATCAAATAATTAGCGCGAGTCTCCATCGGACCGGCTGTCCCCCCCTCCGTTCCGTTCGTTTTCGGGCCGCTCGCCTTGCGGCTGCCCTCTCCGCGTTGCGGCCTGCTCCGCGACGCGGCCGCGCGGGCCGCGAAAATACTCCTGAATCCAGGTATCCGGCTCGCGCATTAGCTCTGCGATGGTGCCGACCTTAACACGTTTGTCGATCAGCACGGAAATCCGATCGCAGATCGCATAAAGACTGTCCAGATCGTGTGTCACCATCACCACGGTCAGCCCCAGAGTGCGCTTGAGGTCGCCGATTAGTTCATCGAATCGTGCCGCGCCGATAGGGTCCAGGCCGGCGGTCGGCTCGTCCAGGAACAGAATCTCGGGGTCCAGCGCCAGGGCGCGCGCCAGGCCGGCCCGTTTGCGCATGCCGCCGGAGAGCTCGGCTGGAAATTTGCTCGCGGCATCCGCCGGCAAGCCAGCCATGGCAATTTTCATGGCCACCAGATCGGCAATGACACTCCGGGGCAGGGTGCTGTGTTCCCGCAACGGCACGGCGATGTTTTGGGCTACGGTCAGCGAGCTGAACAAGGCGCCGTCTTGAAACAACACCCCCCAATGGGCCCGCAAAGCCTGCCGCTCGGCATCGCTTAGGTGGGCCGTATCGTGGCCAAGCACCTCGATGCGGCCGCTCGCCGGGCGGATCAGACCGATGACGGCGCGCATGAGGACCGATTTGCCGCTGCCCGAGCCGCCGACGATGCCCATCACCTCGCCGCGGGCGATGTCCAGATCCAGATCTTGGTGGATAACCTGGGGGCCGAAGCGCGTGGTTAAACCGCTGATGCGGATGATCGGCTCGGCGATGGCGGCGGTATCCGGCATGGCGACTAGATTCCGAGGACCGAGAAAAGGATGGAGAACATGGCATCAAGCACGATCACCAGGAACACCGCCTCGACCACCGCGCGGGTGGTTTGCCGGCCGACGGATTCAGCGCTGCGAGTGACCATCAAGCCCTCGTAGCAGCCGACCAGGGAAATGATGAAAGCAAAGATCGGCGCTTTGATGATGCCGATCCAGAACGACCACAAGGTCACCGCCTCGCTGAGCTGCCGGGCAAAGCGGACGAAGGAAATGTCCAAGGTCACGGTCGCCATCACGGCGCCGCCAAGCAGGCCCATGATATCCGCATAGAAGGTGAGCAACGGCATGACCAGCATCAGGCCGATCACCCGCGGCATGACCAAGACCTCCATGGGATCGAGGCCGATGGTGCGCATGGCATCGATCTCCTCGTTCACCTTCATGGTGCCGATCTGCGCGGTAAAGGCCGAGCCGGAGCGGCCGGCGACGATGATAGCGGTCAGAAGAATGGCCATCTCGCGCAGGACCCCCACACCGACCAGGTTGACGGTGAATATCTGCGCTCCAAAGCGGGCCAATTGATCTGCGCCCTGATAGGCCAGCACGACTCCGATCAAAAACGAGATCAGGCCGACGATAGGCAGGGCATTCAGTCCCGTCTGTTCCATCTGGCTGATCAGCGCCGTGCCGCGAATGCGGCCGGGCCGCAGAGCTGAGCCCAGCAGCACGATGACGGTCAGGCCGAGGAAATTCAGCAGATTGCGGGCCTCGCGGCCAATCTCGATGGTGGACCGGCCGAGGCGCAGAAGAACCGCGGCCAACGGGTTTTCGCGCCGGGGCGGCGGCGGGTGCGGTGTGTCGTACTTGCCGGCGGTTTCGATCAAGCTAACGGCGGCCGCATCCGCGCCGTCGACGGCGACCTCCAGCCCCGCCTCGCGGAACCTTTGCAGGGTTTGGTGTAACAGCCAGGCACCAGCGGTATCCAGCGCCGCCAAGCCGCCCAGATCGATGCGCGCCCGGCGTGCCCCGACCGTAGCCATATCCACCAGCTTTGCTTGCGCCGGACCCATGCGTTGCGTCGTCCAGGCGCCGACCAGGCTGATGGTCAACGAATCCCCGTCACGTACGGCTGCAACCTGCGGTGCATCCACGGTCTTGCTCACTGTTTGGTTCCCCCACCGCTAGACTAGCGCAAGAAGGGGTGTCTTGCGTAGGGTGGTTCGCGTCTATCCAGTGACGACCACCTCGGCCTCGTGACGGACGGGGAAGTTGACCGAGGCGGCAATGAAGCAATCGTGGTGGGCTTTCTCGTGTAGGGCCATTGCCTTTTCCACATCGGTGCCGGCGGCCACGGTTACGCGCGGGCGCAGAATCACCTCGGTGAAGCGGCCACCGCCGCCCTCCAATACCATGGTACCGCTGGCCGCATCCTCGTACGCCGTCACCGCGATCTTGGCGCGCACACAATGGGCCAGATAGGTGAGCATGTGACAGCCGGCCAGGGCCCCGACCAGCAGGTCTTCCGGGTTGTGCAGGGCCGCATCACCGCGGAATAGCGGATCGGCGGAGGCTTCCAAGGTCGGTTTGCCCTCAATCGCCAGCGCATAAGTGCGCGAGTAACTGGCATAGTCTTGCGTCGGGCCTTGATCGCCGCCGGTCCACGTCAGGTGGACGGCATAGTCGTGTGTGCGTGCCATCAGCTGGACCGGCGCAGGGCGGCGGTGGCGATGCCGGCGCCGATCAGGACACTGCCGCCGATGCGGTTGAGCGCCCGCAAAACCCGAGGTTCGCGCACCCGCTCGCGCAGGGTGCCGGCGGCCATGCCATAGGCGAAATTGGTGGCAACGGCGAGGCTCACGAAAGTTACTACAAGCACCGGCACCTGCGCGCTCATCGGGGCCGTGGGGGTGAGGAACTGCGGCACGAAGGCGACAAAGAAGGCGATGGATTTCGGGTTGAGCACGGTCACAGCGAAAGCATGGCTCAGCTTCGCCATATCCGACGCTTGGGGCTGGTCCGTCAGATCGGTCGTGGGCTGTGGCGATCGCCGCCACATCGAAATGCCCAGATAGACCAGATACGCAGCACCAACCCACTTCAACACCGTAAAGGCCGTGGCGGAGGCCGCGAGCAAGGCACCCAAACCAATAACGGAAAGGCTCATCGCCACGAAATCACCAAGTGCCACGCCGGCGAGCACACTGAAAGCCGACCGGCGGCCATCGGACAAGGCGTAGCCGATGACCATGAGAACGGTCGGACCCGGAATCAAAAGCACGACTCCCGAGGCGAGAACAAAGGCGATCCAAAGCTGTAACGTCATGGCGGCATCCTATATTTGGCTCGTTGTGGCGAAAACGACGCCCGCCTCGGTCATCGCTTGCTTGGCGGCGGCCAGCGATCCGGCTAGGTCGATGGCTCGGCA
>JAJFGP010000119.1 GCA_021776055.1 Kiloniellaceae bacterium
GGGGCGCGTAGAACAAGTGCCTGACAGGGAGGTGAGGATGGTCGGCCCCCGCGCGACCGCCGTCCTAAACAAAAGCTCGGGACGGGAAAAGGTGATGCGTCCAACGACGGTGCAGCAGGCTTGGCTGCGGCGCGGTTTGGATCAGCCTGGCGGGAAGCTGCCGCTTTTCGACCCGGACGGCCAAATGTACAGCCAGCGCACGATCCAAAGTTGCCTGGCGCAAGGCTGGGCCGAACCGTGGTCGCCTAACCCGATCAAGCCCGACTGGATGATCTGCAAACTCACCGCCCCCGGCCGCGCCGCCCTGAAGGACCAGCGTGCCTGACCGCACCTGTTTCAAACATCGTTAGCTCGCCGCCTGTAACATCGACTCCGTGGCGACATGGGGTAGGCGAATGATGAATGCGGTGCCCCGACCCGGTTCCGATTCCACCGAGATCGTCCCGCCGTGTTTTCTCGTCACGATGGTATGGCATATAGCCAGGCCCTGACCCGTGCCCTGGCCCGGTGTTTTTGTTGTGTAGAACATGTCGAAGATGCGCTCAATGCTCTCCGGCTCGATTCCGACGCCGTTGTCGGTAACCCGGATCTCTGTCCAATCCTCGTCGACGCGCGTCGAGACCGATATCTTTCCCGGCCCTGCCTTGCCGGAGTCTTCGATTGCGTGAGCGGCATTGACGATCAGATTGAGCATTACTTGGTTGAACTCGCCCGGTAGGCAGGGCAATGGCGGCACAGTGATATCGAAGTCGGTTTCCAGCTCTGCCACGTGCTTCCATTGATTGCGCGCCACCGTGATCGTCGTTTCGATCGCTTTGTGAATATCGATCGCCACCTTCTCCTTCATGTCCGGATGAGAGAAACTCTTGATAGCCAAAACGATTTCGCGAATGCGTTCGATTCCGTCCAGTGATTGACGCAATGATATAGGCACTTCCGCCAGATAATACTCGATATCCGAATCCTTGACTGCTTCGTCCAACGCCTCCACACCGGGCGCCGGAGTGCCGTTCGCCTTCGCAGCCTCAGATACGGCTTGTGCCTTCCCGCAAACCTTGGTCATGGCCGCAAACGCGTCTTGCAGAAAGCGGATATTGTCACCGACATACTGGCTCGGCGTGTTGATCTCGTGTGCGACGCCGCCAGCGAGCGTACCCAGAGATTCCAGCTTTTGAGACCGGCGAAGTTCCTGCTCGAGGGCCTCTTTCTCGGCCTCGGCCTCCTTCCGATCGGTGATGTCGAGCGAAACGGTGACCAGCAACTCGATGTTTCCATCGTCATCCATGATCGGCACTTTGTTGGACAGCCAAAACCGCCGTTCGCCGTCAGCCGATTCCGTTGAGACCTCATGATTGTACAGGGAGTTTCGGTTTCGCAAGACCTTGTCATCGGCGGCGGCGAACGAGATATCATGCCCAGCGCCTGCCAGACCCTCGTGGTTTTTGCCTGGCGCTGCGTCCTTATCGATGCCGGTCAGCTCGGCAGCATATGCGTTCATGAAGACATAGCGACCCGTAGGACTCTTTGCGTCGATACATGCAGGCACAGCGTCGATCACCGTGCGCAGTGTCGCTTGGCTTTCCCGCAGGCTAACCGCGATGCGATGACGTTCTTCCAGCTCAGCTTTCAAGTCGCTGGTCTTCGCCTCGATCTCCCTTTGCATGACGCTTGCCAACGGACGGACGAGAAAATAGATCCCAAGGGCGCCACATAGGGTGAGGACGAGCACAGCTGCAATTGTCGTCTGAATCTGACGGTTGACGTTGGCAAAGGCCTCCGTCGCATCTACGCGGAGCAGAACCGTCCAACCGCTATCTTCGACCGGAACGTTTGCAAACAAATACGGCGGCATGTCCAGGGCTTGGCCAGGTTGGCGACCGTGTTGTGCCGCGCTCCCGGTCAGGACCTTCCAGTCCGGCGCATTTCCTTCCTCGACCGCGGCGCCATAGCTCTCGATTCCGGCCTGCACTGGTGTGTCCACGTTGCCACCGCCGGTTCGGCTGAGCAGCATCTGTTCACCGTTCAAGCTGAAAACTAGGAAGGATGCTTCGCTGCTCTGGTACGACGACTTGCGGCCGAGAAAACCTATCAGGCTCGTGGTCTCATAAAGTACGATATCGGTACCAATTCGCTCCTTGGCCGAGTTATAGATCGGTGAGCTGACGATGACATACACCGTTCCATCGAGTTCGAAGGGCCCGTTGTAGAGAAGGGAATCGGATGTCTCCGCGAAGGTCGGCCAGACCGACTTTGGAATTTGGGTGCCGACCTCGATAAGTGGCACCGCTTGGGCGTTAACGCGCGCGATCCCCGCCACATCCTTGGAGCTGATGTACGCATCGTTGATCATCTTGAGCGACGTCTTCCGATATTTTTCGAGCGGTAACGCCCCGCTGTGGAAATCGCCCAGCAACTGCCGTGCCCGCGTGCGGCTACCGATTTGCCGCGATATGCTGGAAATGCGGCGCAGGTACTCACCGACGGACTGAGCCGTCGTCTCCGCATTGTGAACTAGGCTTTGACTGGCGGAACTACGCAAGCTGCCATACATGGGAGCGACGGCTGCGATGGAGCTAAGAATGGCAATGATAAGGGCGCCGATTGTCGCGTAACCGATAATCGACTTGCGGATCCGGAAGAAATTGAATTCCCGCTGGGCCATACGGAGCCAACCTTTGGTGTGAAGCGCTGCCCAGCAGAGTGCTCTACATCGATTAATCTACTATTAAGGGTATTTTTTAATTTACTCTCTTGTTTTAGTTGTTTTTTGGATAGATGGCGTACCTCATCGGTCAAGGCCGAGACCACGGCACGGGCTCAGGACGCGAGGTCTACTGAGAGACCGCTGTTGCTGGTCGCCGCAGCCGCAGATGCACACCACCTCACGGACCCCGGCCGCGCCGCTTTATCCGAGTGAGTCGAGGCTGCCACTCGGGCTCAAGACGCAAGGTCAATTGAGAGACCGCTGTTGCTGGCCAACGCGCACTCGTAGATGCGGATGGCGGTGGCAACGTCCTGGATCGCCGTGCCGGTTGAATCGAAGATCGTGATGTCGTCGGCGCTTGTCCGGCCCGTTTTTCGCTCGGCCACGAGTTCAGACAGAGTTGCGTGAATTCCGTCCGCCAGCATCGCACGCGCCGCGAGGGCATGATGGAGATCACCCATAACGGCGCATTGCTCGAGCGAGTCGGCAACGACCTTCCCGCGCGCCATCAAGTCGGGCATAAGCTCGCTCTTGTCGGGAGCATCGGCGCCGACGGCGGCGACGAAGGTGCCGGGACCGACGTGCTCCCGGCCGAGGAACGGTGTACATGATGTCGTGCAGGTGACGATGATGTCGCTCACCCGCGTCGCCGTCGCCAGATCGGGCTCGGCAACAATGTCCAAATGGAGTTTCGCTGCCATTGTCTTGGCGAAGGTCTCGCGGGCCAATTGGTCGGTGTCGACGGCATAGACCTTGCGGACCCTACGAGCATCAACGATCGCCTCCAGTTGCGCGCGGGCTTGATCGCCACAGCCGCAGATGCACACCACTGCCGCATCCGGCCGCGCGAGATAGCGCATGGCCAGTGCGGTTGCCGCGGCCGTCCGGCGGAGCGTGACTTCGATGGAGTCCATCAACGCCAGTAGGCTGCCATTATTCGCGTCACTGAAAACCAGGGCGCCCTGGATCGTAGGTAGGCCGTTACGATTCGGATTTTCGGGGAAGTTCCCGTTCACTTTGACCGCCGCAAACGCTCGGCCATCGTCGAGCGTCAGTTGCGCGCCCTTGGCATGAAAGCCACCGCCCTCGGTGGGAAGATGGAGCGGTGCCGGCGCGTGGGCGCGGCCTTCGGCTTCAGCCCTGAAAGCCGTTTCAACGGCTATCAAATAATCCGACGGCGACAAGAGCGCCGCGATGCTGGTCCGGTCAAGAACCAAAACGCTTGGCGCGCCGCGATCTGTTTGTGAGGTTGCAAGTTTGTCGTCCATAAGCTTCTCCCCGCGCCACGAATGGCGCCGATCGAAGCAGAGCTTGGACGAACCACGTCTAACGGGGAGCCTGCATTATCCCCGAAAAGAGAAAATACCAACAACGAATGCTTCGTTCAAGAGGCTGCGGCACAGGAGGACTAGACAGCGTGAGCGTGCCGTTGCGTGCCTGGCGCTAGGTAACCATCGAACTGAGCGCAGATCGTACGCACGAACGGCCGGCCCTGCGGGCTGACCCGGATCATCCCGCCCTCGATGGTAACCAGTCCGTCCGCCACGGGCTCAGCAAGGCCCGCCACCGCGTCGTCAAAAACGTCGGCACTGCATCCAAAGCGACGACATATGGCTTCCAGGTCTACCTCCAGATAGCACATGAGCTGCTCGATCACCGCCGATTGCAGGCGGTCATCGTCGCTCAACGCCAGGCCGCGCTGAACCGGCAGCTGGCCTGCCTCGATGGCGGTGCGATAGGCGGGCATGGCGGTGACGTTTTGTACGAAGCCCTGCGGCAAGCCACCGATGGCCGAGGGACCGAAGCCGAGGCGCGCGGATGCCTCGTCGGTGGTGTACCCCTGAAAATTCCGGTGCAACCGCCTTTCGCGCAACGCTACCGCCAGCGGATCGTCCGGCAATGCGAAATGATCCAGGCCGATCCAGACATAGCCGGCCTCCTGCAGCCGTTCGGTCGCGGCCATGTACTGGGCGAAGCGGTCCTCGGGTCCGGGCAAGGCGGCCTCGTCGATCAGGCGCTGGTGCCGTTTCATCCAGGGCACGTGCGCATAGCCGAACAGACAGACTCGTTCCGGCGCCAAGCCCATCACCGCATCGATGGTGGCCCGCATGCCGGTGATGGTTTGATGCGGCAGGCCGTACATGAGATCGATGTTGAGAGAGCCCACGCCGGCACGCCGTAGCGCGGTGGCAATATCCTGAGTCTCCTCCAACGATTGTACCCGGTTGACGGCCTTCTGCACGCGCGGATCCAAATCTTGCAAGCCCAGACTGGCGCGGTTCACCCCGACCCGCCCCAGAGCCGCAACGCTGTCATGCGTCAAAGCACGCGGATCGATCTCGACCGCGATATCGGCGTCGGGGTCCATGTCGAAGGTGCCGCGCAGCGCCGCGAACAGCCGTTCCAGGTCCGCCGCCGCCAGCATGGTCGGCGTGCCGCCGCCAAGATGCAGGTGGCAGACCCACCGCCGCCCAGTAAGCGCGTCGGCGACCAACCCGATCTCGCGCAGCAGCAGCTCCAGATAGGTGGCTACCGGCGCATAGCGACGCACGATCTTGGTGTGACAGCCGCAGAACCAACACAGGCTGTCGCAAAAGGGCACATGCACATAGAGCGACAGGGGAATGCCAGGGTCCAACTCGGCCAACCAGCGACGATAGGCCGCCTCCTGCACCCCCGGATGGAAGTGCGGGGCGGTCGGGTAGCTGGTATAGCGCGGCACCCGCTGGTCGTACCGGCTCAGGAGTTCGGTATTGGAGATCATGCCCTGATTAGACAATACCGCGCGGCCCTCCATCTTGATGCAGATCAAGCAAAGCCGTCAATCCGGTTCGTTCGTAACCAAGCCGATCCGGCTCTCTTGGACGACGTAGACCGGCAGATGGAATTTATGACGCTACTGGGAAGAGCCATCCGGGCAATCGCGGTTTAGATTTTGTTAACACACCGAAGCTATCACTGCGTTCTGCGCGAATTACACGCGCGAATCTCAACCAATGGCTGTGCAGTGAAAACGTCGCTTGATCTGAAATTACGCCTGGAACTCTATGGGATAAACCAGGAAACGTACTACCACGCGGGCGTATTCTGGCACGCGATTCTTCCCGAGTTCGATGAAATCATCAATCGTTTCTACGCTCACATCCTCGAGCATCAAAAATTTAGAAAGCTCATTCCCGACCCGGCTAAGATCGATCACTTGAAGGTGAGGCAGAAGGCGCACTGGGACCGGCTGTTCAACAGCAAATTCGACGATGACTACGTTCGCCAAGTTATCGCGACCGCCGAGGCGCACATAAAAATACGGATGCCCGCCTATTTCTACATGGCTGCTTACTCGATTTTCCTGGATGAGCTGCACGCGGCCGCGTACAGAATTGCCTTGCTAGAAGGGAACGATGTGATCGCCACCGTCAAGGCGATCAACAAGGTGGTGATCATCGACATGGACCTCACCTTGTCGGTGTATATGAAGGAGCTGGTCAGTCTCAATTCCAGTCAGGCGCGGTAGCCCATCCCACCGCCGCCTACTGTCTTGACGCAAATCGACCACGGCCGTCAGTCCGGCTCGCCGGCCACCAAACCGATCCGGCTCTCCAGGGCCACATAGCCCAGATAGATAGCGGATATCGCCACCATGGTTCCGGGCGGCCCCACCTTTGCGCTCACCGCACCGAGACCGAAAATGACGATGTCGAGCACCACATTTCGGGCAAGGAACCCAATCAGGCGGGCCCGTGACAGGCGGATTCCATGAATGACCTGGAGCGGGAGCAGAAACACCAACAACCCACCGCAAATCAGCCAGCCGATCTCGGCTACCGGAATGCCCGGCACGATGGCCTGGCGTATTCCGGCAGCGACGGTCACCAGGCCAATGTAGACTGGCAGGTGTCCATAGATGGTGAGCTGCCCGGACGTGAATGCCTGGCCCATCAGCGATCGTTCAAGCGACTCGAAGTAGAGCCACCAGATGCTGGCCAGCAGGACAAAACCGGCAACCGCCGCCAGAACCGCATTGGCGGACCATTGCGCCCCATCCAATCCGTCGACAATGCTCAGCACCGACTCGCCCAGGACGATAATGGCCAGCAGGCCCAACCGCTCCGGCAGGTGGGATTTGTGTACGGAAACCTTGGCAAGCAGACGCTGAGAGAGCCACGGGGTCGCGAAATCGACGGCAAGGCCAAGCGCCCAGAGCAGATAGCGAATCGGCGGGTCAACGAAGACCGAGGCGAGCCAGAATGCCGCACCGATCGAGAAGCCGGCCATGAACCGGCCGGCAACGCCCCGTAGCTCGGGCGCGGACAGATAGACCCGCGCATACATGGCCACAAGCAGCACGCGAACGAGTACATAGCCAACGGCAAAACCGACGGCCCCTGCCCCAATCGCGTCCTCGATAAAAATGGCCATAACGATGGCCCCGAACATCTGGGCGAGCGTCAACAGCCGGTGCGGCCCATCGTCCGGATCGAAGCGATTGGCAAAGAGGGTATGACCCGTCCACGCCCACCAGACCGGCACGAATAAGGCAACGAACGTCGCATAATCCGCGATGCTAATCTCGGGATGCGGCGGGTTCGTGAGATGATGCGCAAGCTTCGCGATGACGATCACATAGATCAGATCGTAGAAAAGCTCGAGCCAGGTCGCCTTCCGCCCGCCAACCTTGGTCCGCAATGTCAGATGTGGTTCCGCCGTCATGACGCTACCTACCGGTTTCGAGTGCCCAAAATCAATGATGAAAAACCGAAACTACCGGCAACAAGCTTGCGGCGAACTGCAGTTGCTTCTTGACACAGATCAATGCGAACCCCGCGCGCATTTGAGATATTTCCCAGAATATTGGTGCCAAAGGGATACTCCTCTATCTGATGGGAAGTCGCCATGGTCGATATAAATGAGGACTCAATCGCGAGTCGCCGAGAGTTTCTGAAGCAAGCAGGAGGCACCGCAGCGCTCGGTGCAGGTGCCGCCGCAGCGCTTCCCAGTGCGGCACAAGCAGCTGTCTCCGAGACGGAGACAAAACCCCGCTATGGAATGCTGATCGACCTCAGACGATGCACGGGTTGTCATGCCTGCAGTGTCGCCTGTAAGGCTGAGTTCGATGTGCCTTTGGGATCGACACGATCCTGGGTCGAGTACGTGGAAAAGGGAAATTACCCGACCGTCTCTCGAAGTTTTCTGCCCAGGTTATGCAACCAGTGTACGAACCCGCCCTGCGTCCCCGTCTGCCC
The DNA here is from genome assembly GCA_021776055.1 of Kiloniellaceae bacterium. Lineage (GTDB taxonomy): Bacteria > Pseudomonadota > Alphaproteobacteria > Kiloniellales > J153 > JAJFGI01. Next base: position 7,945 of record JAJFGP010000119.1, read on the forward strand.
CGTGAACGCGACCTGGAAGCGCGAAGAGGATGGCATCGTGGTCATCGATCCGGATGTCTGCATCGGCTGCAAATATTGCATCCAAGCCTGCCCTTATGACGCAAGATTCCTAAATCCGGTCACGGGCGCCGCGGACAAATGTGACTTCTGTCTGCATCGGGTCGCACAAGGACTCGTGCCTTCCTGCGTGAACACGTGCATAGCAGACGCCCGCATCTTCGGCGATCTCAACGATCCTGAAAGCAAGATATCGAAGATGATCGCGAGCAATCCGGTCACCGTGCTGCGCCAGGAAATGGGCACCGAGCCGAACGTCTACTACATCAATGCAGATCATTCCGATCCTCGGCAGCCGGGGCAGCGCCACGAGTACATCCGCGTCGATACGCACCGGCGCAACCAAGAGAGGGCCTAGCCATGTCCGAAGAATTTACCTGGGGCTTGCCCGTCATCGGTTATCTCTTCCTGGCCGGCGTTGGCGCGGGTGCGCTCACCGTCAGCGCCTCGATGTTCCTGCGCGGCGGCGAGGGTGGCCGCGGCATGCACGTGGATACCGCCCGGTATGGCGCGCTTCTGGCACCTTTTCCGATTATAATCGGCTCGGGATTGCTGGTTCTGGAACTCGGATCGTTCCAGGCTGGGAATTGGTTCAGGTTCTTGAACCTGTACAAGGTTCTCAACCTGTCGCCGATGTCGATCGGGACATGGTTGATTACATTCACGATCGGCGTCAGCCTCGTCTATGCCTACACCTACGTGCGGAACGCACCCGGACTCACCATCGAACAGCGCTATAAGTTGCGCAACGTAGTGTCTTGGCTCGCTGTCCCCTTGGGGATCGCCACCGCGGTCTATACCGGCATACTCTTGGGAGCGATGCCCTCGCGGCCGTTCTGGAACTCGCCGATTCTGGCGCTCCTGTTCCTGATTTCGGCGTTGTCCACGGGTGTCGCCGCCATTCTGCTGCTCAGGGCGCTTTTCCATCGCGCCGCGAAAGAGCCCGAATCGGAGCGGCATATCGTCCACACCGGCTATTTGTTGACCGCGTCGGACGCCATGCTGATCGGCTTCGAGTTGATGGCCGTTTTCTTGTTCGCGATGTATGCCCAGCTCACCATCGGCAATGTCCGGGAAGCCGTGTCGGTGCTCTTTACCGGTGGCAGTCTCGCGTCGCTGTTCTGGATCGTGTTTATCGTGCTCGGTCTTATCGTTCCCGCACTGATAGAGATATATTACGTCGTTCCCAAGCTCCTCTATCACCGAGAGTTTGTAATCCCGAAGGGGGTTGAGATCGGCGTTGCCGTACTTGTGCTCGTTGGTGGATTCACACTCCGTTATGTCGTCGTCGTTGCCGGTCAGATCACCGGACCGATTGGAATTTAAGGAGGAGACGATGTTCAGCCGCCGCAACTTCCTCAAACTTGGCACAGCCGCTGCAGCAGCCTCCGCGACGTTCGCTGGTACCGACACTTTGATCACCGCGAAAGGCGCCTTGCTCGAAGGCGGCAAGGATTTTTCACCACTTACCGGTAAGGAACGCCAAGCCGTCGCTACGTCTTGCTGGCAGTGCGTCACGCGCTGCGCCGCAATCGGCTACACGGAAAACGGACGGCTGGTCAAAATCGAGCCGCAGCCCAACTCGATTAGAACCGAGGGCAAGATGTGCGCCAAGGGCCAGGGCGGTGTCGGCCAGGTCTACGATCCCGACCGCATCCTCTTCCCCCTTAAGCGCACGGGCGCTCGCGGCGAAGGCAAGTGGAAGAGAATTACGTGGGACGAAGCGCTCGGCGAGATCGCGGGGCGGCTCAAGAAGCTCCGTGACGACGGCGAGCCCGAGAAGTTCATGTTCCACTA
>JAJFGP010000120.1 GCA_021776055.1 Kiloniellaceae bacterium
TCAGACCGGCGGGCATACCGCCCGGCACCCCGCAACGGCAACCGCCGCACGTAGTGGCTTGCCCAGAACCAGAGGATTGCCGTCATGCTGAATACGACAAGATCAAAGGCCGAGGAAAATTTCCACAAGGCCAAACATCAAGAAACCCAGGCCCTGAAAGAGCGGGAGAAGGCGGAAAAGGCGGTAAACGAAAAGACGGCGCGCCTACGCGCCCTTCGCCTGGCCAAGGAAGCCGCCGACAAGGAAGCCGCCGAAATCGCCGCGGCCGACATCAAGAAAAGCCCGAAAAAGAAGGCAAAGCCCGCCGCCGCAAGCTCATAGGGCTAGACGACGGTAGGCATAACACCCTTCCGCCTCGGATAGCCCAAGCCGCTACACCCTAACTGTGCCCGCCCTACCCCCGCCCGGCGATAAATCCTGGCTCGGCGGTGAATTGCGCGGCTTCTTCCAATACCCCTGCGGCCTTCAGGACCGTTTCCTCGTCGAAGGCGCGGCCGATGAGATGTAGGCCAAGCGGCAGGCCGTCGCCGGATAGGCCGGCGGGGACCGAGATGGCCGGTAAGCCGGCCAGGCTGGCGGGGACGGTGAAGACGTCGTTCAGGTACATGGCGATGGGGTCGTCCATCTTTTCGCCCACGGCGAAAGCGGCGGATGGCGTTGTCGGGGTTAGCACGACGTCAACGTTTTCGAACGCCTTGCTGAAGTCATTGGCAATCAGGGTACGCACCTGGCGCGCCTTGTTGTAGTAGGCGTCGTAGTACCCAGCCGACAGCACGTAGGTGCCGATGAGCACGCGCCGCTGTACCTCGGCACCGAAGCCCTCACCGCGCGTCGCCTCGTACATCTCGTCCAAGGTGTTGCCGGGCACACGCAAGCCGAAGCGCACGCCGTCGTAGCGCGCCAGGTTGCTGGAGGCCTCGGCCGGGGCGACGATGTAATAAGTCGGCAATGCATAACGGGTGTGCGGCAGGCTGATCTCCACCGGTTCGGCGCCGGCCTGGCGCAACCAATCGATGCCCTGCTGCCACAGGGTGTCGATCTCGGCGGCCATGCCGTCCACCCGGTATTCCTTGGGGATGCCTACCTTGAGGCCGCGGATATCGCCGGTGAGCGCTGCCTCGTAGTCGGGCACGGGCCGGTCGACACTGGTCGAATCTTTCGCATCGTGCCCGGCCATGGCGCGCAGCATGAGCGCCGCATCCCGCACCGTACGGGTCAACGGCCCGGGCTGATCCAGCGACGAGGCAAAGGCCACCGTGCCCCAGCGCGAGCACCGCCCATAGGTCGGCTTCAGCCCGACAATGCCGCAGAAAGACGCGGGCTGGCGGATCGAGCCGCCGGTATCCGTGCCGGTCGCGGCCAGGGCGCCGCGCGCGGCCACCACTGCCGCCGAGCCACCGGAAGAACCGCCGGGTACCAGCGGCCGGTTGTCACCGCTCCGCCGCCACGGGTTCTCCACCGCGCCGTAAAAGCTGGTCATGTTCGACGAGCCCATGGCGAACTCGTCCATGTTCGCCTTGCCCAGCATCACCGCGCCTTGGTTCCACAAGTTTGCGGTCACGGTGGACTCGTAGGGCGGCTGGAAGCCATCCAGAATGTGCGAGCCGGCGGTCGTCAGCACGCCCTCGGTACAAAACAGGTCCTTGATGGCCAACGGAATGCCTTCGAGCATCCCGGCCTGACCGGCGCTCCGGCGCTTGTCCGACTCCACCGCCATGGCCAGCGCCCGCTCGGGCGTCTCGGTGACAAAGGCGTTGAGGGGCCGTGCCGCCTCGACCGCGGCGATGTGCGCTTGCGTTAGCTCGACGGCGTTGAAGTCGCCTTTAGCCAGGCCGTCGCGCGCCGCCGACAGGGTCTGTTCGTTTAGGGGGGGCATTACTCGATCACCTTGGGCACCACGAAATAGCCGCCCACGGATTCGGGCGCATTGCGCACCACGTCCTCTGGGCGGCCGCCGTCGGTGACTGTGTCCTCTCGCTGTGGCGGGATCATGGCGACGACACTGGTCATCGGCTCGACCCCGTCGGTATCCAGCTCGGAGAGTTGCTCGATCCAACCGAGGATGTTGTTCAGCTCGCCGGCCAGACCGTCGAGGTTCTCCTCGGGCACGCGAATGCGCGCCAGCTTGGCAATTTTCGCGACGGTGGTCCTATCGACCGACATCTTGACCTCAATATTTTTTAATTGTGACCGGCGCCAAAAAAAGCGGGCGGACGTTAACACCGCCTCCAGGGCAACCGCAAGGCAGGCAGCGCATCATCGGCACCCCGGGACCGCACTGCAATCGGCTATGGACCGCGCCGGCAAAACGCGCCGTAATGCGCGCCGCATGAGCGTGGTGGAACTCACGGACTTGCCCCGGCAGCTAATGAGGGGCGAGCGCCTACTTGGCCTCGATCTGGGCGAGAAGACGATCGGCCTGGCCGTCTCCGATTCGGCCCGCCGGGTCGCCTCGCCCATCGATACCCTACGCCGGGGCAAATTCACCAAGGATGCGAAGGATCTGCTGCACCTGTGCGCCGAGCGAGGCGTCGGCGGTCTGATCATCGGCCTGCCCGTCAACATGAACGGCAGCGAGGGACCGCGTTGCGAGTCGGTGCGGCAATTCGCCGCCAATTTGATCGAGATCACCGGCTATACCGACCCCATCGCCTTCTGGGATGAGCGCCTATCCACAGCCGCCGTCGAGCGCCTCATGGTCGACGAGGCGGATCTAAGCCGCAAGCGGCGCGCCAAGTCGGTCGACCGCATGGCAGCGGCGTACATCCTGCAAGGTGCCCTCGATTTTCTGGCGCGGAAGGCCTAGCCCGCCGTGCTGATCATTCTCCTGGCCGTCGCGCCGATCTTTCTCTTGATCTTCCTGGGCTACGCCATTCGCGCGCTGGGTCTGCTGGCGGACGGGTTTTGGGAACCGGCGGAACGCCTGATTTACTTCGTGCTCTTCCCCGCCCTGTTGATCGCCACTCTCGCCTCCGCCGAGTTGTCGAATCTAGACATCGCGCCCATGGCCGGCGCTCTGGTGGCCGCCATCGCCGTGCTGGTGGCGATCCTGTTGCTGCTACGGCCACTACTCCGTCTGCCCGGGCCGGCTTTTACCAGCGTCTTCCAGGGTGTTGTGCGGCAAAATACATACATCGGGTTAGCCGTAGCCGCGGCCGTATTCGGGCACCGGGGACTTGCGGCGGCGGCCGTTGCGGTCGCGGTCATCGTGCCGCTAGTCAACTTGCTGTCGGTCACCGTGTTAGAACACTACGGCACCGGCGTCCGTTCGAGTTGGCCCGGTGCCGTGCGGCAGGTGGCGCGCAATCCGCTGATCATCGCTTGCGCCATCGGCATCGTCCTGAATGCCACGGGGATCGGCCTACCGCCGGTCATCGGTCCGTTCCTGGAAATTCTGGGCGCCGCCGCCTTACCCTTGGGCCTGATAGCCGTGGGGGCCGGTCTGGACCTGGCCGCGGCGCGGGCCGCCGGACCACCGATGGCGGTAGCGGTTGGTCTACGGCTCATCGCCCTGCCCGCCGTCACGGCTCTAACCTGTCAGGCCCTCGATGTCGGCCCGGTGACCACCTTCGTCGCCGTCCTCTTCAACGGCACGCCGGCCTCGCCAGCCTCCTATATCCTCGCCCGCCTGCTCGGTGGCGACGCCCGGTTAATGGCTGGCATCATCACGATGCAAACGGCACTATCCATGGTGACTCTGCCGCTGGTACTCACCTTGGGCCTGCTCCAGTGATCCAGCCTCGCATGAAGATTGGCATCTATGGGGCCGGCGCGATCGGGGGGTATCTGGCAGTGCACCTGGCGCTCGCCGGTCACGAGATAACGTGTATCGCCCGCGGTGCCCATCTGGCCGCCATACGGGAAAAGGGACTGCGGCTGCGCATCGGCGGCGAAGATCGCGTTGCCAAATGTGCCGCGACCGACGATCCGGCGGAGGCCGGGCCGCAGGACTACCTCATCGTCACCTTGAAGGCGCACCAGGCCTACGACGCCGCCGAGGCCATGCGCCCTATGCTGGGCCCGGACACACCGGTGGTCACGGCCATGAACGGCGTTCCCTGGTGGTACTTCTACAAGTTGCCGGGACGCTTTGAGAATCATTGCCTGCAAAGCGTCGATCCGGGCGGGCGACAATGGCAGACGCTGGGACCTGAGCGCGCCATAGGCTGCGTTATCTACCCGGCAGCCGAGATCGTCGAACCCGGCGTCATCGAGCACAAATTCGGCGACAGGTTCCAACTGGGCGAGCCGGACGGAGCCTTTTCCGATCGCGCCACCCGCCTGAGCACGGCGTTTGAGCAGGCGGGCCTGCGCGCGCTGGTGAGCGACAACATCCGCGACGACATCTGGATCAAGTTGTGGGGCAACCTGTGCTTCAACCCGATCAGCGCGCTTACCGGGGCAACCCTGGAGGCGGTTGCCACCGACCCGGCGACCCGCGCGCTGGCCCGCCGCATGATGATCGAGGCTCAGGCCATCGGCGAAGCCTTGGGTGTGCATTTCCGCGTCGATGTGGAAAGGCGGATCGACAGGGCCGCCAGCGTCGGCCCGCACAAGACTTCAATGCTGCAAGACCTGGAACGCCGCCGGCCGATGGAAATCGATGCCTTGGTCGGCGCCGTGCAGGAGATGGGCCGCCTAGTCGACGTCGAGACGCCTTACATCGACACGGTGCTCGGCCTGATCCAGCAACGGGGCCGTAGTCTCGGCCTCTACCCAACGTTTTCGGTCGCCAATGCAGCCGCCGAGAAAGCCAGCCAGGAGCTGATCGACTAGGTTAGACGAATGGCCGGCAGCGCCCAGTAGTGAAAACCCAACGGATCCTACCTGCAGCTAGATTACCGCTTTGGGTGGGGGACGGACACTCTGTAATCATCACCCCGCCTCGCTCCAAGTCGAATGCGCTGGGGTGAAACACCAGAGCCTCCGCTCAGACCATCACCGCAACCGGTTTCGAAGGTATACTGCCCGAAGGCTCCGCGTCAGCGCTTGTTACTCACCCCGCGCCACACGCGCGTACCCACTAGTCGCTACTCCAATAGCGGCTGAACGAAAGCTTGGAGCTAGTCACAAGCGCACCAGCTGTTCGTTGATCAAGGACGAGAAATGATATGAAAGATGCCGAAAGTCAGTATCTGGGACATTTCACAATCGAGGGCCGGAAGCTGCCGGGCGTGGTGACCCTCAGGGGTGGGGATTCTCTGCTGGAAGTGTTCACTGATAAGTTCGTCCATCTTCCGAAAGAGAAGATGCGGTGCATCCGCGGAGTCGCCCGTGGCGGAGAGAAGCTAACGATCTGCGATGCAATCGGCTCCGAAATCAGCGGTACACGCTCGTACCACGGAACGACGAAGCATTTCCTTTCGCTGTTTCCCAACTACGTTGCTGTTGGTCCCCGCCATCTTGAGCCGAACAAGAAGGTGATCGCTGAATTGTACTTCACGACCAGCGGCGCGATTGATCTGTTCTACGACATCGGCGCGTTCGGTATGGCGGACATCAAAGGCATCAAGAAACTGATGCCGACTTGGACGCGCAAAGATCGCCGCAAAATCGGGTTCAGCCACATATATTATTACGCTGATCGCGGCCCAATTGTTTCTGTCAAGGCGGGCGAAGTCCGAATTCAGGTCTCTAATGCCCCTACGACCACATTCCCCTCTCCAAGAGGAATCAACGTGAAAAACGAGGTGCGCGTCAATCTCAAATTCGAAAAACCGGTGAACCTTGAAGACGCACTGCGCACTACCTACGAGTTTACTTCCTTCTGTGAGATTGTTGCCCAAAATAGGCAGTGCGTCCGCGATATTGAAATACAGCACAAGAATACGATGGACCGTGAATCACACATTTGGCTCTATGTGTCCAATGCGGAAACGGAAGAAGGAACTCGCACCGACTTTCGCGATCACCTGATTTCGGGCGGACTGCACAAGCAAGAATTTGAGACCGTTCTCACCCGCTGGATGGAGGGCCAGCAAGATTATAGAAGCGCCCGGCACCGCATCGGTGAATGCTTTCGCCACGGCAATTATTATACGATTGACAGGCTCGTGGGTGCCGCCAACGCATTTGATCTTCTACCGAACGAAGCCGTGGGCAAGCCGGACTTGCCACGATCAGTCCTGAAGTCACTTTCCTGTTTGATCGAAGAAGCCCGAAACCTCGAACCTCCCTATCGTGAACAAGTCCTGGACAATCTCAGCCGGGTGAAGGGTTCAAACCTTCGTCAAAAGATCACAGCCCGGTTCAAAGTGCTCCCCGCTGCCTTGCAGCGGCACTTCCTGGACCTTGAGTTCGTCGTTGATCACGCTGTCAGGGCGCGAAACTACTTCGTGCATGGCTCAAAGCCGAAGCTTTCGGTCACAAATACATACAACCTCATGTTCTACCTCACAGACACATTGGAATTCATTTTCGTCGCATCCGACCTTTCCGAATGTGGTTGGGACTACGCGCGATGGCTGAAGCAGGCGAATATGGGCCGGTTGCGCCAGTATGCCAGGTCGTACGATTTGCATCTCGCGGAACTAAAGAAAGCTAGCGGCACAACCGCAACAGGGTCGACGGTTTAGCCACAAAGGCGAAGACGCCTGCCAAATTAGCGGGCAAACCCTGGCGAGGAAATTCGAGCAGAGGGTACGCGGCGACGATACAGTGAAGATTGTCAGCTAGCTGACCAGACAGTTCTCAATGGGCAGAACCTCAGTGGCTCGGGAACGCCCCAGACCTTGACCTCTTTGCCGGGCGCTGCTCGATCTTCATTTGGAAAGCATATAATTGTCTTGGATGGAGCCAGTATTGTCCTGAACGGAGCCATCTTGCACCAACGGATACTCGACTCCGAGTGACTGGTTCGGATCAAAACCGGTATTCCGTTTCAGGCACCACGCACTGGATTTTCACCACTAGCCTAAATACCCACGCACGGTTGCCGCCATGGCCGGGCCGTCGATGATCGGTGGAAACAGGGTCAACAGCTTGCCGTCCGGGCCCATCAAATAGACGAAAGGCCCGTGCTGGAACATATCGACGCCGTTCCAGGACCGGCCCGCCGGCTGCGACGTCACGCCATAGGCCGCCGCCGCCGCCGCGAGTTGCTCGGGTGTCCCGGTCAGGCCAGTGAAGCGCGGATGTAGCTTCGCCACGGCCGGCGCCAAGGTTTCCGGCTTATCGTGCTCCGGATCGACGGTAATCAAGATTGGTGCGACCTGCCGACCGTCCTCACCTAACGCATCGATGGCATCGGCCATCGCCTTGAGGGCCGTGGGACAGATGCCGGGGCAGTTCGCGTAGCCAAAAAAGATCAACATGTATCGGCCCAGGAAGTCCTTGTCCGTAGCCGGCTGCCCGGTCTGATCGACCAGTGCGAAGGGGCCGCCGACGGCGATCGGCAATGGCTCGCTGCTGGAGCCAACCTCTGGCGCTGGGGCCGGTTTAGGGACGGCTTTTTCAACGTTGGCATGCGGCTTCTCGCCATGCGCCCAGGCGGCCGGCCCGGCAACTGCCAGGCTGGCGGCCAAGACGGCGACAAAACCGACGGTACGAACCGGGGTCACTCGCTCTCCAGATACTTCTTTTCGGCCTCGAGGCCGATACCGAGTTTTCCGTTCTCGCCGATTAGCTTCTTGACCCGTGGGTCGTTGCGGAACCATTGCTGGGCAACCTTGCTCTTCGCATCAACACCATTCGCCGCTGCCCACTTGGGCACGAAGCGGTTCGCCCCCCGCCACTTGCCATCCGGCGCCTCGCGCACGAACTGTAGAGCAAAAATCTTGTGCCCGCGGTTGGTCGAAAACAAGCCGTCCGCCTGGACTCGTTTCCCGCAGAAATCGATGAGCTCATCCGCCGCGCCGGCGAATGGCGCCGAATCCTTAATCGCCAGGACCAATTCACCCTCATCCGTCAGAAGGGCGAGTTGGCGTTTGCCACCGCCGCATTTCGCAGGGCAATCGCCGGTCAGCTCGCAAAGCAAATCGACCACCGTGGCCTCGAAGCGTACCTCTTCCTCGTTCTGCAGGCCCCAGCTTTGGGCAGCTTGCGCGGTGCCGGTGGCGGCTAATGCGGCCAGCAGAACCGCCAAAAAAACAGGCGTACTCAAAATTGCGCGCATATCTTCCTACTCCCCGAACGGCTGGATGCCGTAGTCTTCATGCGTCAGATTTACGATGCCCTGATCATCGACAACTTGGCTGATCAACAGGTAGTTCATGCCATCCCGCTCGATCAGATCGCCATCGACGGTGATCTTGCGGGTCTGCATGTCGATGACCGCTTGGTTGGCCACGTTAGTCGTGTCGTCACCCAGCTTGAGAACGATATAGACCGTGCCGTCTTCACCCAGGATACCGACCGGAACACCACCGGCGGCGCACCACAGGGCGCATTGATAGTGCGCGGACCCTTCCGCGTACATGATCTCGCTGAGATAGCACCACGAGTCGATCACCTCGCCGGTGACCTTGACCCGCTGCGGTGTTGCCGCGGAAACGGCACTGGTCGCAACGCCGAGCAGCGCAATGCTCAGCAGCCCGCCCAGTACGGTTGTGTATCGCGGTTTCATCGTCGCCTCCTTGTCAGCCAATTTTGCCATTCAGCAGCGTGAAGCCGTGGGCCATGCCGCCACCCTCCGTTCTACATGCCGTCAGCTCTTAATCCGAGCAAATCACGACTGTGTGTGCGCTTGACGCCATGGCTGCGGCGGGCGACAACCCGGCGGATGTAAACCATTGGACGGGCACTGCCTATCATGAGTGGACCCCTAAACGGCCTGCGCGTCCTCGATCTCACGCGCATCCTGGCCGGCCCCACCTGCAGCCAGCTTCTCGGCGATCTCGGCGCCGACGTGATCAAGATCGAACGCCCCGGCGAGGGCGACGATACCCGCAAATGGGGCCCACCCTTCCTGAAAGACCAGGATGGCGCCGATACCACCGAGAGCGCCTATTACCTATGCACCAACCGTAACAAGCGGTCATTGACCGTCGATATCAGCAAGCCCGAGGGCCAGGACCTGATCAAGCGCCTGCTGGCGCATTGCGATATCCTGGTGGAGAACTTCAAGGTGGGTAGCCTGGCCAAGTTTGGCCTGGGATACGACGATCTGAAGGATAGCTTCCCGCGGTTGATCTATTGCTCGATCACCGGCTTTGGCCAGACCGGCCCCTACGCCCCACGCGCCGGCTACGATTTCCTGGCCCAGGGCATGGGCGGCATGATGAGCATCACGGGCGAGCCCGATGGCGAACCGGTCAAGGTGGGCGTGGGCATTGCTGACGTGATGTGCGGTATGTACGCGGTCAGCGCCATCCTTGCTGCCGTGCACCATCGCGAGCGGAGCGGCGCCGGGCAATATATCGACGTGGCCCTACTCGATAGCCAGATCGCTTGGCTGATCAACGAAGGGCTCAACTATCTGACCTCCGGGCAGTTGCCGCGCCGCCTAGGCAACGAGCATCCCAACATCGTGCCGTACAAAGTGCTGCCGTGCGCCGACGGGCATTTCATTCTGGCCGTGGGCAACGATGCCCAGTTCCGCCGCTTCTGCGAATTTGCCGGAGCGCCCGAACTGGCCGACGATCCGGCCTATGTCACGAACGCACAGCGGGTGCGCAATCGCGAGGCGCTCTATGCCCTGCTGCCCGACGTCACGCGCCGTAAAACGCAGGCCGAGTGGGTCGACGGCCTGGCCGACCTCGGCGTGCCCTCCAGTCCGGTCCACACGATCGATCAGGTCTTCGCCGATCCGCAGGTCCAGCATCGCGGCATGCAGGTCACGGTTCCCTACCCCGGCGCCGCCGGTGGCAAGGTCGACCTCATCGGCAATCCCATCAAGTTCTCCGAAACGCCGGTCGACTACCGGCTAGCGCCGCCGAAAGTGGGCCAGGATACCGAGACGGTACTCGACGAATTGCTCGATCTCGGCCCGGATGACATCGCGGCACTACGCGCCAGGGGCGTGGTTTAGGCCGTTAGAGTCATTGACCGGTGGCGATGTCCGCTCACAGTTATCTGCGCTTTGCGCGCGCCAACGCGCGCTTTCTTGGCTTCGGCTTTACCATGGCTTTTGCCTCGAGCGTGGGACAGACCTTCTTCATCGGCGTGTTCGGACCGGCGGTGCGCGGCGAGTTCGGCCTCAGCCATACGTCGTGGAGCGCCATCTATATGGTCGGGACGCTGCTGAGCGCGACCGTGCTGACCTGGACCGGATCCCGGATCGACCGTTTGCCGCTCCGGCGCTATACGACGCTGGTCTGCGTCGCGCTGGTGTTCGCCGCGGCCGTCATGGCCCAGGTGCCCTCGGCCGCCTGGCTGGTGCTGGCGATCTTCCTGTTACGCCAGACCGGGCAAGGCCTGGCGAGTCACGTCGGCGTCACCTCCATGGCCCGCTACTTCGACACCGACCGTGGCAAGGCGGTGGCGATCGCCGCGCTGGGATTCGCCGTCGGCGAGAGCCTGCTGCCCGTCGCCGCGGTGTTGGGCATCGCGGTTATCGGTTGGCGCGCCAGCTACGGTGTCATGGCAACTTTTCTCGCGCTCTGCCTGTTACCGGCGGTCTGGTGGCTCCTGCGGGACCACGACGCCCGCCACCGCAATTACCTGGAACGTCTGTCGCGCCCGATCTCCGACAGCAATGCGGGGACCGGGACCGGACGCGCCGCCGCGGCGCCCGCTTGGTCGCGCGCCGAGGTACTGCGCCACGGCGCCTTCTATCTGTTGCTGCCGGCAGCACTCGCGCCCTCCTTCATCATCACCGCGTTGTTCTTTCACCACCTGGAATTAGCTGCGCTGAAAGGATGGAGCGCGGCCTGGATTACCGGCAACTATTGGGTCTTCGCGTTGGGGACTGTGCTCGCCTCGCTGGCGGCCGGGCCGCTGATCGACCGCATCACGGCGGTACGGGTGTTGCCCGGTTTCCTAGCACCCATGGCGCTCGGCCTGCTAGTCATCTGGGGCTTCGAGCAGCCGGTCTGGGCGCTGCCCTATCTGTTCCTGCTCGGTCTTACCAGCGGCATCGCTTTCACGGCGTTGACCGCGCTTTGGGCTGAAATCTACGGCGTCCGCCATCTGGGGGCGATCCGCTCCCTGGTGGTATCCCTCTCGGTGCTGTCCTCGGCGCTTGGCCCGCTCCTCATGGGCGCGCTGATGGACGCCGGCGTCTCGGTCGAATCGATTTGCGGCTTGTTCGCGCTCTACTGCGTCGGGGCGACGGGTTTGCAGACGATCGGCTTGCGCGGCCTCAGGGATTAACCCTCCCCCGCTCCTTCTGTGGCGCGGCGGGGTCGAACGAGCGTAAGCACGCGCCCATCCACCGCCGCCAATCCGGCAAAGATCAGGGTCATGCCGGCGAACGAGGTCCACGCCAATCGTTCGCCGAGGAACAATGCACCGAGAAATACGGCGCTGACGGGTATCAGGAAGGTTACCAACATCAGGTTCGTCGCTCCTGCTGTGCGTAGGATGCGGAAGTAGAGCCAGTATGCCGCAGCGGTGCCCAATACCGCCAAGCCCAATACGGCGCCCACCGAAGCCAGGCCTGGCTGTACCCGCCACGGCGTCTCTATGAGTAGCGCGATGGGCACCATCACCACCGCCGAGCAAATCACCATGCCGGCTGCCGCCACCAACGGCGGCAGGCCACGCAGGCGGCGACCGTAAAGCGCGGCCCAGGCATAGGCGCAGCCAGCCCCCAGTACCGCGAGCTGACCAAGTACCCCGTCCCCAATTTGCAGCAGCAGCGCCGGTCCGATGAGCACCGCCACGCCGGCAAGTCCCAGCACCACACCCGCCAGGCGAGCCGGAGTCAGACGCTCGTCCGACGTGACAAAATGGGCAAACACGACACTAAAGAGAGGCGTTGTGGCATTGAGGATGGAAGCCAGGCCACTATCGATGGAGACCTGCCCCCAAACGATGAGGCTGAAGGGAATGACATTGTTGAGGACCCCCATGACCAGGAAAGCACCCCAGATCCGGGCGTCTGTAGGCAACCGGCCTCCCGTCGCATACACCCAGATCAGCAACGCCAAAGCCCCGAACCCGACCCGGCCGAGCACTACCGTTAGCGGTCCGAAATCCACCAAGGCGATCTCGTTAAAGAAGAATGCCCCACCCCAGATCAGCGACAGGGCGATGAGAAACACCCACTCCCTGCCGGTCATCGCCGCTTGCTGCATGGTCCGCCCTCGTTGTGCCGCTGCAAGCTAGACTATTCGATACATCACGATCTATCCGGAACGTGCGTACGTAGCGCCTTGGGCAGCGCCAGCATCTAATTCCTCCAATTCAACATTAGGATCGTCGGGCTTTCCGCAGATTGTGCTTACTTCGCACCTGACGACCGGCCTTGGCGTATGATCGCCGATACAATCGCTCTTCGCCCAGAGTGGGCATCAAAGATGTAGCAAACATTGCGTATTTGAATATTGTTCGCAGAGGGGGCCAAATGCAGTAAAAATATTGTGAAAAACATTACTGAGGGCCGATCCTATGGTGCCGGTTGATCAACCCAAGCAAGAGCAAGTACGGATTCCCCTGGGACTGACCGACCTTCCCTCGCACTCGCTCTTTCTTCGGCCACCACCACCCGAACTTTATCACTACACTACACTAGACGGCGCCTGCGGCATTGTCGAAAGCAAGTCTCTGCACCTGACAAAGTTCACTTATCTTAATGATCGTTCCGAACTCACTTATGCAATCCAACAGTTCCAAGCTGCAGCCAATAGGCTGGCACCCAAAATCCGAAGCGATGATCGACGAGTCCTATTGACGGACGTAGCCCACCAACTTGGTTCGTTCGAACGGACAAACATCTGTGTCGCAAGTTTTTGCGAAGATCCAGATCTTCTGAGCCAATGGCGAGCCTACGGGCATGTTGGTAAAGGCATTGCGCTTGGTTTCTCAGGTCAAATCCTTGGAAAAACTAACAACTCGGGATGGGCTCATCTTGTCCGATGCATCTACGACTCCCCTCAACAACAACTAATAGTGAATGAACTAATGGAAATGCTTTTAACTTGCTATGACACTGCGATCGCATATTACTCGCCAGATGCTCATGAAAAAATTCGGAAACAAATCATCGGATATTTCAACACAACGTTTTTAAGAATCGCACCAGTATTAAAAGACCATCATTTTTCCGAAGAGAAAGAATGGAGAATAGTTACAGCGCCTCGAAAGACAACGGATCCAAAATTCCGTGCAAGAGTTTCGAACACGCGGATCAGTCAGTACTACGTTTATGATTTTGAACAGAATCGAAATGGTGAATACGAGTTTCTACCCTCTGTAGTAGTGGGCCCAACAGAGGACGCTGACCATATCAGCGACGCGGTCAACATCCTGTGCATGCGGAATAGCGTTCTACTGAGGACTAGACGATACTCTCAAATTCCCTACCGTGGTTAGCGGCGCCCCACATCGCCACTCCGTTCCACCTCGTGCCTTCATCACGCCCTCTTCGCCCTGATCCCCACTCGCACCTTGCACAGAATCGGCGCGGCTGTCATAACGCCGCTTTAATGGCTACTTTGGGGCTTCGGCCGCACGACTCTGGATTTCCGCACCGCCATCTTCTTGGCATCGAAGGCCTTTCGGCGGACCAGATCTCCTTCCTCCTCGATCTTTCGGAAAGCTACGTTGCGCTGAGCCGCAGCGAGCAGAAGAAAACCGATCTTCTGCGTGGCCGTACGGTCATCAATCTTTTCTTCGAAAGTTCAACGCGTACCCGCACATCCTTCGAGTTGGCCGGCAAGCGCCTCGGCGCCGATGTCATCAACATGTCGGTGGCTTGGAGCTCGATCAAGAAGGGCGAGACGCTCATCGATACGGCGATGACCCTGAATGCCATGCACCCGGACGTGCTGGTGGTCCGCCATCCGGATTCCGGCGCCGTCAAACTGCTCTCGGAAAAGGTGAACGGCGCTATCATCAACGCTGGCGACGGCAGCCACGAGCACCCAACTCAGGCTCTGCTGGACGCCCTGACCATCCGCCGTCGCAAGGGCCGGCTAGCGGGGCTGACGGTCGCTATCTGCGGTGACATCCTGCACAGCCGTGTGGCCCGCTCGAACGTCCATTTGTTGAGCACCATGGGGGCGCGGGTACGTTTGGTAGCGCCCCCCACCCTGCTACCGACGGCCATCGAGCGCATGGGTGTCGAGGTCTTCTTCGACATGCGCAAGGCACTGGAAGGCTGCGATATCGTTATGATGCTGCGCCTACAGACCGAGCGTATGCACGGCAGCTTTGTCCCCTCCATCCGTGAATACTTCCGCTTTTATGGCCTCGACCGCGAAAAACTAAGCGCCGCCAAGGACGATGCCCTGGTCATGCATCCCGGCCCCATGAACCGCGGCGTCGAGATCGACAGCGAGTTGGCCGACGACATCGACCGCTCCCTGATTCGCGAGCAGGTGGAGATGGGCGTCGCCGTACGCATGGCCTGCCTCGACGTCCTGACTCGCAGTCTGCGCCGCAACGAGCCACCAGGTGATTCCACATGAGCGCCACTGCCTATGTGAACGCCCGCCTGCTCGACCCGGAGAGCGGCCTGGACGCACCGGGCGGTCTGCTGGTCGAGCGCGGCCGCATCGCCGATATCGGTCCGCGCCTGTTCGCCGAGGGTGTCCCCGACGGGGCGCGGCGCGTGGATTGCGGCGGACACTGTCTGGCTCCAGGCCTCATCGACATGCGAGTGCAACTGCGTGAACCGGGCGAGGAGCACAAGGAAACCATCGTGACCGCCGGCCAGGCCGCGGTGGTTGGCGGCGTCACGTCGGTGGTCGCGCTGCCGAACACCGAGCCGGTGATCGACGACGTTGCCGGGGTTGAATTCATTGCCCGCCGCGCCCGCGAGGCGAAGTTGGTGAAGGTCTATACCTACGCCGCCGCCACTCGCCGCCTGGAAGGCAAGGAGATCACCGAGATCGGCCTGCTGGCCGAATTCGGCGCCCGCGGCTTCACCGACGGTCTCAAGGCAATCGCCAACGCCCGGGTGATGCGGCGCGCGCTGAGCTATGCGCGCGCCTTCGACCAAGTCATCATCCAACATCCAGAGGATCCATCGCTGGCCGACGGTGTTATGAACGAGGGCGAAATCGCCACCCGACTGGGACTTGACGGCATTCCCACCGCCGCCGAGGCAATTATGGTCGAGCGCGATCTGCGCCTGGTTGAGTTGACCGGCGGCCGCTACCACGCCGCCCATGTTTCGACGGCCGCGGCGGTGGACGCCATCCGTCGCGCCAAGGCGCGCGGCTTGGCCGTAACCTGCGACACCGCGCCGCATTATTTCACCTTGAACGAGACAGCCGTCGGTGACTATCGCACCTTCGCCAAGGTATCGCCGCCGCTGCGCAGCGAGGAAGACCGTCAGGCCGTTGCCGAGGCCGTTGCCGACGGCACCATCGATGCCATCGCCAGCGATCACTGCCCGCACGACCAGGAAGGCAAGCGCCTGCCCTTCGCCATCGCCGAGGCCGGCATCGCGGGACTGGAGACCTTGCTGCCGCTCTCCCTGGCGCTGCACCACAAGGGCGGGATCGGCTTGTTGGACTTGCTGGCGCGGGTCACCGCACGGCCGGCGGCGATCCTCGGCTTGCCCGGTGGCCGCCTGGCGAAAGGCGCCCCGGCGGACCTGGTGCTCTTCGACCCGGAGCACCCCTGGCTAATCGATCCGGACAGCTTTCGCAGCAAGTCAAAGAACTCGCCCTTCGACAAGCACCCGGTGCAAGGCAAGGTCCTGGCAACCATCGTCGATGGACGCCCGCTGTACGAAGCCGAGGTCTAGTGGATCAAACCCTCCCCCGCATAGGAGAGGGTGGCGCGTATAGCGCGCCGAGTGAAGGCCGCGCCAGCCCCGATCAATTCGCGCCGATGCGGCCAATGCCGGGCAGTTTCACCGCCAAGCCGAGAGGGTCGAGCCCGAAGCTCAGGCCCAGGACGTTCACCTCAAGCCCCTCCTCCAGACCGACCATAAGGCCCAACACGCCGAGCAGGGATACCTGGTAGCCGGTGCCGCTGGGGGTCGGCGCGGCAAAGGTGGTCGCGCCCAGGTAGTCCTTGCCGATGGCGGTCGGCGGCAGCTCGAGCCCCAGGTCGGGCACGGCGCGCGCCACGCTGGCGGTGAAGGTGTTGGAATTGGGTCCCGGCCAGGTTCGGTAACTGTCCATGAAGGGATAGGCCGCCACCGTGGCCTCGATCCGCTCGATCATGGCCTCGACTTCCGGCCCGCGTCGATCGACATAGACCTCGGGCGGGGCACCGAACCACCGGCGATCGGGCGGCCCCTCGCGCATCGCCACGGGGGAGCCGCCGCGCCAGAAGCGCCAGCCGATGACCTCATAGGTGGTGAAGGCCGGCGCGCCGGCGCGTTTCACCGCGATCCAGGTATGCACCGCGAAGGCACCGCGCCAGCCAAAGGCGCGGGCGCCATAGACCTGCACGATCGGCTCGCGCGCGACGGCGGGATCGGGCGCGATGCCGATACTTTCCCGGCTCGCGGTTCGCCAGTCCCTGTTCACCTGGGCCAGACCGCTCGCCGCGGCCACGACCGGGCCGGCGAGCAGAACGATGGCCAGCAGAAGGGCGCGGCGGAGCGGGGTGAAAATGCGTTTCATGTTCTTAACCGGGATTTCCCACGTAAGAGCCTCTCAGCCCGGAATGTATGGTTCGAATTAGCCTGACCTGCAACCAGCTTGCTTCTGGCGGCGGTCGAAAAATCGCTGTCACGCAGCCCCAGAAAAAAGACGAGTCGCTTGACGCGCTGACGCGCTTCCCCCCACCCTAGCCCTCCCCCGCAAGGGGGGAGGGAATTTTTGTTTCAATCAATCCAATAGGCCCCATGCCCGATCCGATCTCCTGGGAATTCGCTTGGCCCTACCTGCTTACCGCGCTGGCGGGCGGTTATTTGCTCGGCGCCATTCCCTTCGGCCTGATCCTCGCCCGCCTTGGCGGCCTGGGCGATATTCGCAAAATCGGCTCCGGCAACATCGGCGCCACGAATGTCCTGCGTTCGGGACGCAAGGGTTTGGCCGCCGCGACTGTCCTTCTCGACGGCGGCAAGGGAGCCGTGGC
>JAJFGP010000013.1 GCA_021776055.1 Kiloniellaceae bacterium
GCCGGTGGCGTCGGCCACACCCAGATACATGCGGCTGGCGCGCACAGCGCCCAGCGTGTCGTCACCGGTAAAGGCATCGGATACGGACAGCCAGACAAACTCGACACCCTCTTCCTCGGCATGGGCAACCTCGCGCTGCGAGCCGGGCATGTTCTGCCGGTCCCGCCGGTACAGGCATTTGACCGAGCGCGCGCCCTGGCGCACCGCCGTGCGCACGCAATCCATCGCCGTATCGCCCCCCCCGATGACCACCACGTCCTTGCCGGCGGCATCGAGGGTGCCCTCGTCATAGGCCGGCACGGCATCGCCCAGTCCCTTGCGGTTGGCGGCGACCAGATAATCGAGGGCGGCATGAATACCGGGCAGGCCGACGCCGGGCGCCTTGATCTCGCGGGCTTTGTAGACGCCGGTGGCGATCAGAACGGCGGCATGGCGCTCGCGCAGCTCGGCCAGGCTCGCATCCCGGCCGACCTCGAACTCCAGGTGGAAGGTCACGCCGGAGCGGCGCAGCAGATCGGCGCGCCGGGCGACGATGTCCTTTTCGAGCTTGAAATTGGGAATGCCGTAGATCAGCAAGCCGCCGATCCGGTCGTAGCGATCGTAGATGTGCACCTGGTAGCCCTTGCGGCGCAGTTGCTCCGCGGCGGCCAGGCCGGCCGGCCCGGCGCCGATAATCCCGACCGACTCTTCGCGCTCGGCCAGGGGCGATACCGGCTGCACCCAGCCTTCCCGCCAGGCGGTCTCGCTCAGATAGGTCTCCACCGAGCCGATGGTGACGGTCTCGTGCCCGGCCTGTTCGATGACACAATTGCCTTCGCACAGGCGGTCGTGCGGGCAGATGCGGCCGCAAATCTCGGGGAAGTTGTTGGTGGACTGGGATAATTCGTAAGCTTCCTGCAGGCGGCCGGCGGCGGTGAGCATCAGCCAGTCGGGGATGTTGTTCTGCAGCGGGCAATGCACCTGGCAGAACGGCACGCCGCACTGCGAGCAACGGCCGGCCTGATCGGCCGCCGCCTCGGGCGAGAACTCGCGGTAGATTTCGTCGAAGTCGGCGCGCCTGGCCTCGGCATCCCGCTTCTCGGGGGTCCGCCGGCTCAAGTCGACAAATCTTAGCATCTTGGCTATCACGCGATATTTCCCGCTCTGCTCAGTCTCTATCGGTTTTTTTGGAGGTGCCTGTTGCGGCAAATAGTCGCTAAATGGCCCGAAACCAGGCCGGGTTCCGGTTTGAGATCCTCGGTTTGAGACATGCCGGCCGCCGCGACCGGTTGCCAGCTTCGCCGCAGGGTAGGCTCGATCCGGCACCGATCGCGTCGGCCGGCACTACGATAATCCGGCCAGGGTTGACTTTTAGGTCAAATACCCTGTCGTATTCTATATCCCATTCGCGTGGGTTTTGCAAGCGACGACCAATAATAATTAATGAAAATTAACATATGGTACCGATTTGAGACTAAAATGCCCCCTGGGCGACTCGATTATAGCGGAGCTATAAGCGGCAACAGCCGGGATCGGGGACCGCGACGTGCCGCTGCTTCACATAATGATCCTCGCCCTCGTGCAGGGGATCACCGAATTTCTGCCGATTAGCTCATCCGGCCACCTCGTGCTGGTCTGGGAGATGTTTGATCGGTTGGGTTGGCAGGTACCGGAACAGGTACCGAGTGATCGTCTGATTCTCGACATCGCCGTTCACGTCGGCACCTTATTCGCCGTTTGCCTCTATTTCTGGCGCGATGTCGTCGACATGATCGTCGGCGTTGCCAAGCTGGTGGTCGGCCGCTGGACACCAGGGGCCCGCCTGGCGCTCTATGTGGTGGCCGGTACGGTGCCGCTGGTGATCGCCGGATTTTTTCTCAAGGATTTGGTCGGCACTGTGATGCGCGATGTGCGCATTGTGGCTTGGGCGACCATCGGCTTCGGTATTTTGCTTTTTGCCGGCGATCGGGTTGGCATGACCTTGCGCCGCATCGAGCACATGACGATCGGCTCGGTCTTGGTGATCGGCTTTGCCCAGGTCCTAGCGCTTGTTCCCGGCACGAGCCGGTCCGGAATCACCATGACGGCGGCCCGCTTTCTCGGCTTCGAGCGACCGGAGGCGGCGCGCTTCTCCATGCTGCTGGCTATCCCGGCGATCCTCGGTGCCGGCACGTTGGCGGGGCTGGATATCTATGATGCCGGCGATTTGCGTCTTGGCATCGACGCTGTCGTTGCCGCCGCCATTTCTTTCGTTTTCGCCCTGGTCGCGATCGCCCTGATGGTCCGCTGGTTACGCCGCGCAAGTTTCACGCCCTTCGTCGTTTATCGGTTGCTGCTCGGCGGCGCCTTGCTCATCTGGTTTACGTGACATTAAGGTCGCGGGCGTAGAGGTCTTGTGGTGTCCAGCCACGGCTGATACATCACCGGCCGCACCCCTACATCTGGCGGAGAGAATACCATGGCCAAATTCACCGACTACAAAGTCGCCGACATGTCCTTGGCCGAGTGGGGTCGCAAAGAGATTTCCATCGCCGAATCGGAAATGCCCGGCCTGATGGCCTTGCGCGAGGAGTTCGGGAAAGCGAAGGCGCTGTCCGGCGCGCGCATCGTCGGCTGCCTGCATATGACCATCCAGACGGCGGTCCTTATCGAGACCTTGACGGCCTTGGGCGCCGAGGTGCGCTGGTCGTCTTGCAACATCTTTTCTACCCAGGACCACGCCGCCGCCGCGATTGCCGCCGCCAACATCCCGGTATTCGCCTGGAAGGGCGAGACCGATGAAGAGTTTTGGTGGTGCATCGAGCAGACCATCGCCGCCGACGGTTGGAAGCCGAACATGATCCTGGACGACGGCGGCGACGCCACCGCGATCATGCATGAAAAATACGCGACCCTGTTAAAGGACGTGCGCGGCCTCTCCGAGGAAACCACGACCGGCGTGCACCGCCTCTACGAGATGGAGCGGGATGGCGCCCTCAAGGTCCCGGCGATCAACGTCAACGACAGCGTTACCAAGTCGAAGTTCGACAACATCTACGGCTGCCGCGAGAGCCTGGTCGACGGCATCCGCCGCGCCACGGATACCATGATGGCCGGCAAGGTGGCGGTGGTCGCCGGCTTTGGCGACGTGGGCAAGGGCTCGGCCGCTTCGCTGCGCAACGCCGGCTGCCGGGTGATGGTTACCGAGATCGATCCGATTTGCGCCTTGCAGGCGGCCATGGAAGGCTACGAAGTGGTCACCATGACGGACGCGGCACCTCAAGGCGACATCTTCGTCACGGCCACCGGCAACGTGGACATCATCACCCTCGATGACATGCGGGCCATGAAGGATCGCGCCATCGTCTGCAACATCGGCCACTTCGATAGCGAGATCCAGACCGAGGCTCTGCGCAACATGAAGTGGAACAATATCAAGCCGCAGGTGGACGAGATCGAAATGCCCGACGGCAAGCGCCTTATCCTCTTGGCCGAAGGCCGGCTTGTGAACCTGGGCTGTGCTACCGGCCATCCCAGCTTCGTCATGAGCGCCTCGTTCACCAATCAGGTGCTGGCGCAGATCGAACTGTGGACCAAGGCGAACCAGTATGAGAACAAGGTCTACGTGCTGCCCAAGCATCTGGACGAGAAGGTCGCCGCCCTGCACCTGGCAAAGGTCGGCGCCAATCTCACCAAGCTGAGCAAGAAGCAGGCCGACTACATCGGCGTACCGTCGGCCGGACCCTTCAAGCCGGAACACTATCGCTACTGACGGTCCTGGTGCAGGCGGTTCCATTTGGGCAGGCGGTTCCATTTGGAAAGATCATGCTCTAGAGTCGGGCCACCACGCGCCATTCGTCGGCAGCGATTCCAGGCGGGTACCCACGAATGCAAACTGTCTTCGGCCTGGCGGTAACCGAGGAACTCGTCGCCGGGGCCAGCGCCGTCGCCCTGGCCGCCTTGGTCGGCGTCTTAGCGGCTCTTGCCCTGCACTACCGCCGTCGCTGGACGGCGGCGGAAAAACGGGTGATGCGGGCGGAACAGCGGGCCGTCCTGGCCGAGACCACTTTGGCCAGCGCCCCGTTGGGCTGTCTCGCCTTCTGGCACGCCGACGAAAAAATCTACGGTTCCGCCTCGCTCCTCGAAGCCCTTGGATTGACCGCCTCGAAGAAGGCGGCCCTGAAGATCGTGCTCGGTGCCTTTGAGGCCACGGCGGCGGAACGGTTGGGCGAGGCCATCAAGCGCCTGCGCGACGACGGTACCGGCTTTGCCATAACCCTGCAGCGCAAGGATGGCGAGCGGACCTTCGAGGTTACCGGTGCCCGAGCACAAGCCGCCACCGGCCCGGCGGTTGCCGATCTTGTCTGGTTCGAGGACGTCACCAGCTTGGCCCGGGCCCGCGACCACGCCGCGGCGCAAAGCGATAGCCTGGCCGGCATGCTCGATGCGTTGCCGATACCGATCTGGCGCCGCGACAGCGATCTCAATCTCACCTATTGCAACCAGACTTATGCGCAAGCCGTCGACGAGGAACCGGTCTCTGCCATGACCAAGGCCGTGGAGCTGTTGGGCAAGGCAAAATCCGACGCCGGCCGATCGATCGGCATGCGCGCCTTGGCCTCGGGCGCGGCGGTCGCCGAGGGTCACCACGTTGTCGTGGGCGGCGCCCGCCGATTCATGGCCATCGAGGAACGGCCGCTGGGCGACGGCACGCTTGTCGGCCATGCCATCGACCGGACGGACGCCGAGGAGATGCAGGCCGAGTTGGCGCGGCACCTAGGCGCTCACGACGACGTTCTGGAAAACCTGGGCAGCGCGGTAGCCATCCTAGGCCCGGATATGCGCCTGCGCTTTTTCAACACCGCCTATGCCCGGCTCTGGCGCCTGGAAGAATCGTTCCTCAGCACGGCCCCCGAGATGGGCGATATCCTGGAGGCCCTGCGCGAAGCGCGACGGTTGCCCGAGCACGCCAATTTTCCCGAGTTCAAGCGTGAATGGATTCGCGGCCTAAAGTCTCTCATCGAGCCGGTGGAAAGCCTGCTGCATCTGCCGGACGGCAGTACGCTCCGCAACATCACAAGTGCTCATCCCTTCGGCGGCGTCCTGTTGGTCTACGAGGATGTCACGGACCGGCTGACCCTGGAGCGATCCTACAACACCCTGATCGAGGTGCAGCGCGAGACCCTCGACAACCTCTACGAAGGGGTTTCGGTCTATGGCGCCGATGGCCGTCTCAAGCTATCCAACCCGGCCTTTGCCCGCATCTGGGATTTGTCCGCCGATATGCTCGCCGGCCAGCCGCATGTGCGCGATCTGGTCGAGCACACACGCAAGTACTTCGAGATCTCCGACGAAAAATGGGCGGAACGATCGGAAGTCCGGGTAGCCCGCACGACCGAGCCGGAAGCGCGCAGCGGCCGGCGCGAGCGCACCGACGGCACGATGATCGACTGGACTCAGATGCCCTTGCCCGACGGTGCCTCGCTATTCACCTTTCTCGATGTGACCGATTCAATTCGCGTGGAGCGCGCTTTGCTCGAACGCAACGAGGCGCTTGAGACCGCCGATCGCCTGAAGTCCGAATTCGTCGCCAACATTTCCTACGAACTGCGCACGCCGCTGAACGCCATCGTCGGCTTTGCCGAAATCCTGGAGAACCAATTCTTCGGCCCTTTGAACGAGCGGCAAATCGAGTACAGCCAGGGCATCGTCGAAGCCTCCCAGCGCCTGATCACCCTGATCAACGACATCCTCGATCTGGCG
Organism: Kiloniellaceae bacterium; assembly: GCA_021776055.1. Lineage (GTDB taxonomy): Bacteria > Pseudomonadota > Alphaproteobacteria > Kiloniellales > J153 > JAJFGI01. Next base: position 5,722 of record JAJFGP010000013.1, read on the forward strand.
ACCATCGAGGCCGGATACCTGCAGCTCGACGTAGGCCCGGTGGATGTCCACGCCTTGCTGGAAAATCTGCAAACCGTCAGCCACGAACGAGCTTTCAACCGCAACCTGTCCCTCAAGGTTTTCTGCCCGGACGACATCGGCACCGTGATGGCCGACGGCCGGCGGTTGCGCCAAGCCCTCTACAATCTGTTGTCGAATGCCTTCAAATACACGCCCGAAGGCGGCATCGTCACCGCCTCGGCCAAACGCGAAGAGTCCGAGGTGCTGCTCATGGTCTCCGATACCGGTGCCGGCATGCGCGCCGAGGATGTCGCCCGCATTTTCGGCAAGTTCGAGCGCGGTAACAATCAAAGCGGGCAAAGCGGCGCCGGCCTCGGCCTTTCCCTGGTCAAAAGCCTGATCGAGCTGCACGGCGGCTGGGTCGAGCTGGACTCGCAGCCGGACAAAGGCACCCGCGTTACCTGCCACATCCCTATCGACCAGCCCGACGCGCAGTTGAAATCCGATGGGGGGCCGAAAACCGACGCGGAGCCGAAACGGGCGTAGGGCCTGCTCGGTTAGGGCCGGCCCGGGACACCCTTGGTGGTCGAGTACTCCCAGTGCAGCGCCTCGTCCGGGTGCACCAGCTTGTAGGCGGCGTGCGCCGCCAGTGCTGCTTCGGAAAAACCACAGAGGATCAGCTTCAGCTTGCCCGGGTAGGTGGCAACGTCGCCGATGGCAAAAATTCCCGGTGTGTTGGTCTGGCACGTTGCCGGATCGATTCGGATGTGGTGGTGGTCCAGATCCAAGTCCCACGTGGCAATGGGCCCCAGGTCCATGGACAAGCCGAAGAACGGCAACAGCACGTCCGCCTCCAGCCGACGCGTCTCGCCATCGAGTGATTGTACCGTCACCGCCGTTAGCTGACCGTTGCCGCCCTCCAGGCCGTGGAGTTGATGGGGCGTAACCAACTCGACCCCGTTGTCCGCGTCCGCCAGGGCATGCAGACGCGCAACCGTTTCGGGTGCGCCGCGGAATTTCGCCCGCCGGTGCACGACGTAGACTTTCTCAGCGACCTCGGCGAGAGAGATCGCCCAATCGAGGGCCGAATCGCCACCGCCGGCGATAACCACGCGCTTGCCGCGAAACGCCTCGCGCCGCTGAACGGCGTAAAAGATGCTTTTGCCCTCGTACTCGGCGATCCCCGGTAGCGGCGGCCGGTTCGGGCCGAAGGCACCGCTGCCGCCGGCAATGATAACCGCGCGGGCATCGATTTCGGCGCCGGTCGAGGTTGCGACCCGCCACCGCCCGTTATGTTCGCTCAACGCCTGAACCTGCTGGCCCAGGGCATAGACCGGATCGAACGGCGCCGCCTGCTCGGCTAGTTGCGCGATCAGCTCGGCCGCCCCGACCCTGGGAAAACCGGGGATATCGTAGATCGGCTTTTCCGGGTAGAGCGCCGTGCATTGGCCGCCGATGGCATCCAGGGAATCGATCACCTGACAGCGCATTTTCAGCATGCCGCACTCGAAGACGGCGAACAGGCCAACCGGCCCGGCGCCGATGATGGCGATATCCGTTTCTTGGACGCTCATGCAGAATCCCTCGGGTAGCCGGCTCGGATCAGTAAAATGGCGGCGGGTCGCGGCTATGGCAAGATATCGTCCTTCCCCGGTTGCCGACAGCCAACGCCGGAGCTAAAACCAGCCATCATGGCCGCGCCGCATCCGCGCTCCCCAACGCTAGACCTAGCGCTGCCCGACGAGGCCGCCACGGCCACCCTGGCGCGGCGCGTCGCGGCGTGCAGCCGGGCCGGCGATGTGATCGCCCTTTACGGCGATCTGGGTACGGGCAAGACCGTCTTTGCCCGCGCCTTTATCGGTGCCCTGGCGCCCGGCGAACAATCTGACGGAGATACCGAAGACGTGCCGAGCCCGACGTTCACGCTTCTGCAATGCTATGATCGCGAACCGGCGCCGGTCTGGCATTTCGATCTTTACCGCATCACCCGCCCGGACGAGGTTTATGAGTTGGGTTTCGAAGAGGCGCTAACCGAGGCTATCAGCTTGATCGAATGGCCGGAGCGGATGGGCCCACTCCTGCCTGCCGACCGTCTTGAGGTGCATCTCACCTATGGTGAGGCAGCAAATGCGCGACAGGCTGTCCTGATCGGCGCCGGTAGTTGGAGGGCACGCCTGGCCGGACTGGCCCCACATGACTGAACGGGGAATGACTGAACGCGCGCGTCTGATCGAAGCATTCTTGGCCACCGCCGGGTGGGGCACGGCGCAACGCCGCTTGCTCGCCGCCGATGCCTCGTTCCGCCGTTACGAGCGCCTCTCCCGCGATGGCGAGACCGCCGTCCTGATGGATGCGCCGCCGCCGCACGAAAATGTCGCCGCCTTCAACCGGGTAGCCCGACAGCTTCTCGATCTGGGCCTAAGCGCCCCGCGCCCGTTCGCCGTGGACGAAGCCGCTGGCCTCATGCTGCTGGAGGATCTTGGCGATAAGACCTTTACCCGAGCCTTGGCCGACAACACCGACGAGAGGCACCTCTATCCCCTGGCTGTCGATGTGTTGATCGCCTTGCACCGAGCGTGGCGGCCGGATTCGGCGGCGACCCTGCCGCCTTACGACGATGCGCGTCTCCTGGACGAGGCACTGCTGCTACCCGATTGGACGCTGCCGGCCGTGCACGGCAAAAAGACGGAGGCGGAGGCGCGCAACAGCTATATCGAGGCTTGGCGAGCGGTGTTGCCGCGCGCCAGCGCTGGGCCCGACTGCCTGGTGCTACGCGATTATCACGTGGATAATCTGATGCTGCTCGACGGCCGCGCCAACACCGCCGCCTGCGGCTTGCTCGATTTTCAGGATGCGGTCATCGGCCCCCGCTCCTATGACCTGGTGTCGCTTCTGGAAGATGCCCGCCGGGACATCGCCCCCGATCTGGCGGCGGCCATGGTGGAGCGCTACCTGGCGGCGTTTCCGGATCTGGACCGGGCGGCGTTCCTCGACTCCTACGCCGTGCTCGGAGCGCAGCGGGCCGCCAAGATCATCGGCATCTTCACCCGATTGGACCAACGCGACGGCAAGCCACTCTATTTGCGCCACATCCCGCGCGTCTGGCGCTTGCTGCAGGCCGATCTGGCAAAACCCGTGCTAGCGCCGGTCCAAGCTTGGTTCGACCGCCACGTGCCGGCGGCGGACCGCATCGCCCCGGCCCCAAAGGACAACGCATGACCGGCAAGGTTCCCAAGCATGGCATAATTTTATCCGCCGGCCTGGGCGAGCGCATGCGGCCGATCACGGATACCCTGCCCAAGCCGCTGATTCCAGTGCGTGGCCAAACCCTGATCGATTCGATCCTCGACCGGCTCGAGGCCGTCGGCGTGAGCGAAGTGGTGGTCAACCTGCACTACCTGGGCGCCATGATCGAAGAGCACCTGCGCGGGCGCCCCAATCCAAAAATTGTTTTCTCGCGGGAAGTGGATGAACGCCTGGAGACCGGCGGCGGCGTGCGCAAGGCGCTGTCGTTGCTTGGCCCCGACCCCTTTTTCGCCATCAATGGCGATGTCTGCTGGTTGGATGGATTGACGCCGGCGCTTGAACGCCTCGCCGCCGGGTGGGACGAGCGGACCATGGACGCCCTGTTGTTGCTGCACCCGACCGCATCAGCCTTTGGTTACGACGGACTCGGCGATTTCCTGCTCGATCCGTTGGGGCGCGCCCAGCGACGCAACGAGCGCCAGGTCGCCCCCTTCGTCTTCGCCGGCATACAGATCCTGCATCCGCGTCTATTCAAAGGCAGCGCGGACGGCGCCTTCTCGCTCAACACCCTTTACGACAAGGCGGCGGAAGCCGAGCGCTTGTACGGCATACGCCACGACGGCGAGTGGTTCCACATCGGCACCCCGCAGGGCTTGGCGGAAGTGGAAGAGGCGATGCATCACATGGCGTTTTCCTCGCCGCAGAAATGAGCGATCCCGGGACGAATATCTACACCGTCCCGCCAGGCGTCTCCTTCGTCGATGCGCTGGCCCGCGAGTTGCTGCGGCGCGCCGCCGGCGATCCCTTGGCCCTGGCGCGTGGCACCGTGTTGCTGCCCACCCGGCGCGCCTGCCGCGCGGTGCAGGAGGCGTTCCTGCGCGCCGCCGACGGGCGGGCGCTGCTGCTACCGCGTCTCGTGCCGCTTGGCGATCTGGATGCCGAGGAGCTGATCCTCGCCGGCGACGAGATAGGGGCCGGTTTCAGTGCCGGCGAGTTACCCCCCGCCATGCCGCCGTTGCGCCGGCAGCTTCTGCTCGGTCGCTTGATCCAGCATTGGGGCCGGGTGCGCGGCCAGCCGCCCAGCGAAGACCAGGCCGTGCGCCTGGCCGGCGAGCTCACCCGCCTGCTCGATCAGGTGGAGACCGAAGGCCTCGATCTTACCGGTCTCGAGGATCTGGTGCCGGAAAACTACGCCAGCCACTGGCAGATCACCTTGCGCTTCCTCTCCATCCTGACCGAGCAGTGGCCGGCTATTCAAACGGCCGAAGGTTGCATAGGCCCGGCCGACCGGCGCCGCCGCCTGCTCGAAGCGCAGGCCGCCGCCTGGACCCGGCAGCCACCACGCGATCCGGTGATCGCCGCCGGGTCCACCGGCAGCATTCCGGCCACCGCCGCCTTGCTGTCGGTCGTCGCTAAACTACCGGGCGGGATCGTGATCCTGCCCGGCCTCGATCAATCCATGGATGCGGCGACGTGGGCAGCGGTCGCCGATGACCCGGTGCATCCGCAGCACGCGCTGGCCCGCCTGCTGACCCGCCTGGACGTGAGCCCCGGTGACGTGGCGGTGTGGCCCACGGACGGCCTGCCCGAGACGCCGCCGGCCCGGTCGCGCCTCGCCAATCTGGCCCTGCGCCCGGCGGCGGCGACCGGCGATTGGCGCGCCCAGGTAAAATCGGAAGATCGCAACGCCCTCACTGCGGCGTTAGCGGGCGTCCAGCGCATCGATTGCCCCGGCCCCGGCGAGGAGGCGACGGTCATCGCCCTGTTGCTGCGCGAGGCCTTGCAGGTCCCGGAGCGCCGGGCGGCGCTGGTCACCCCCGACCGAGGGCTGGCGCGGCGGGTCGCCTCGACGTTGCGCCGCTGGGATCTGGCGGTCGATGATTCCGCCGGTGTGCCCCTGGCCGATACGCCGCCGGGCACCTTCCTGCGCTTGACCGCCGAGGTGGTTGCCGGCGGCCTGGCGCCGTTGCCCTTGCTGGCCGCCCTCAAGCACCCCTTGGCCGCTGGCGGCACGTCCACGGCTGAATTCCGCGCCCGCATCCGAGCGCTGGAGATGCGGGCCCTGCGCGGGGCCCGGCCCGGCCCCGGCTTTGCCGGCCTGCGCCGGGCGCTGGGCCGGATAGGCCGCGATGACCCAATCGGGCGCTGGTTGCGCCATCTGGAAGACATGGCGGCGCCGTTTGCCAAGGCCCTGCGGGCCGGCCACACCTTGGATGTCATCGTCGATGCCCATATTGCTTTCGTGGAGAGCCTTGCCGCCACGGCAGAAGAAACCGGCCCGGATCGCCTCTGGGCGGGCGAAGCCGGTGCGACCGCCGCCGATTTCATCAGCGACTTGCGCGCCGCCGCCGCGGGCGCGCCGCCCTTGCGCGGCGAGCGCTATCCCGCCCTGCTCACGTCGCTCATGACCGGCCAGGCGGTGCGGCCCGTCTATGGCAGCCATCCGCGCCTGAGCATTTGGGGACCGTTGGAGGCGCGGCTGCAACATGTGGACGTGCTCGTCCTCGGCGGTCTCAACGAGGGCACCTGGCCGGCCGAAGTGGATTCGGGGCCGTGGTTGAGCCGGCCCATGCGCACCGATTTCGGCCTGCCGGCGCCGGAGCGTCGGGTCGGCCTGGCCGCGCACGATTTCGCGCAAGCCTTCTGCGCGCCACGGGTTTATCTCACGCGGGCCACCCGGGTGGAAGGAACCCCGACGGTGCCTTCCCGCTGGCTTTTGCGCCTGGAGACCTGCCTACAGGCTTTCGAATTGAATGAGCGTTTGCACGGCGAGGCGCCGCGCTGGCTTGCCTGGGCCGAGGCGCTCGACCGGCCCGCACGGCCGATGCCGGCCGGTCCACCGGCACCACGGCCACCGCTGTCGGCGCGCCCCCGGCGCCTGTCGGTCACCGCCGTGGAAACCTGGATGCGCGATCCCTACGCACTCTACGCCCGCCGGGTGCTGGACCTGCGCGCCCTCGATCCGATCGATGCGGACCCCGGCGCCGCCGATCTCGGCAACCTGGTGCATAGCGCCCTGGAGCGGTTCAGCAAAAACCATCCCGTGCATCTGCCCGACGATCCCGAGGCGGCGCTGCTGGCCATCGGCGAAGCGGTCTTCGCCGAGCATGGCGCGCGCCCCGGCGTGCGCGCCTTCTGGTGGCCGCGCTTTTGCCG
>JAJFGP010000121.1 GCA_021776055.1 Kiloniellaceae bacterium
GCCTCCATGGACAGGGAGCCATGGGTGATATCGCCGTCCACCTTGGCGGAGGCAGCCAGGATCACCGAATTGGCTTTGATGGTGCCGGTTACCGCCCCGTAGACGCGGATCGTTTCAGCGACTAGGGCGCCGCGCACCGTAGCGCCGTCACCCACCGTCAGGCCGCGGCTGGTCACATCGCCGTCGATCGTGCCATCGATCTGGATATCGCCGCTGCTGGTCAGGTTGCCCTCGACCTTCAGATCGGGACTGATGATGGAGGGGATGCCGCCCCCGCCCTGTTTGCCGCCGCCACGCTTGCCGACGTCCGAACTCCCGGTTGCCGTGGTGTCTGGCGTTGGCTTGCTAGCTTTTGAAAACATACTCGCCCGCCTTGATGAACTTCATGGGATCTATTGCCCGTCCCTTATAGCGTATTTCGTAGTGCAGATGCGGGCCAGTGCTGCGACCCGAGCTGCCAACCAACCCGATCTTCTCGCGGTGGCCCACATCCTGGCCTTTTTTGACCAAGAGCTTCTTGAGATGACCATAGCGCGTGCGGATGCCGTTGCCATGATCGATCTCGATCGTCCGGCCATAGCGGCCGCGCCATCCGGCAAATACGACCTTGCCCGGTGCCGGCGCATAGATCGGCCGGCGCATCGGCGCACCGAAGTCGACGCCTTGGTGTTGGCCTTTCCGCTTATTGACCGGGTCGCGGCGCGGACCGAAGCCACTGTTCAGCTTATATTGGTTCAGCGGCGCCACAAGGGGCAGCGTACGCACCACCTCACGCAACGCCGTCCAGCGGTCTAGCTGCTGATCGAGCATGGATACCGAGGCCTCGAGTTGCAGGCTCGGCTCGAACTCCGCGGAGCCGTCACCGGCAGGCACGAACGGGCCGCCCTGCCCCAGGGTCTCGCCTTCTATGCCAGCGATTAGGCTGTTGACGTCCAGACCGGTCATCTCGACAGTTTTCTCAATGACCTCCATGCCGGTCTTGGTCCGCGCGCTCAGGCGCTCCATGACCGTCTGACCGGCGTCGCGCAGATCGACCAGGCGCTGCTCCAGCCCGCCGACCCGGCGCTGCAGGTATTCGCGCTGAGTATCGATCTGGTTGTTGCGATCGATCTCCTGCGCCAGAGAGGTCTGCAGGGCCGCAAGCTGATCTTCGGCCACGGCCTTGCGGCTATCTGCCGACTGCATTCGCTGGGTCGCTTCGGCCAGTTGCTTGCTCAATTGCGATTTTTCTTCGGCCAGCTTCCGCCCGCTCTCGTCGGATGCGGCCAGCTCCTGTCGCACACCAGCGACAGCCGTCTCTAATTCCTGCTTATCTCCTGTGACCTCAGCATATTCGTTTTCCAACTCGGCCAAGCGATTCACCAGACGCTCGCGCGCCGCCGCGACCTTGTTAACGTCGGCCCGCGAGCTTTCGACCAGCGATCGGATCTGCGCGACCTGTGCGCGCAATGTCTCGTTGCGGTCGCCCATATCGCGCATCTGCTCGGCAAAGCGCTCCATCTTCTCGCGCAGGCCCTCACGGGCGACGAGGACCCGGGCACGTTCGTCGTCGGAGGCCTTCAAACGGCGCCGAATATCCTTGATATCACCGCGCGCTTTTGGCGATTTCGACAGAAGCGACAGCAGGTACGCCTGGTTCTTTTCCAGGTCCCGCGCAATGTTCGAGAACTGCGTATTGTATTGGTTGGCTTCGTTCAGAAGATCGAAGTAGGCCAGGTTTTGGCGCTCGATCTCCCGCTCTTTCCCGGCCAGCATGACATTGTGGATCACATAGGCGCCACTGGCATAGAGCACCCAGCCAGCGGCCGCCACGGCCAGCACAAAAGCGCCCTGCTGCAGGCGCGGCGAGACCCGAAAATGGTGAAAGCGGTCGGCCGAGCGAAAAAACACCTCGCGCGGCACGAATGCACGCTCCATGAACGCCACAATAGGGCGCAGTACCTCCTTGAACGTCACCCGACTTCTCCCTCATACAACCGCAACCGGCGCGTGTTCCGCGTCCACAATGCGGCGGCATCTGCGCTAACACCGTTGCCAGAAACGGCGCGTCGCACACCTACCCCGCCCATTCACCTCGGCGGGATTGCCCTTAACTCGGGTGTCCCCTGATACCCCTGTTTTTGAGAGGCGTTTTGGACAGGTGGGCCGGCGAATCGGCACCCCCGTCTTCATGGGACCAACCCTATCGGCCGAAGCTTAACAAGACAAGTCTTAACTAGTTGCAAACATTCAATTTGCGTCAATTCAGGACGCTTAAAGCCCGGCTTGCGATAAGGCCCAGAATCAAAGTGTTAACGGGTTAAATTAACGATCTTGGTCAAGAACAGCCCGCAGGCACCGGAAAGTTTCCCAGCATATCGCCGCCGTCAGTGGGAGAAGACCTAGTCGGACGCGGGTGGTGACCGGCGCCCGCCTCGGCTGCCATTGCTCGGCGTCAGGGCGATCACCGATTCGACGTAGTCGACAATCTGCGCGACACAGTCATCGATCGACAGGGTCTCGGTATCCACAACCATCTCCGGGTCGGCGGGCGCTTCGTAGGGTGCGGAGACGCCGGTGAAGGCGGCGATCTCGCCGGTGCGCGCCTTCTTGTAGAGACCCTTGGGGTCCCGTTGCTCGCAGGTTGCTAGCCCCGCCTTGACGTAGATTTCGTGGAAGGCGCCCGGAGCGGAAGTGCGGGCCTTGTCACGGTCCGCCTGATAGGGAGAGATGAAGGCGGTGATGCAGATCATGCCGGCGTCCGCGAACAGCGCCGCCACCTCACCGACGCGGCGGATGTTTTCCGCCCGGCCTTCCGGCGAAAAGTCGAGATTGGCGTTCAACCCCCGACGCACATTGTCGCCGTCCAGCACATAGACCTGGTAACCCTTGCGGAACAGGCGCTGCTCCGCCTCCATCGCCAGGGTCGACTTGCCGGCACCGGAGAGGCCGGTAAGCCAGAGCACGCCACCCGCGTGGCCGTTGTGTAGGGCCCGGCTGGCCGCCACGACGCGATGTTCGACCCCCGTGAGGTTGGTGCCCTTGATCGAGAGGGTCTGCCGCTGATCGGGGTATCCCTCCATGGAGACGGTGCCACCGGCCACCGTGTCATATCCGTCAACCAACACGCAGCGCCCGCAGCGGGCGATAAACGTGTGTTCGTCAAGGGCAAGCACCTGACGGCTGCGCAGCACCACCTCGGCGACGGTGTTGCGCTCGACCCTCTCACCGGCATCGCTAGCCAATGTATCCGTGTCGATGATGCGCTCGATCGACTGAACGGTAACCGTCGCTTCCTGGGTGGCAAGCTTGAGGCTGTACGACTTGCCCACCAGCAGCGGAGACTGGCCGAGCCAGAAAAGAGTGGCGCGGAAAACGGTCGAGAGTTGCGGTGGCACCTCCGCATGGCTGGCGATCTCGCCCCGTTCGACGAAAATCTGCTCGTCCAGGGTAACGCCGATGGATTCTCCGGGGTGCGCCTCGACCGGCTGCTGATCCACGTGCCAGGCCTCGATGGAGCGAACGCGCGCGGTCTTGTCCGACGGCGAGAAAAGCAATTGATCGCCGACGCGCAGAACGCCAGCCTCCACCCGGCCGGCCAGGATACGCCGCTGGTCGAACTTGTAGACATCCTGAATGGGAAAGCGCAGGGGCAGATCGGCGGGCTTTGCCACCCCCGGCAATTCATCCAGCGCTTGCACGATTCCGGGCCCCCGGTACCACGGCATATGCGCCGAACCCTGCGCGATGTTGTCGCCGTCGCGGCCGGAGATCGGCACGACCGCCGTTGCGACAATGTCCAACTCACCCAGGTACGTCTCGACATCCCGCGCCACCGCCTTGAAGCGTTTCTCGTCATAGCCGGCCAGGTCCATTTTGCTGACTGCCACCGCCACCTGCTGGATGCCGAGCATGTGCAGCAAATAGCCGTGCCGACGGGTCGTTTCGCGCAAGCCTTCGACCGCATCGACAACCAGGACCGCGGCATCGGCGCTGGCGGCACCGCTGATCATGTTCTTGAGAAATTCGCGGTGCCCCGGCGCGTCGATCAGCACATAGTCGCGCTGCGCCGACTTGAACCAGATTTGCGTCGAATCGATGGTCACGGCCTGGTCGCGCTCGGCCTGGAAGGCATCGAGCATGAACGACCATTCGATGGGCATGCCGCGCTTGGCCGACGCCGCCTTCAGCTCCTCGAAGCGGCCCTCGGGCAAGGCGCCCGTATCGTACAATAAGCGGCCGATCAGGGTCGACTTGCCGTGATCCACATGGCCAACAACGACGATACGCAGCGCCGGTTGTTGTGCCACAGCGGCAGGGGTCTGGCTCATCGCCTACATGTACCCGTCGGCGCGCAGGCGCTCGAAGACGTCCTCGCGCTCGTGGTCCATGGCCCGGCCGGCACGTTCCGCCGTCGTGGTGGTTGCTAGCTCGGCGATGATTTCGGCCACGGTGGCGGCCTGGGACTCGATGGGGCTGGTGATGTCCTGATCGCCCAGCGAACGGTAGCGCTTGCCCTCGCGGGCGAAATAGAGGGGGACGACCGGAATACCCTCGCGCGCGATATAGCGCCAGACATCCAACTCGGTCCAGTGCAGCAACGGGTGGATACGCACATGGGCACCGGCCGGGAAGTCGGTCTTGAACTGGTCCCAGAACTCCGGCGGCTGATCGCGGAAGTCCCACTGGCCTGTGGTATCGCGCGGGCTGAACACCCGCTCCTTGGCGCGGGTTGCCTGCTCGTCCCGGCGGATGCCGGCGATCACGCCCTTGAGCTTGTGCCGCTCGATGGCGGAACGCAGGCCATGGGTCTTGCGCGCCGCCGAGCGGGCCGCCGGCGGCAGGGTCGGATCGATGTCCTCGATCGGTGGGCATTCCTCGCGCCACAGATCCAGGCTCCACTCCTTCTCGTAGCGGTCGCGGAAGGCGTACATCTCGGCGAATTTCTTTTCCGTGTCCACGTGCAGGACCGGAAACGGCACGCGCCCGAAGAAGGCCTTGCGGGCGAGCCAGACCATCACGTTCGAGTCCTTGCCCAACGACCAAAGCATCGCCAGCGGCTCGATCCGATTATAGGCTTCACGCAGGATATAGACCGACTGCGCTTCCAGATCGTCAAGGCGTTCCATAGTCCGGCGAATTACCGTCTTTGGACCGCTGGAGCAACCGCTTTCGCCAGTAGCGCGGCCATGGCAGCGCCTGGGTCGGGGGCCCCCATGACCGCCCCCATGACCGCCACCCCGGCGGCACCTGCGTCCAGGCAGTCGGAAACGGTCTCCACCGTCACGCCACCCAACGCCAGGACGGGCAGTTGAGTGGCCATCTCACGCAAGACCGCCAACCCAAGGGCCGGCCCATAATCCGGTTTGCTGATACTGGGGAAAATGGGGCTCAAGGTCACATAGTCGGCCCCGGCGGCCACAGCCGCCCTGGCACCCTGGGGGTCATGCGCCGAGTATCCGATCAGCGCCCCCGCCCCCAATGCCGTTCGCGCCGCCGCCACGTCGCCACCGTCCGGCAGATGCACCCCCGCCGCGCCGGTTTCTCTGACCGCCGCCCCATCGGCGCTAATCATGACCGACGCGCCATAAGGCCGGGCGATGGTCAGGATGTTTCGCACCAGAGCCAGGCGCCCCTCGGGCTCCAGGTCTTTCTCGCGCACCAGTAACCAACGCCCACCGGCGGCGAAGACCGCCTCTGCCACGTTCTCCAACGGTTGGCGCGCCTGATGCCGGTCACTGATGACCAGGATCGGCGGTGGCGGCAGGGTCACGAGCCGATGAGGCCAAGCTGCGGGCTGCTGGGCTCCGCGTAGGCGCGTTTGGGGATGCGCCCGGCGCGGCGCGCCTCGTAGCCGCCGGCCACCGCCTGACGCAAGGCCGCCGCCATGCGCACCGGGTCTTTTGCCCGGGACACGGCGGAGTTCACCAGCACCGCGGCACAGCCCAGTTCCATGGCCAGCGCCGCATCCGAGGCCGTGCCGATACCCGCGTCCAGAACCACGGGAACCGGGCTGCGGGTGCAAATCAGCTCGATGTTGTACGGGTTGCAGATCCCCATGCCGGAGCCGATGGGCGAGCCCAGCGGCATCACCGCGGCGCAACCCGCCTCGACCAGCTTCTGGCAAACGACCGGATCGTCGCTGCAATACGGCAGCACGGTAAAACCGTCGCGGACCAACTCCGCCGCCGCCTCGACCAACTGCGCCGTATCCGGGTAGAGGGTTTCGCGATCGCCGATCAGCTCCAGCTTAACCCAGTTGGTGCCCAGTGCCTCGCGCGCGAGTTGCGCGGTCAGCACGGCATCGCGCACGGTAGCGCAACCGGCGGTATTGGGCAGCAACCGATAGCGCTCGCCGAGCAAATCCACCATGCTCTCGGCGTACCCTTCCAGGCTGATGCGGCGCACCGAAACAGTGACGATCTCGGCACCGCTGGCGGTGACGGCATCGAGCATCACCTGCCGGTTCGGATAACCGGCCGTACCCAGCAACAGGCGGGAGCCAAAGGTCTCCCCGGCAATAGTCAGTTGATCCGTCATACGTATCCTTTCAGCCGCCAGAGAACAGCTTGACCACTTCGACCCGGTCGCCCGGCCGCAGGGTGGTCGCCGCCCAATCCCGGCGCGGCACCACGGCATCGTTGAGTGCCACGGCGATGCCGCGCTTCTCCGCCGCAATGCCCGCCTCACGCAGCATGCCGACCAGGCTCGCCGCCGCCAAGGGCCGCTCTTCGCCGTTGAGCACAATAAGTTCGGTCTTCATCGCCCGCTTCCGCCAACCGTCGCGAGTGAGGGCGCCGCAGCGAAGCGCTCGGCACTGAACTGTGCCGCCGCCGCCGGCATCTCGCCGGTGAGCACGTAGCCGGACACGGCCTCGGCGGTGACCGGCGCCAGCAGGATGCCGTTGCGATGATGACCCGTGGCGATCACCAGGCCTTCGACCACCGTGGGGCCCAGGATCGGTGCATCGTCGCGGCTGGTCGGGCGGAAGCCGACCCAGGTCTCGGCAATCGGCAACTCCTCGATCCCCGGCAGGACCCGCCAAGCCGCTTCCAGCAGGGACAGCACGCCACCGGCGGTCATCGCGTCGTCGAAGCCCTTCTCTTCCACCGTGGCACCGATCAGCAGGCGCCCGTCAACGCGCGGCACCAGATACGCCTTGGGCGCCCACAGCACGTGGCTCAGCAGCGGCGCCGCCGGGTCCATCTGTAGGGCCAGCATCTGTCCCTTCACCGGCCGCACCGGCGGCAGAGCCTCTACCGGCAAGCCGCCGATCTCCCGCGACCAGGCGCCGGCGGCAAGCACCACCACATCCGCATCGATAAATACGCCGTCGGCCAGGTGCACCCCACGGGCTCGCTCGCCCTCGACAGCCAGCGCCCTGACCGGACACCGTTCGCGCAGTGTTACACCCGCCCCAAGCGCGGCCTGCTTTAGCGCCAACGCCAGCTTGCGGTTATCCACCTGATGATCGCCGGCACTATAAACCGCGGCGGCAACGCCGGGGCGCAAATGCGGCTCGCGGGCCCGTGCTTCGGCACCGCTCAGCCATTGCAGCTCGATCCCCAGGTCCCGCTGAAACTCGTAGGTAAAGCGAAGCTGCTCTACATCGTCGTGAGTCAGCGCGACCACCAGGGTGCCCTGATCGCGGTAGTCGATGGTCAGGCCGGATGCCGCCTCCACCTCACGGGCAAAGTTCGGCCAGGCCGCGAGACTGATGCGGGTAAGCTCCAACAAGCGCTGCTCGCCCGGCTCGGCCTCGGCACCGGCGGCAAGCATGCCGGCCGCCGCCCAGGTCGCCCCGTGTCCCGCCTCGCCACGTTCGAAGATATCGACCGTGCAACCCGCTTGCGCCAATCGCCAGGCGATACCCAGCCCGCAAACCCCGGCGCCAATCACAACCACATGCGGCCACGCGCCGCCGAACCGGGACGATTTCGATGAGATACTTGGCTTAGTCATGCTCCGGCTCCCTTCGCTGGCATAATCCAGATCAGGTTCGATGGGTCTGCTCTCAGCCGGCAACAAACCGGCACCCCAGCCATATCGAAGATTTAGTCTACATCACCGCGCGCGCAAGAGGCCAGTGTTGTGAGTCAGCGGAAGCGCGCGGATCGGCGGGCGCGGTTCGTTCGTCCGTATCCCAAAATTGACACGAATTGGTCCTTCCGAGTGCACACCGCTAGTCGGCTTGGTGCCTGTAATACGGCTCTTAGCAACCCGATCCTGGATTGCGTCCTGGAACGAACCAGAAGAATGAGGAGAGAAAGATGAACAAGGCACTCGTAACATTATCGGCTGCGGTTTTGATGCTATCGGGAATCGCCGCCGCGTACGCCGAGGAAACCCAAGGCATGCTTCAGTCGATCGACGCGGCCAAGAATACCGTGACCCTTGAGGATGGCACGGTATTCGAGATGCCCGTCACCGTCGACCCGGCTTCGCTGAAGGTTGGCGACGCCGTCAAGATCACCTATGAGATCCAGGGTGATAAGAATATAGTCAGCGAGATCGTCAAGTAGATACACCGACAAGAGCAGGCTTACATGCCAGCCGGGCGCGTCGTGCGGCGCGCCCGGTTTGGTGGGCCCAAGACGCCGCTGAGCAGACGGCATGTGCACCGTGCCGCCCGAAGCCGAAGGCGTAGGGTGGCGGAGAGGGAGGGATTCGAACCCTCGAAGGGCTTTAACACCCTTACTCCCTTAGCAGGGGAGCGCCTTCAGCCACTCGGCCACCTCTCCGCAAGGCTCTAAGCCGCGGAATACCTAGCTTAATCGTTCTTCCGGTGAAAGCCCGAAAATGCAACGATGCGAATATTAGCGCAGAACAGCGCAAGAACGCGAAAGATGATCGGCACAAAGCTGACACACGTTCGTTCACGGGTAGTTCTTATCGCGGCCACACCCGCCCCCGCGACACGGAAGAAGAGATGATCAAGCGATTATTCTTCTCCAAGCAACAATTTTTTATCCTTGGCAACCAGCAGCAGTCCCCAGAGACTTCCAAATTTCAGCATACCGTCGTCATGCCCCAAGTCCTTTCGGATCGCTCTAAGAATCTTTTCCATATCATGAATCATTTTTTCCGACGAGGGTCCGTCATTCGACTCTATTTCAAATCGATTCCATGCTTCGATAATTTGTGGCCCACCCCAAACAATAAGTGCCTTTTTAAATTGCGTCATCTTTTCAATCATTTTTTCTTCAGGGAGTTTTTCATTTTTTTTTGTAGACAGGAGCAACTCAAAGAGTAGATCAATCATATGCATGTAAGCTTCGCGCTTATCCGAAAAATGCCGCGCATTAATCTCTCTCTTTTTTGTTTGATAATGCGTAACCAACGCTGCCGAGATCACACCGAACAACCCAATTAAGCTAGCTTTGATGCCAGCATCTGCTACTCGGAAGTTGTCAATAAAGAGCCAAGTCAGCCAACTTGTGAACGCTAAGAGACAAGCAACTGCGACATACCGAAGGATTTGCTTCATGCGGCATCCCTCCTTTTATCCGAAACTTCCCGCATAGCGCCTCTAGCCATACGTTCAAGATCCTTTTGGCTTACGATGGTCACCGATTTGACGTCTTAAACCTTGATTGGCCAGTCGGGTTCACGAAGTCAGGAAGCAACTGCGAGAAGTTGAGTTGGCACTTCACCCACCAATCAGGCCGGCACTCACCCCCACTGCCACCGCATTGTCGACAGCGTGTGCGCCTTCAGCCACTCGGCCACTTCTCCGCAAGGGGCACGGCGGTTCGCCGCGCGCCATGGGTGTGCCGTTCTAGCTGTCGGTTATGTCGGATGTCAACGTTCCCACATTCCTACATAAGGCGATGCGGGGCGATATGGCCCGGTCGACCCCCTAAACGTCGCTCCAACGGCGGTAGGCGTCTACCATGTCGCGGCGGCTTTCCTCGATCTCCGCCGCGTCGGCCTGTTGGCGCTCGGTGGCACGGCCATAGGCCTTGCGGGCCTCGACGAACTCGACCCAGAGGTCGGCCTGGGCCAGGGCATTTGACGCCCGCCGCTCCGCCTTGCCCGGCATGGGGCCAAGCTCCACCTCCTCCAAGGCCCGGCGCAATATCGTTGCAACGCCGATCTCGTCGCTGGCGTAGGCATGGCTGAAGGCGCCCAGGATCTTGTCGGTAAGGCGCCGGTCACGCGCCGGCTGACCGATCGAGAGGATGATCTCGGACTCTGGAGCTAGGCTATTTGCAACCTTCATCGTCTCGATCCCACGCACGGCTTATTTGTTGTCCTGGGTATTGGCGATCCCAGTGAGTTTGGATAACAAGATTATGCCCGGCTCGGTTAAAGCGGACCTAAAATCGGACCTCCCGACCGCCCCAATCCCGGCCAAACGCCCCTCTTTTTTGCAGCGCCAAGGCGAGATTTGCTTGGTTACTCCGGCATTCACACAATTTTAAAAAAATGTCGCGCAAGGTCGTATCTGGGCAATGTTCAAGGAGGGTACGATGTCATTATCAAAGCGCGTGGTTGAGACGCTGATCGATTTGGTCGAGATCAAGTTAAGCTGTATGGAGATCTACGACCGGGAGGATTCACGGGAGGTGGTGGCGCTGGAGCAATGCGTCGCTGAGCTGCAGGCGCTAAACCAAAAGAGCAAGGCAACCGCCTCCGAGGTGGTCGCTTTCGCCGGCCGGCCAAGGGGCCGCGCGCGGGCCGCCGTCGGCTGAGGGCTTAGACCGCCGCCAGGGCCTGCTCCAAATCGGCGATCAGGTCCTCCGGCTCCTCGATACCGATAGATAGCCGCAAAAGATCGGGGGGCACCGGGCTGTCCGGACCCTCGATACTGGCCCGGTGCTCGACCAGGCTTTCCACGCCGCCGAGCGAGGTCGCTCGGACGAACAGCTGCAAGTTGGCCACCAGCGCCAGGGCCTCCTTGGCGCCGCCGGCCACGCGTAGGCTAAGCATCCCGCCAAAGCCGCCGTCCATCTGCCGCCGGGCAACATCGTGGCCCGGATGGCTCTTCAGACCGGGATAGAGCACTACCTTTAGCTTCGGATGGCCGTCGAAATGTTGGGCGATGGCCAGGGCATTGGCGCTGGCCCGCGCGACTCGGATATAGAGGGTCCGCATACCCCGCAGCAAAAGCCAGGTCTCGAACGGTCCCAGAACCGCGCCGCCATGGGCGCGAACGCTCCCGATTTTCGTCCAGAAGTCGTCTGCACGCGCGGCAATCAAGGCCCCGGCCACCACGTCGCCGTGGCCGTTGAGATACTTGGTGGCGGAATGGAAGACGATATCGGCGCCATGTTCGATGGGCCGGGTCAGGACCGGCGTCGGCACCGTCGAATCCACCACCAGGCGAGCACTGACGGCCTTGGCCGCAACGGCGCAGGCCGCGATGTCCATGACATCCCAAGTCGGGTTCGCCGGTGTTTCGATCCATAGAATCTTGGTCTTGCCCGGCTGCAAGGCGCGGCCGAGCGCCTTCGGGTCGGCATTGTCATAGAGATCGAGACCCATGCCCCACTGGCCGCAGAATTCGATCAGCCAATCGCGCAGGCCCCAATACATCACCTTCGGCGCGGCAATACGGTCGCCGGGCTGCAGGGCCATCACCACCGCCGTCGCCGCCGCCATGCCCGAGGCGAATAGCATGGCCCCGGCACCGCCCTCCAATCCGGCCAGCAAAGCCTCCGGCTCGGAGTAGCTTGGACTTTGGTCGCGGCTATAGCTGCGTCCCGACGCGATGAGCTTGTTGGCCGCGTCGCGCGCGAAGTTGGTGGAGGGGCGCAGGGGTGGTGCTACGTCACCATGAGTGCTCGGGTCGTGCCCGCCATGGGCCGTGCGCGTCGCCGGCCGCCACTTGGTGCCTTCGCTCATGACGTTGGAGTGCCCCGATCGAAGTGCAGATCACCCCCACCCCAACCCTCCCCCATCAAGGGGGAGGGGGAAAAGGCGCACGCCGTTTGAACATTCCCTCCCCCCTTGTGGGGGAGGGTTAGGGTGGGGGGTGGGCCGCTCATGT
This sequence comes from Kiloniellaceae bacterium, assembly GCA_021776055.1. Taxonomy (GTDB): domain Bacteria; phylum Pseudomonadota; class Alphaproteobacteria; order Kiloniellales; family J153; genus JAJFGI01. The sequence goes on from JAJFGP010000121.1 coordinate 11,972, forward strand.
CTGTATCCGGTTCTAACTCAGCTTCTTGCGCAGCAGTTGGTTGACCATGCCGGGGTTGGCCTTGCCTTGGGTCGCCTTCATGATTTGGCCGACGAACCAGCCCAGAAGCTTTTCGTTGCCGGCCTTGATCTGTTCCACCTGACCGGGATTCTCGGCAATCACCTTGTCGACCATGGCCTCGAGTGCGCCGGTATCGGAGATCTGGCGCAGGCCCTTAGCCTCGACGATATCCGCCGCGGTCTTGCCGTTTTCCCACATCTCCTCGAAGACATCCTTGGCGATGCGGCCCGAAATAGTCCCGTCCGATACCAAATCGAGCAGACCGCCGAGCTTATCCGCATCGACCGGCGCTTCCGACAAAGCCACGCCGCTGCGATTGAGCGCGCCAAAGAAATCACCGGTCACCCAATTGGCGACCAGCTTTGCATCGCGCTTATCACCGGCGATCACGGCTTCATAGAAGGCCGCGGTCTCCTTGTCATTGACCAGCACGCCGGCATCGTAGGGCGATAGGCCCAGCTTCTCGACAAACCGCCTCTTCTTCGCATCCGGCAGCTCCGGCAGGGCCTGGCGCACCTCGTCCACCCACGCCTGATCCAAGACCAAGGGCAGCAGATCGGGGTCCGGGAAATAGCGATAGTCGTGCGCCTCTTCCTTCGAGCGCATAGCGCGGGTTGTGCCCTTCACCGAATCGAACAAGCGGGTTTCCTGGACGATCCTGCCGCCCTCCTCGATCACCGCGATCTGCCGGTGCACTTCGTGCTCAATGGCCAGCTTCACGAAACGGATGGAATTGACGTTCTTGGTCTCGGTCCGGGTGCCCAGGGGATCGCCCGGCTTGCGCACCGACAGGTTCACGTCGCAGCGCATGGAGCCTTCCTCCATGTTGCCGTCGCAAGTCCCCAGATAACGCATGATCGAGCGCAGCTTAGCGAGGTAGACCCCCACCTCCTCCGCCGTGCGCAGATCGGGCTTGGAGACGATCTCCATCAAGGTAATGCCGCTGCGGTTTAGATCGATATAGGTCTTGGAGGGATGCTGGTCGTGCAGGCTTTTGCCCGCATCTTGTTCCAGATGCAGGCGCTCGATCCCAACCTCCCGGGTGGTGCCGTCGGCCATGTCGAGAACGACCGTGCCCTCGCCGACGATGGGGTGCAGGTGCTGGGAAATCTGATAGCCGGACGGCAGGTCCGCGTAGAAATAGTTTTTCCTCTCGAAGACCGAGGTCAGGTTGATCTTGGCGTTCAGGCCCAGGCCGGTCTTTACCGCCTGCTCGACGCTCCGCCGGTTGAGGACCGGCAGCATCCCCGGCATGGCGGCATCGACCATGGAGACGTTGGCGTTCGGCTCGCCGCCAAAGGTCGCCGACGCGCCGGAGAACAGTTTGGATTCGCTGGTCACCTGGGCATGGACCTCGAGCCCGATGACCATCTCCCACTGCCCCGTCTTTCCCTCGATCAACGCCATGCCGCAAGCCCTTCTAGATAAAGGTTCCGGGCGCAGTCATAGCATTTCGGCGGCAGCCGTTACCAGGGCAGCTTGCGGCCGTCATAGGCGAAAAATCCGCCGTTATCTTCGCTGCTCAAACCGGCGATAATGTGCCGCAGGCCTTTGACACTGTCCCGCACGCTTACGGTCGCGTGCGATCCGCCCATGTCGGTCTGGACCCAGCCGGGATGAAACGCCACTACGGTGATCCCCTGCCCGGCCAAATCGACCGAGAGAGTCTTGGTAATCATGTTCACGGCTGCCTTGGACGCCCGGTAGATGTACGACCCACCGCCCCCCTCGGCGATGGAACCCATGACGCTGGACATGTTCAGGATCAGCTTGCGGTCGCTGCGCGCGACGTGTGCCACGAAGCACTCGGCCAGGCGCAGGGGCGCAAAGACATTGATCGAAAAGACCGGTTCCCAGGCATCGTAGTCGGTCTCGGCGAAACCGGTCCTCGGGCCATAAACACCGGCATTGTTGAACAGGATGTCGATGGCCTCGCCAGCCAACTCGCGCGCCAGGGCGGCCACCGCCGCACCGTCCGTGACGTCCAGCCGGTGCACCACGACAGTACCGTCAAGCGTGTTTAACTCGTTGGCGCCCCCGGGATCGCGACAGCAGGCGTGCACGCGCCAGCCGTCCTTGGCGAAGGACCGCGTCAATTCCAATCCGATTCCGCGGTTGGCGCCGGTGATCAGGAGGGTTGGCATGCGCTAGGCAGCCGACGGGGGTGCATCGCGACGCGGGCGCGGGTTCAGCTCGCCGGAGCAGTTCGGGCAGCGCCGGTGCATTTCGATGGCGCAGTTCCGGCAGAAGCTACACTCGAAGCTGCAGATGAACGCCTCTCCATCCATCGGCAGATCGGCAGCACACCGCTCGCACGCCGGCCTCATTTCCAA
>JAJFGP010000122.1 GCA_021776055.1 Kiloniellaceae bacterium
GGCGTCATAGCAATGACCGCGCATGGTCAGCTCGATGGAATCGGCAATCAGATCGCGGCTAACCAGGGACGACTTCATGCCCGCATGGCCCATGGCGATGCCGTCGGTCACCGTAATGGTGGTGAACTCGCGGGGGGTGCCTCCGGCCGCCTTGACGCCCTTTTTTACCACCTGAGCCTGGCGGGCCAGGGAGATGTTGCAGGGCGCCGCCTCGTTCCAGCAGGTGGCGACGCCGACGAAAGGCTGGTCAATCTCCTCCTTGGTCATGCCCATGGCGTAATAGTATGAACGATGCGGCGCCGAAGCCGGACCGACGGAGACGTGGCGGCTGGGTAGCTTCGACTTGTCAAAGGCCGGCTTTGCCTTGGTATCCAGGGGCATGCGGGTTATCCTCGCGGTTTCGCGTGAGCGATTTTGGCAGGGATAGGGAGAATAGCGGCGAGGCCAAGTCCTCTCCAAGGTTTTTTCGGCAACCCTCCAGTTCGAGTGACGCATAACGCTAGTGGTCCGATCCTAACGCTTGGTTCCCAAGCGTTAGGTGAATCGGCCCACCAACACATTGATCTTGTGGGGCGACTTGTCCAAACGGATGGTATCCATCCATTTGGGTCGCGCCACTAGGAGACGGTCGTGGGCAATCAGATCGAAAACATCACCATCGTCGGCGGCGGCACCGCCGGCTGGATGGCAGCCGTCTACCTGGCGACCCGCTTTGGCCAGCAGCCGAACCGGCCCGGCCCGCGAATCGCCCTGATCGAATCGCCCAACGTCCCGACCGTCGGCGTCGGCGAGGCCACCGTCCCCGCCATGCGCCCCTGGCTGGAGGAGATGGGGATCGACGAGAACGAGTTCCTTTTGCGCTGCAATGGCTCGTTCAAGATGGGCGTGCGCTTCGTCAACTGGGACGTTGCCGCCGATGGATCGCCCGCGGACTACATTCACCCCTTTCAAGGTGTCACCAGCGAGATTCGCGGCAATAGCACCGGCTACTATTTCCATGCCTACGGAAACCCGGATGGGACGGCCGACGCAACCGATGCCCTGACACCCTCAACGGCCCTGATCAACGCCGGCCGTGCCCCGCGTGGTGTGCAGAAAAAACCCGATGACGGCGATATCCGCTATGCCTATCACCTGGATGCCGGACTGTTTGCCGGCCTCCTCAAGGAGAAAGCGATGAATCGCGGCGTCGAGCACGTTCTCGACGATGTGGACGAGGTCGAGGTCGGCGAGAAGGGCTTCATCGATGCCCTGCACCTGCGCCAACGGGGGCGCTATCCGGTTGAACTGGTTATCGACTGCACCGGTTTCAAAGGCCTGCTTATCAACAAGGCCCTGGGCGAACCGTTCGAGCCGTATAACAAGTCGCTGCTCTGCGACCGTGCCCTGGCCGTGCAGCTTCCGCATCAAGACCTGAGCAATCTGTCGCCGTTCACCCAATCGACAGCGCTCGGCGCCGGCTGGTCGTGGCGCGTGCCCCTCTATTCGCGGATCGGCACCGGCTATGTTTTTTCCAGCGCCTTCCGCACCGACGAACAGGCAATGACCGAATTCCTCGCCCACCTCGGCCCCGCTGGGGCAAAGGCGGAGCCGCGTGCCCTGGGTATGCGGGTCGGCCGCACCCGGCGCAGCTGGGTCGGCAATTGCGTCGCTATCGGCTTGTCCAGCGGCTTCATTGAGCCGTTAGAATCGACAGCCATATTCCTCATCCAACGGTCCTTGGCCACCCTGGGCCAGTACCTGCCGGACCGCACCTTCGATCCGGTTCTAGCGCGCCGCTACAACACGATCGTCGAGCGGGCGTATGCGGAGATCCGCGACTTCATCGTACTCCACTACTGCGCCTCCAACCGGACCGACGACCCGTTCTGGGAAGCCGCCCGCCACGATATCGAGATCCCCGAACAGCTACGCGAAAATCTGGAAGTCTGGTCCCGCGTTCTGCCGAGCGCCGGCGACGTCCCGAACAGTCATCTTTTCAACTATTTGAGTTACATGCTGGTGCTGTTCGGCAAGCGCTACTACGACGGCGTGACGTTCCCCATCCAGGGCACCCTACCCGCCGCCGACTGGACCGGTTTCAGCGGCGCCCTGGACGAACTTAAAACCCACCTGATCCGCGAGCTCCCCGGCCACACCGATCTGCTCACCCAACTCCGCGCCCAAGCCGAAGCCACCCGCGGCATCACCGCGCCACCGCCCACCCCAGCGCAACCGGCGCGCCCAACCGTCCCCCTACCCGGTCAAACCATGAGCCCCGAAATCCGCTTCAGCCCCGGCGTGTTGTCGGAGGCGCATATTTTGTAGGGGTGGGATTTGGCGATCAACTGCCGCTCTAATCCGTCAGGCTAATTCCCACGAGTCGATCCAATCCGACGTTACATAATTGATGATGATGGACTTGCGGATGGCTTTGACCGGGTGGTGGCCAACGCCGTGCCAGGTGTTCTCGCCGGGGATGAAAATGACGCTCTTGTTTTGCCCGTAAGGCGCCGATCCGACGTATTTGTGATCCGGCGGGCCCTCCAGAATGTTCGTTCCCGCATCGGCCAGCTTGGGATCATCGGATAGATAGACCAGCATCGTGAATTTTTTTACGGAAATATCCTTGTGCGGCTCGAGCCAGAAACCCGCGACGTCCTGGCAGTATTCAATTCTCAGATGCCCGTCGGAAAGATCCGTCCCCGTAGCTTCCTCGATTGCCTTTCTCACGCTCGGGTCTTCAAAGCCCTCGACGACGCGACGGCAAACGTCGAACCTTATTTGATTCTCAGGTGTGAAATAGACCCGCACGGCATTGTTCGTTTCGCGTTTGCCGTTGAGCGTTACGCCTTCCGGTGGCGGAAACGGCAGATTGGCGATGGCGTCGCAGCAACCGTCGGGAAGCGGGTTTTCCAGCAGCCAATAATCGTACGGCCGCGTTTCGTGCCGGGCTCCCGCCAAGCTTGCAAGAAACGATTGAGCCACCCGATCCGCACCCGTTTGTCCAGCCGGTTCGCGCGCCAGGGATTGTTTCATCTATCGCCTCCTTTAAGCGAAGGGGTTGAGTTGCTTGAGCTTTGCGGAGAAACGATGGCGGCTAAGCTCGCGCTCCATGGCCGCCTGTGATGTCATCCAGTTGAACATCACGTACCGCCGCTCGCCGGCGTAGGGCTCGTGCCCATGCCAGGAATTGTCCGAACGCAGGAAGGACGCCAATGTGCCGCCGCTTGGCGGAATCTCGGCCGCGAAATCATCGAGGTTGTCCGGCCGGCGCAGCATCCGCAATTGTCCCGCGCCTTTATCCCAAAGATCGTTGAGATAGAGCAGGCAGGTCACAAATTTCGCTTCTGTATCGGTATGGACGCGGCCATCTTTCATTTGCGCTTGGCCGCGCACCGTGATCATAAGCGGCTTGTCGGAAAGGTCGACGCCGTACTTCTCCGCCAAGATATCCTCAAGTTCCTGACTTCGAATATCCTCCACCAGACGAGCAAACGCCGGCCCGTAGGTGAGCTCGGACAGCGGAAAAATGCCCGGATTGCGGATATCCGGAAAATCCGCCCTGACCGCGGCAAGATCGTCCGCACTCAACACATCAGACGTGGCAAAGAACCGAAACGGCACATGCGCCGCTTCCGTCCTCGCAATCGCCCCAAATTTGATCATGACCGCGTCCCAAAACCCAGCGGACCCGGTTGTCCCCCAACCAGACCTATCCCAATTCTAGGGGGAAACTACGCCGGCTTGATCCGCCGGCACTTGATCTGGATCAATAGGTGGGCCGAAAATGACGGTTGGCGCCGGCTCCGATATCCGTGAACACGGAAATCTAGAGCCCCACCGGCCATTGGCGACCCATGATCGTGCATTACTATTCTTCGGGCAGGCCGGCCCTGCGGAGAGCGTCAAGCCAAATCCTTCGGTTTTCTAGATGATTGTTGCTCTTTTCAAATCTTCTCCGAACAGAGGCTAGAGACAATCCAGGACTCAGCCCGCGTGCATTCTTGACCTCCAAGAGTGCCTCGTCTTCGCGTCCCAAATACGCGAAATTCGCGGCGCGAATCAAATGATAGTAGGTTCGCCAAGTGTCGTTCGTCAGCGCACCCGCCATGTCCCGAGCCGCAGCCAGGGAAGCTTCGAAATCGCGCAGGTGAAATAGTATGTGGGCTTTGCGGAAGTACATAACCTCGAGCTGCGGGTCGCGCGGGCTAAGGCGGATAGCCTCCAAAATCTCGGGGAGGGCGCGGTCTTGCAGGCGAAACCAATCCAAAGTGTGAGCAAGCTCAAGCCGGATATTGGCGTCATTGGGATTAAGTTGACTTGCCCATTCCAAATGCCTGATCGCGCGCGTTTCATCGCCGGTGAGCCGATACACATAGCCCAAGGCTGCGTACGCCGCAGCGTCGTCCCCATCCAGACGAATGGCGGTACGCGCCCGATCGATGGCTTCGGTCAAAGTCCGTTTGGGGCTATCGATCCATTGAAAGAAAAATTGAACGCCCTTTGCCCTGGCGATGAGCGCGTAAGGGGCGGCGAAACTTGGATCGCGCTGGATGGCGAGATCGGCTAGGCGAATGGCCTCGGCTTGCCGTGCCGAGGTGAACTCCGCTTGGGCGGCTTTCGCCTGAAGATAAAGGTCCCAGGCATCGAGGCTGGTCGTCGGAGTATTCCGAATTTCACCGACCCGAGCCTTGATCACCTCAGGGGCAAGCCGACCGGCGATGGTCCGGCTGATTTCGTCCTGAAGAGTGAAGATATCCGTCAATTCCCTGTCGAAACGCTCCGACCAGACAGTGCTGCCCGTTCGCGCATCGACGAGTTCAACGCTAACTCTCACACGATTCTCCGCACGCCGGATACTGCCGCGCAGAATGTACGCAACGCC
>JAJFGP010000123.1 GCA_021776055.1 Kiloniellaceae bacterium
CCGCACGCGCCTTGAACAAGCTCGCGCCGAGATCGCGACCTGCGCCATCTCCGGCGCCGTCGGCACGTTCGCCAGCATCGACCCGCGCGTCGAAAAGCATGTGGCCGAGAAGATGGGCCTGACGGTGGAACCGATTTCGACCCAGGTCATTCCCCGCGACCGACATGCCGCGTTTTTCGCCACCCTGGGCACGATTGCCGCCTCCATCGAGAACCTGGCCACCGAAATCCGCCACCTGCAGCGCAGCGAGGTGCGCGAGGCGGAGGAATATTTCGCACCGGGTCAAAAAGGCTCATCGGCCATGCCGCATAAGCGCAATCCGGTTCTCAGCGAAAACTTGACCGGCCTGGCCCGCATCGTGCGCGCCGCCGTCGCCCCGGCGCTGGAAAATGTGACGCTTTGGCACGAGCGCGACATCTCCCATTCCTCGGTCGAGCGGGTCATCGCCCCGGATGCGACCATCGCCCTCGACTTCGCCCTGACCCGTCTGGCAGGCGTGATCGAGAATTTGCTGGTCTACCCAGAGACCATGCGCCGCAACCTGGACCAGCTCGGTGGCCTAATTCATTCCCAGGCAGTTCTGCTGGCCCTAACGCAAGCAGGCCTGGCCCGCGAAGAGGCATATGCCCTGGTTCAGCGCGTCGCCATGCGAGTCTGGGCCGGCGAGGGCAAGTTCCTCGATCTGTTAAGCGACGAGGCGGAGGTCACCGAACATCTCGACCGCAAAGCTCTGGCCGCCTGCTTCGACGAAGCCCGCCATACGAAACACGCGGCAATGATCTTCGACCGGGTCTTCGGCGACGGCTAATACCCAATCCCCGGCACCCCCATCGTCACCCTCGGGCTCGACCGAGGGTCCATGGTGCGGCCCCATGATGGATGCCCGTGTCGAGCACGGGGCATGACAATTGTTGGCTAGGCCGCCCCCGGCCGCCTACTCGGTCATGACCTGGTGTTTGGCCTCGACCTGCAGCTCTTCCATCTTTTTGCGCAGATGGTGTTCGGTCATGTCCACCTGTTTCGCCGATAGGTCCGCGAGGACTTTTCGCACCAGATCGGCGTCACCCGGTTCCTCGAAGTCGGCGGAAACCACTTCCTTGGCGTAGGCTTCCGCCTCCGCACCCTGCAATCCCAGGAGTTCCGCGGCCCACAGGCCAAGCAGCTTGTTGCGCCGGACCTCGACCTTGAATTGCAAATCCTGGTCGTGCTTGTACTTATCTTCGAACGCTTTCTCGCGGTCGTTGAACGTGGTCATGAAGCGGGATCTCCCTTGAGCATGGTCGCCGACTTGCCTTCCACCCCGCAGGGTGTTATCCGCAGCGGCATCCTTATAGCCGCTAACCACAGATAGGCGATCGGCAAGACCACCGCAACCATCGTTGGCCCATGTGCACAGTTGTCATCCTTCGCCGGCCGGGCCACCCTTGGCCCCTCGTCCTGGCCGCCAACCGGGACGAAATGACCAATCGGCCTTGGCAGCCGCCGGCGCGGCATTGGCCGGATCGACCGCAAATCGTTGCCGGCAAGGACGATCTGGCGGGTGGAGCCTGGCTCGGCGTCAACGATAGTGGCGTCGTGGCCGGAGTCCTCAACCGCGCCAATTCCCTGGGGCCAAGCGCTGGCAAGCGCAGCCGCGGTGAGTTGGTGCTCGAAGCCCTCGATCACACCACGGCCTCGGCGGCGGCGACACGGGCCTCGCTGCTCGATCCTGACGCTTTTCGCAGTTTCAACCTGGTGGTCGCCGACCGAAAGGATGCCTATTGGCTGCGCTCCGCCAGCGATGAAGGTGGCGAAGAGGCCGGCCCGGCCCGGATCGAGATCTTCGAGTTGCAGCCAGGCATTTCGATGATCACGGCCCACGACCGAAACGACCCGGCCAGCGCCCGTGTCCGCGCCAATCTGCCGCTTTTCGAGGTAGCCGACGCGCCGGACCCAAAAACCGGCAAGTGGCGCTCCTGGCAAAAGATCATGGGCAGCCAGCGGCACCCGCCCGCGGATGGGCCCGAAGCGGCCATGACCATCGTCACCGAGCGTGGCTTCGAAACCGTTTCCAGCTCCCTCATTGCCCTACCCGGCCTGCCGCAAAGCCTGCGCGGGCGCCCAGCCAAGCCAGTTTGGCTGTTCGCCGCCGGGCGGCCGGACACCGTGCCCTACAAACCTGTTGATTTATAGGGCTTTTTTCTCGCCGCGACGTTCCGATTTCTGGACCATCCTCCTCGGGGTGTGATTGTGTTGGCCCTGGGCGCCTGCTATGACTCGTGGTCCTGGGCTCCGCCGGAGCGCAAGGACGTTACGGGGCGAACAGCGCCCATTTTGGATGGCACACATGCGACGTAGGCGGATATACGAGGGCAAGGCCAAGGTCCTTTTTGAAGGCCCGCAGCCGGGCACCCTCGTCCAGTATTTCAAGGACGATGCCACCGCCTTCAACAACAAGAAGCGCGGCACCATCACCGGCAAAGGCGTCCTGAACAACCGTATTTCCGAGCACCTGATGCTGCGGCTGGCCGAGATCGGCATTCCGACCCATTTCGTGCGGCGCCTGAACATGCGGGAGCAACTCGTTAGAGAAGTTGAGATAATCCAGATCGAGGTTGTCATCCGGAATATCGCCGCCGGGTCGATCGCCAAGCGCCTTGGGCTCGAAGAAGGCATCCAGCTTCCGCGCCCCATCGTCGAGTACTACCTAAAGAACGACGATCTTGGCGACCCGATGGTCACCGAGGAGCATATCACCGCATTCAATTGGGCCAACACCCAGGACCTGGACGACATGCTCCAGCTTGCCCTGCGGATAAACGATTTTCTGTTGGGCCTGTTCCTCGGGGTCGGGCTGAAGTTGGTGGACTTCAAGCTGGAATTCGGCCGCCTGTGGGAAGACGACGAGATGCGCATCGTCCTCGCCGACGAAATTAGCCCGGATACCTGCCGCTTGTGGGACGTCAAAACGAACGAGCGTATGGACAAAGACCGCTTTCGCCAAGATCTCGGCGGGGTCGAGGAAGCCTATCAGGAAGTCGCCCGACGCCTCGGCGTGCTGCCGGAAAACGGCCTAGCCGAGGTCACACGGCCCAAACTCGTTCAGTAGCTAGGGCCGGCCTCCCAACGGGAGCCGCCCCTTCACTTTCCCCGCGTCGACGTCCCTCGGGGGGCGGCGTTGGTCCAAACCAGACGTGGCCCCAGGGACTTCGGGGGGGCCGGTATCCGGGAATCCCAAAACTGCACGCCCGGCCCCTCGGCCTTCAGCGCGCGCCGTGGCGCCTCCACCGGATCCCGGTCGTGATCCTTCTCGTCCGGGGCACGCACACCCTCGGCTGCCTCCTGCAATGATCGCAGAGGCCTCAGCAAATACGGGCTGACCATCCTATCCCCATCGCACCAAGAACACCCCAGTTAACAGATTGTTACTATGCCAGGAAAAACTAGTTAACGCAACGAGTTACCTGGCGTTTATCAGATCACCCAGCGGCGCGATACGGATCAATTTCCCAGCCGTCGCAGAGGGCTAGACGGCTGTACGGGCAGGGTTTTGATCGTTTTCTATTGTGAAACTTATGTTACGTAGGACTTCGTTCCTGTGAATAATGAGGGCCGACCTTCCCCTGAGTCCCGAATCCGGTTTACGCTTCTTCGTCATTCCACTTGGCGACGGCCTGCCAGCGCGACCCTGTTTCTGGCGGGACCGACGGGGGTTTTCACATCCGGGGAGTAAGCCTATGCGGCGTACGGCCCTCACATTGGTTTGGGTATCGGTTGGTCTTTTAGCGCTGGCGACCGTTCCTTCAACAGGCCGGGCCGCACCGAACCTCGATGATTACCGCAAGCAAGCGCGGGTGCTGGTTCAGCAGTTTGCCAATGCAATCCGGGATGCATTGCAAACAGCGATCGACGCGGGAGACGTGGGCCGTGCCCTTCGGGTCTGCAAAACCATAGCACCAGAGATCACCCAGACCATTGGGAAGCCGGGAGATTGGCGCGTCCGCCGGACGGCGCTGCGCGTCCGCAACCCCGACAATGCGCCGACCCGCGAGGAAAAGGCTGTCCTGACTGAATTCCAGGCCCGCGCCGACCGTGGCGAGAAACTTTCCGGCATGGAATCCATGGCGCTCGCAAGGCGTCTGGACAAGCCGGTATTTCACTACATGCAGGCAATCCCGCTCGGCGAGTTGTGCGCCCAATGCCACGGTACGAAAATCGACCCGGATCTGGCGCTTCTGATCCAAGCCCTGTACCCGGAGGACCGGGCCACGGGCTTCGAAATCGGCGAGCTACGCGGCGCCTATACTCTCTACAAAGCCCTCCCCTGAGGCCAATTCGCCGCCGCTTCTTGTCTTGCCCGTGGCCCATCGCTAGAGTGCGCGCCACGCCAAAATCCACCGCTCGATTCGGGAGTGCCACAGGTGAAGGCTCGTGTTCACGTCACTCTTAAACCGGGCGTCCTCGACCCGCAGGGCAAGGCCATCGAGCATGCTCTGGGGACCCTGGGTTTCACCGGGGTCGAAGGCGTCCGCCAAGGCAAAGTGATCGAGCTTGATCTGGCCGAGACGAACCCGGCTCAGGCTCGTAAGAACCTGCACGACATGTGCGAGAAACTGCTGGCCAATACGGTCATCGAGAATTACGCCATCGAGCTTGACGGTCAAAGCGCCCCGTGAACGAAGCCGCACCGCGCAACGTCTACTGGCGTCCTTGGGACGAACCGGGGCTTGAGCATCTGCATGTGACCTACGCCGCCGATGGCATACATGCCCTCGGCCTGATCTTGCGCAAGCTGGGTACCGCGCACTTACGCTGCCGCTACGAGCTTACGACCGATGCCAAATGGCGCACACGCAAGTTGAGCTTCGCGGTCATGGAAAGCGGCGAAACCGCCGCCGGCCGCCTGGTCCTGGAATCCGATGGCGAGGGTAACTGGCGCGCCAATGGCGAGCCGCAACCCGATCTGGCTGGCTGCCTGGACCCGGACATACAAATCACGCCGTTCACCAACACTCTGCCGATCCGCCGGCTTGACCTCGATCCGAGCGCCAGCGCGGATATACAAGTCGTCTACGTGCCGGTGCCCGAGCTAACGCCGAGACTGGCCGAACAACGCTACACCTGTCTTGAAGGATTGGGCCGCAACGGCGGACGCTACCGTTACGAGGGATTGTTCCGAGACTTTACGGCCGATCTGCCCGTCGACGCCGACGCCATGGTGACCGATTATCCCGAGACCTTCCGGAGGGTCTGGCCGATATGAAAGCAGCGGTGATCGTCTTTCCCGGCTCCAACTGCGACCGCGACGTCACCGTCGCCCTGCGCCAATCCATGCACGCCGGCGGCGGAGGCGAGCCTACCCTGGTCTGGCACAAGGAGGCGGATTTTCCCGCCGTCGATTTGATCGTCCTGCCCGGTGGGTTCTCCTACGGCGACTATCTGCGCAGCGGCGCCATGGCGGCTCATTCCCCGGTGATGACGGAGGTCGCGCGCCGCGCCAGCAGGGGCGTGCCCGTGCTCGGCATTTGCAATGGTTTTCAAATCCTGACCGAGGCCGGCTTGCTGCCCGGCGCCCTGATGCGCAACGCCGGTCTGCGTTATGTCTGCAAGGACGTGCACATACGCGTCGAGAGCAGCCAAACCGTCTTCACCAGTAAATACGAGACCGGCCAAACGCTACGCATCCCGATCGCCCACCATGACGGCAACTATTCCGCCGACGACGATGGCCTGGCGCGCCTGGAAGACGGCGGTCAAATCGCCTTTCGTTATTGCGATAACGACGGCAGCCACAGCAGCGCCGCCAATCCCAACGGCTCGGCTCGCAACATCGCCGGAATCTTCAATGAAACCAAGACCGTACTAGGCATGATGCCGCACCCCGAGCGGCTTGCCGATGCACAACTCGGCGGCACCGACGGGCGGCCCCTATTCGACGGCCTTATCGAGGCGCTTTCGTGAGCGAAGTCACGCCGGAAATCGTTGCCGAGCACGGCCTGAAAGAGGACGAGTATCAACGCATCCTAGAGATTCTCGGGCGCGCGCCGAACCTGCTCGAACTCGGTATCTTTTCCGTCATGTGGTCGGAGCATTGTTCTTATAAATCCTCCAAGGTCTGGCTGAAGACCCTGCCGACAACCGGAGACTGCGTCATCCATGGGCCGGGCGAAAACGCCGGGGTGATCGACATCGGCGACGGCTTGGCCGCTATCTTCAAGATGGAAAGCCACAACCACCCGAGCTTCATCGAGCCCTATCAGGGTGCGGCAACCGGCGTCGGCGGCATCCTGCGCGATGTCTTCACCATGGGCGCCCGGCCGGTGGCCAACCTCAACGCCTTGCGCTTTGGCGATCCGGAGCATCCGAAGACCAAGCAGCTATTGTCTGGCGTGGTCGCCGGCATCGGCGGCTATGGCAATTGCGTCGGCGTGCCGACGGTCGGCGGCGAAGTCAATTTCGACCCGGGTTACAACGGCAATATCCTGGTCAACGCCATGACCGTGGGCATCGCGCGGACGGATCGAATCTTCACCTCCAAGGCGAGCGGGCCCGGCAACCCCATTGTTTATGTTGGCTCCAAGACCGGACGCGACGGCATCCACGGGGCCACCATGGCCTCCGCCGAGTTCGCCGAGGGCACCGAGGAAAAGCGCCCCACGGTGCAGGTCGGCGACCCCTTTACAGAGAAGCTGTTGATCGAGGCCTGCCTGGAGCTGATGGAGACGGACGCCATTGTTGCCATTCAGGACATGGGCGCCGCCGGCCTCACTTCCTCCTCCTTCGAGATGGCGTCCAAGGGCGGCTTGGGGGTGGAACTGGCGCTCGATAAGGTGCCCTGCCGCGAGACCGGTATGACGCCGTACGAGATGATGCTCTCGGAAAGCCAGGAGCGCATGCTCATCGTCCTCAAGCCAAGTCGGGAAGGTCTGGCACGCCGAGTCTTTGAGAAATGGGACCTGGATTTCGCTGTGATCGGCCGCCTGACCGATACCGGCCGCATGGTCCTGACCCTGCACGGCGAGACCGTGGGCGATTTGCCGATCGACCCGCTGGCGGAAGCCGCGCCCGAGTACGAGCGGCCCTGGGAACCGGCGCCATCCCGCCCGCACATCGATGCCGCCGAAATCCCGCCACCGGCGGATTTGGGCCAGGCGCTGGTAACCTTGCTCGGCTCGCCCGATCTGTGCTCCCGGCGTTGGATTTGGGAGCAATACGACCACATGGTGATGGCCGATACCGCCGGCCGGCCTGGTGGCGATGCGGCCGTCGTCCGCATCCACGATAGCGACCGGGCGCTGGCCATCACCACGGACTGTACCCCGCGCTATTGCCTGGCCGATCCCGAGCGTGGCGGTGCCCAGGCGGTGGCCGAGGCCTGGCGCAACCTGACCGCCGTGGGCGCCCTGCCCCTGGCGATCACCGACAACCTGAATTTCGGCAATCCCGAGCGGCCGGAGATCATGGGTCAGTTCGTCGGCTGCATCAAAGGCATCGCCGACGCCTGCCGGACCCTCGACTTCCCCGTCGTCTCCGGCAATGTCTCGCTCTACAACGAGACCAATGGGCATGGCATTCCGCCGACCCCGACCATCGGCGGAGTCGGCCTCATCGAGGATCTGGCGGCCACGGCGACAATCGCCTTCAAAGCCGCCGGAGAAGCCATTCTGCTAATTGGTGAAACGACCGGGCATCTGGGCGCCTCACTCTATCTGCGCGAGATCGCCGGCCGCCACGACGGGGCCCCGCCGCCGGTCGACCTAGCAGCCGAGAAGCGCGTCGGCGACCTGGTCCGGGGCCTGATCGTTCAACAGGCCGTCACCGCCTGCCACGACCTATCGGATGGCGGCCTGGCTGTCGCCGTTGCCGAAATGGCTCTGGCCGGTGGTCTCGGGGCGACCCTGGGTCAGCCCGACGGCGGTCTCCCCCTGCACGCTTGGCTGTTCGGCGAGGACCAGGCGCGCTATCTTGTCACCGCCCCAGCGGCGGGGGTGGTTCTTGAGGCTGCCCGACAAGCGGGCGTGCCGGCAGTTTGTATCGGAGAAACCGGGGGTTCCGGATTGACCTTACCGGGGACAGACACCATATCTTTGAGCACGTTACGCGCCGCGCACGAGGGTTGGATGCCCGCATATACGGGCGCCTGAAAGCCGAGTAAAAGTAGGTAAACGAGGGGTTTGGCGCGATGGCCATGAGTCCGGCGGAAATTGAGAGCTTGATCAAGGCAGCCATACCGGACGCCCAGGTCAATATCGAGGATTTGCGCGGTGACGGCGACCACTATGCGGCCTATGTTGTCTCCACGGCCTTCGCG
>JAJFGP010000124.1 GCA_021776055.1 Kiloniellaceae bacterium
CGTCCTCTTCCGGCGGCAGATCGACGATGATCAACCCGTCGACACCGGCGCCGCTGGCATCCGCTAGGAATCGTTCGACCCCATAGCTGTAAATCGGGTTGTAGTAGCCCATCAGAACGATCGGCGTGTCCTGGTCAGCGTTCCGAAAGCCACGCACCAGATCGAGGGTCTTGCTAAGCGTCATGCCCGCGGCAAGCGCCCGTTGGCTGGAGGCCTGCACCGATGGCCCATCGGCCATGGGATCGGAAAACGGCATCCCCAGTTCGATCACATCGGCGCCGGCGGCGGGCAGACCGGCGACCAACGCTTGTGCCGTCTGGGCATCCGGATCGCCGGCGGTCACGAAGGCGACCAAACCGCCGCGCCCCTCGGCCGCCAGAGCAGCGAAGCGGCGCTCCATCCGGCTGGGTGGGCGGCTGGCGCTCATATGTCGATCTCCAACGCCGCGGCGACGGTGAAGACGTCCTTATCGCCGCGTCCGCACATGTTCATGACCAACAGATGGTCGCGCGGCAGGGTGGGCGCCAGCTTGCTGACAAAGGCCAGGGCGTGGGATGGCTCCAAGGCCGGGATGATGCCCTCCTGACGAGAGCAAAGCTGGAACGCCGCAAGCGCTTCGGTATCGGTTGCCGAGACATATTCGACGCGGCCGATGTCCTTCAGCCAAGCGTGCTCCGGGCCGATACCGGGATAATCGAGACCGGCGGAAATGGAATGGGCTTCCTTGATCTGCCCGTCGTCATCCTGCAGCAGATAGGTACGGTTGCCATGCAGGACACCCGGCCGCCCACCGGTGAGCGAGGCGGCGTGCTCGCCGCTCTCGAGTCCGCGCCCGGCCGCCTCGACGCCGAAGATGCGGATATCCTTGTCGTCCAGGAACGGGTGGAACAGGCCTATGGCATTGGAGCCGCCACCGATGCAGGCGACCAGGCTATCGGGTAGACGTCCCTCGGCGGCCATCATCTGTTCGCGGACCTCGCGGCCGATGACCGACTGAAACTCACGCACCATTGCCGGATAGGGGTGTGGCCCGGCGGCCGTGCCGATAATGTAAAAGGTGGACTCAACATTGGCGACCCAATCGCGCAACGCCTCGTTCATGGCGTCCTTCAGACTGCGGCTGCCGCTGGTCACCGGTACCACCTCGGCGCCGAGCAGCTTCATGCGAAAGACATTGGGCTTCTGCCGCTCGATGTCCTTCTCACCCATATAGACAATGCAAGGCAGGCCGAAGCGTGCGCACACGGTGGCCACCGCCACGCCGTGCTGACCGGCGCCGGTCTCGGCGATGATGCGCTTTTTGCCCATGCGCCGAGCGAGCAGGATTTGCCCCATGCAGTTGTTGATCTTGTGCGAGCCGGTATGATTCAGCTCGTCGCGCTTGAAATAGATTTTGGCACCGGTGCTGCCCCCGCTGGCCGCCGCGAAATGCTCTGTCAGACGCTCGGCGAAATAAAGCGGACTGGGCCGGCCTACATAGTGGTCGGCGAAGCTGTCGATCTGCGCCTGGTACGCCGGGTCCTTGCGGGCCGCCTCATAGGCGCTCTCCACCTCAAGGATGAGCGGCATCAGCGTCTCGGCAACGAAGCGCCCGCCGTAGAGACCGAAATGGCCCTGTTCATCGGGCCCAGCCTTATAGGTATTGGGGGTCTGGCTCGGCAAAGGTCTCTCTCGCGAAATAGGCCGCGAACTCTGCCTCATAACCTCCGCCGCCGCAATATCCAGCGGGCCAGCGCCAGAAATAGGCTAGGTCGGGCGGAGAACAAAACTTGAAAATTCACCCCCTAATTTCAAAAGCTTAGCTTCTCGGGTTCCCCCAAAAAGAGATTTAGTATAGGTTGTGCCCCTGCTGGAGATCGACTGGCCGATACTATCTTTTTGTCGTTTCTTTTGCCCAGTCTACGAGGTGAAAGAAGCTTACCGTAAATCGATTTGGATATTCCGATGTTGCCAAGATCGGCCGTTCGACTTTTGCGCAATCTGCGGGATAGAGTTCGTCTTTCGCGCATTTCCAGACACACATTCGATTCCGCCCAGTTGCGGCTTAAATCAGACCATTTTTTGGAGCCGATTTTCTCGGACGATACGATTGAGGCCAAGTGGACAGCCGATCATGGAGCGATCCGTTCCGTGTTCGGGGAGGTCGATCGCTTTGGCGGTGTCAACCCAGGCGATCGCCGAGCCGTCTATTATTTAATCTGTGGCCTCGAGCCTGAGAAGGTTCTT
Organism: Kiloniellaceae bacterium; assembly: GCA_021776055.1. Classification (GTDB taxonomy): domain Bacteria; phylum Pseudomonadota; class Alphaproteobacteria; order Kiloniellales; family J153; genus JAJFGI01. The sequence continues at coordinate 2,227 of JAJFGP010000124.1, forward strand.
GAAGTGGGTACGCATATTGGCGCTTCGACCTTGTACCTGGCGCGCGCCCTGAAAGCAGGCGGCGACCATGGTTCAATCACAACGGTTGATCTTTTCGATGTTAACGATCCAGCCACCGGGGCGTGGAAACAGCGGGGCCTGGAGCTATCACCGCAAGGGTATGCCGATCGACTCGACTGTCAGGATCGAATTAAATTCGTAGCGCGGCCAGCGCTCGATTTCATGATCGAGACCGATGAAAAGTTCGGCTTGGTGTTTCTCGATGGCGATCATTCGGCGCAAGCGGTTTATCGCGAGGTCTCAGCGGCATTACCCCTCCTCGCCCCAGGCGGTCTCATCCTCTTGCACGACTACTATCCCAACGGCCGCCCGCTTTTCCCCGACAACGGGGTCATTACCGGTCCCTATCAAGCGTTGCGCCGTATCACGGCGGAGAATCCGGAAATCAGTGTCCTGCCACTCGGCGATCTGCCCTGGCCAACCAAACAAGGCGTGCACACCACAAGCCTTGCCTTGGTGTTTCGCTCGGGAATCTAAAGCGCCTGCGCGGCCTTCAGGAAGGCACGGATCTTCTCGGGATTTTTGGCGCCCGGACGGTCCTCGACGCCGGAGGAGACATCGATTGCCGGCGTGCCGGATACCGCCACCGCCTCGGCCACATTGCTGACGCTTAAGCCGCCCGAAAGCATCCACGGCAGCGACCACCGGCGTCCGGCCAGCAGGCGCCAATCGAAAGAGATGGCATTGCCGCCAGGCAAGGCACCGGTCATACCCTTGGGCGGCTTGGCATCGAAAAGCAGGCGGTCCGCGGCACCGCAGTACGCCTCGGCGCCGGCGACATCGTCGGCGTTAGCAATCTTCACCGCCTTCATCACCGGCCGGCCAAAATGGCTGCGGATTTCGGCCACCCGGGCCGGGCTTTCGCTGCCATGCAGCTGCAACATATCGAGAGGCACGCGAGCCAGAAGACTGGCGATCAAGGTGTCATCCGCATCCACCAGCAAGCCAACCTTGGTGATCCCGTCCGGCACCGCGGCGGCCAGCGCCGTGGCCTGCGCGATATCGACATAGCGCGGACTCGGCGGATAGAAGATCAGGCCGATATACGCCGCACCGCCGTCGACGGCGGCGGCCAGGGCCGGGCGGCTGTTAATGCCGCAGATCTTGACCTCGAGTGCCATGAGCGGTGCCCTTATACCGGTGCCGGCGGCGGCGCTACCGCCGGGACCCAGCCAGTGCTGATCCGAAACGCGATCGAAATGGCCGACATCGTCACGGCCATGACCAGATAGCTCATCCCGGTCATGGCGATTTGGGCCGCCACGATGAGGCCCGCGTTGTCGGCCAGGTATTGCTGGATGATCTCTTCCGGGTTGGTCCCATCGCGCACCGTTGAAGAATCGATCTCGGGGAGAGCGAAAATCCCCAGCGTCTGGGCGACTACCCAGAGAACCGTCACCGCCGGCACAATGCTCAGCGCGATGGTCCCGAGCAAGCGCATGCCCTGTCCTCGGGTATGTGCCCAGGCATGCCGCCATGTGTAGATTTCATCCGCCGCCGCCGCCGGAAAGACAAAACTCAGGCGCGCCGCGAGGTAGACCGTGCCAACCACAACGGCGATCTCACCTAATAGGAACGCCGCCACCGCTGCTCCGGTGTTTTCGGCCCCGGCGACCATGGCCGCCTGGAACGTCCCGATGAGGAGCGGCGGGACAATAAGACCGAAAGCGATGATGGACAAGGCAACCTGATAGCCGAAGAATCGCCAATGGCGCGGCGCCCAGGACGGGGCCAAGGCCGGCCGGCCGGCTTCCGGCCCGAGCAATGTCAGCCGGCACCAGGCAACGCCAAAGATCGCGTATGGGGTCAAGCTGGCGATAGCCAATATGAAGGAGATCAAGGGATAGGCCGGCATGGCAAGGGTCAGCCCGGCGATCAAAATCGAGAGCAGAAAAGGGGCCGCGACCGCGCGCATGAACAGCACCGGTTCCCCCAGGACGATTCCGTATGCCCCCCGCACGGTGGCCAGCACCGGCAAGCGGCTTATCGCCGCCGGTGGTGGGTTCGACTGGTTCACGACTCGCCCAACTCGGCGACGATCCGTTGGGCCGCAGCCACCGGATCCGCCGCACCGGTGATCGGCCGGCCGATCACCAGATAATCGGCGCCCTCGGCCAAGGCCTGGGCCGGTGTGAGCACCCGTTTCTGATCGTCCGCCGCTGCCCATGCCGGCCGGATACCCGGGACAACGAGCAGAAAATCGGGACCGCACAGGCGGCGCAGAGCCGCGATTTCGTGCGGGCTGCACACCACGCCGTCCAGACCGGTCTCCTGCGCCAGCGCGGCCAGCCGGCGCACCTGCTCGGTCACCGGACCGTGCTGGCCAACAGCCGTCAGGTCGTCATCATCCAGGCTGGTCAAGACCGTGATACCGAGCAACCGAGGCCGCGGCACATCCGCGTCACCAGCAGTCTCGGCCGCCGCCGCCACGGCCGCGCGCAACATCGCTGGCCCGCCGGCCGCATGGATCGTCAAAAGATCCGGGCCCAGCGGCACGGCGGCCCGCACGGCGCCCGCTACGGTGTTGGGAATGTCGTGAAATTTGAGATCGAGGAACAAACCCCCGGCGCCGGTGACGGCACGCACGCCCGCGGGCCCGTGGGCCGTGAAGAACTCCTTGCCGACCTTGATACCGCCGACGACTTCGGACAGCGCCGTCGCCAGATGCGCGGCGCGCGCCAGATCGGGGGTATCGAGGGCCACAAAGACGCGGTCCTTTGGTGGGGTCTGGTTCATGAGGCGGGTATATCACCGCGCGCCGGTGCGGTCACGTGGCGCTAGAGCATAGTCCGACCAAATGGAACCGCCTGCGCCGGGGCCATTTGGTCGGACTATGCTCTAGACCCTCTCGATCACCAACTCGGCGGCCGCCAAGTCCTCGACCGCCGTGCCCGTCGATTTGAACAGGGTGATCTGATCGTAGTACCGGCGCCCGGCCCGATCGCCACGGGTCAGTTCGAATAGATCCGCGGCGATATCCGCCGGGTCGAGAACGCCGGACTCGATTGGTTGAACGATGTCGCCTGCCTCGGCGCCGACACCAGCGCGGGTATCCACGAACACTCGGGCGCGGCGTATGGCCGTATCGTCGGTCTCGCGCATATCCGGACGAAATCCGCCGACCAAATCCAGATGCTGGCCTGGCTGCAGCCAATCGCCGGCGATCAACGGCGTGGTGCTCAGCGTCGCACAGGAGATGATATGCGCACCGCGCGCCGCTGCCTCGAGATCGGTTGTCGGTGTCACGCGAAAATCCGGGCGATCCAGGCTCTTGGCAAGCTTCGCCGCCTTTTCCTCGCTGCGTCCCCAGACGAGCACGTTGTGGATAGGCCGAAGCGCCGCGTGGGCAGCGATAAGGTGCGGCGCCAGGGCACCGGTGCCAACCATCAACAGGCGCTCGCTATCGGGCCGCGACAGGTAGCTCGAGGCCAGAGCCGAGGCGGCGGCGGTGCGCCGGGCGGTTAACGCCGGGCCATCGATGAGGGCCAGCGGCGACCCCGTCTGGCCGTCGAGCAGCAGGTAGGCACCCATCACCGCCGGCAGGCCGCGCGCGCCATTCTCGGGGAATACAGTCGCCATCTTGATGCCGATATGGCGACCCGCCTGCCACGCCGGCATGAGCAGTAAGGTTGCTACGGCAGTGCCGTCACCCTCGATACTGTGATGGTGGCGCAGGGGAACGGTGATGTCGCGGCGAAAGGCTTGGCGCAAGCGTTCGACCAAACTTTCGTAGTCGAGGGCCGCGTCAACCTCGGCCGCTTGGATAATGCGCATGATCGCAGCGGCCCTAAGCGTAGGCTCTCAGAAACTCGACCGCGGGCTGCCACCCGTGACACCATGGTTCGGCGGCGGCGCAGCCGGCAAGCCAGCTATGGTAACGGCGGAGGAGCGCGGCGCGTCGATCGACTGCTCCTTGGGCCGCTCCGCCTCGGCGGCACCCCGCAGGTAGGCGATTTCGCGCTCCAGTTCGGCGGCACGGCGACGCGCCTCGCGGGCGCGGCGGCGTGTGGGTCCGCCGGAAAACCAGGCTACCACGGCGCCGGCGAATAAACCGACGACGGCAGCACCCAGCACCAGGACGAAGAGCGGCGCCTGTATGGTCATCGCCAACGGCCATAAATCGAGCACGACCACTTCTCGATTGGCGATCGCAAAGACCACGGCTACCGCCATGAGCGGCAGCGTTAAAATCCAAGACAGTCGCTTCATAATTCGAACCCCACGCCTCGCGGGCTTGGAGACCCTAGTGGTGCAACCCAAACAGATGGGAACCAAGCGTTAGGATCGGGCCACTAGCGCGCAGACGACTGTTATACCAGGAGCCTCGGTATTAGTCGTTCAAACGCTCGCGCAAGAGCTTGCCGGTCTTGAAAAAGGGAATGTGCTTTTCCGAGACATGCACCGCATCGCCCGTACGCGGATTGCGCCCGACCCGCGCATCGCGGCGCTTGACCGAGAAGGCTCCAAAACCCCGCAGCTCCACCCGATCACCACGCGATAGCGCACCGGAAATTTCCTCAAAGACCGTGGTTACGATACGTTCCACATCGCGGTGATACAGATGCGGATTCAGTTCCGCTATACGTTGAATGAGTTCGGACTTCGTCATGGTGCCCCTTCCCACGATTTACGGCCGGTCACGACACCCCCCGGTGCCAACTGCCAGCGTGCGGCGGTCGAGCAGGAAACACGGCCCGGTTGCCTCCCCCACCCTTATCCGCACAAGCGACATTTCTTCGTCCGGGCCCGGTACCAATCCGACAGGGTGCCAGACTGATCCCAAGCCGTCAAGGATAAGCCTTTCAGAACAACCGTTTATTCCGCAGTGCACCACGACCCGTAAGAGCGCGCCGGCAACACCGTGTTATAGCGGCATCGAAAACGGCCAGGATTTGCCCGGGATTTACGCGAGAAAGCCCGTCGCACCTGGCCGATTTTGCGTTGCCGTGGCTCTAAGCGTCGCCCTCTTTGTCGCTCTTGCTTTTCTTAGCGGCGCTTTTTGTCTTCGTTGCCTTAGCCGTCTTTGCCTTCGTGGCTTTTTCTTTTGCTTCCTTCGGCTTGCTTACCTTTGGCTCTTTAGCGGCCTTAGGCTCTTTGGCCACCTTGGGCTTGGCGGCTGCTTTTGGCTTAGCGGCCTTCGGCTTGTCCTCGTCAACGTCGGCCTTTTCCTCGGGCTCCGTATCATCCCGCTCAAGGGCGGCCTTGGAAATCGCCGCACCAAGAATCTCGCCAAGGCTAGCGCCCGACTCGGCGGAGCCATAGTCGGCCATCGCCTTCTTCTCTTCATCCGCCTCGCGCTGCTTGATCGACAAGGTGATCTTGCGGGTTTTCGGATCGACGGCGCTGATCTTGGCGTCCACTTTTTCGCCGACGGCGAAGCGGTCCGGCCGCTGTTCACTGCGCTCGCGAGAGAGATCGGCCTTGCGAATGAAGCCGACGGCGCCATCGCCCAGAGTTACCTCGATGCCGTTGTCGGTGATCTGGCGCACGGTACACGTCACCACATCACCCTTCTTTACGTCCTTGAGCGCGCCGGCGAAGGGGTCCTCGGTGAGTTGTTTGATGCCCAGGCTGACGCGTTCCTTGGTGGTATCCACGTCCAGCACCTTGACCTTGACGGTGCTGCCCTTGCGGTACTGCTTGACCGCTTCTTCGCCCGCCAAGCTCCAATCCAGATCGGAGAAATGCACCATGCCATCGATGTCGCCGGGCAGGCCGACGAACAACCCGAACTCGGTAATGTTCTTGATCTCGCCTTCGATCACCATCCCGGTGGGGAAGTTTTCGAGGAACGAGCTCCACGGATTGGAGCCACACTGCTTCAGCCCCAGGCTGATGCGCCGCTTCTGCTCGTCAACGTCGAGCACCATCACCTCGACCTCTTGACTGGTCGAGACGATCTTACCCGGATGCACGTTCTTCTTGGTCCAGCTCATCTCTGAAACGTGGACCAGGCCCTCAATCCCGGCCTCCAACTCAACGAAGGCGCCGTAGTCGGTAATGTTGGTCACGCGGCCAAGGAATTTGGCGCCGACCGGGTACTTGGCGCTCACACCTTCCCACGGATCCGCCTCAAGCTGCTTCATGCCCAGGCTGATGCGCTGAGTTTCCGGATTGAAGCGAATAACCTGGACCTTCAGCTGCTGGCCGATGGAGACAGATTCGGACGGATGGTTGATGCGCTTCCAGGAAATATCGGTGACGTGCAGCAGGCCATCCACGCCGCCCAAATCGACGAAGGCGCCGTAGTCGGTGATGTTCTTGACCACACCGTCGAGCACCTGGCCTTCCTTGAGGCCGGCGATCAGTTCGGAGCGCTGCTCGGCCCGAGTCTCCTCGAGGACGGCGCGGCGCGAGACCACGATGTTGCCGCGCGAGCGGTCCATTTTCAGAATCTGGAACGGCTGCGGCGAGCCCATCAGCGGGCCGACGTCGCGAACCGGGCGGATATCCACCTGGCTGCCTGGCAGAAACGCCACGGCGCCGGATAGATCGACCGTAAAGCCGCCCTTGACCCGGCCAAAGATCACGCCAGTTACCCGGCCGCTGTCGTTGAAGGATTTCTCCAAGACGGTCCAAGCTTCCTCGCGCTTGGCCTTTTCGCGCGAGAGCATGGACTCGCCGTTTTTATTCTCCATCCGCTCGAGATAGACCTCGACACCGTCCCCAACCTTGATCTCTGACGGCTGGCCCGGCTCGGCGAATTCCTTGAGGGCCACCCGGCCTTCGGACTTCAAGCCAACATCGATCAGGGCGCTATCGCCCTCGATAGCGATGACGATGCCCTTGAGGACGGTGCCTTCCAGGCTATCGGAGGAGCCCATGGATTCATCGAGCAGGTCGGCGAAGCGTTCTTTTATGAGAGGTTCGGGAGTCACGGATTCGGGGGTTTGAGCGGCTGGATCAGCCATGGGGTCGTATCCTTTCGTTGCGTCGTGCTCTACGGGCCAGCCGGTTGTCTCCGGCGGTCTTCCCAGGACCATCCCGGGCGCAGTCGTGTTTTCCTTCGTCGTTACGCATAGCCATCGCCGCGCATGGCGGCGGTCAGGCAGGGGGCGCGGTGGTGCGAGCGGTAATGATGTCCATCGCGGCACGAAAGGCACCGTCGGCGTCCATCTCGCTGGTATCCAGAACGACCGCATCGGAAGCCGGTTTGAGCGGCGCCGTGGCGCGGGCGCTGTCGCGGGCATCCCGCTCCTGCATCTCCTGCTTGACGCGCGCGTATATACTCGCCTCTCCCCTGGCCCGCAACTCTTTCTGCCGCCGGGCGGCCCGCGTTTCCAGGCTGGCGGTCACGAAAAGCTTCACATTGGCGTCGGGACAAACCACGGTGCCGATGTCCCGGCCATCCAGAACGACCCCCCGCTTGCCCTCAGGCGGCTGCCTGGCAAAGCGCCGCTGCAGGTCCAGAAGGGCGGCGCGAACCCCAGGGATGGCGGCCACCTGCGAGGCACCCTGGCCAACGGCCTCCTCCCTCAGATCCGGCCGATTCAGGTCCATAAAGGTCGCCGACCGGGCGGCCGCCTCGGCGACCTCTGGCGTTGCGGGATCGCCGCCAGCAGCCAGAACCTTTGCCGCCACCGTCCGATACAACAGACCCGTATCCAGATAGGCCAGATCGAGCGCCTCGGCCAGGCGCCGGGCCAGGGTCCCTTTGCCGGCGGCGCCGGGCCCATCGATGGCGATGATCATGGCTTGCCGGTGCCGGATACGATCTTGGCCCCAAGGGCGGTCATCAAGTCGACAAAACCCGGAAAGCTGGTATCGATGGGCGAGCCATCATCGATGGTGACCGGTTGCTCGGCCGCCAGGCCCAGCACCAGAAAACTCATAGCGATCCGGTGATCCAGGCCGCTGGCGATGGTCGCACCGCCACGCGGGCGGCCGCCGACGCCATGCACGGTGAGGCTATCCGCCCCTTCCTCGACCGTAACCCCGCACGCCGCCAAGCCGCGGGCAACGGCGGCCAGGCGATCGCTTTCCTTGACCCGCAACTCGCTCAGGCCATGCATGACGGTGGTTCCGTGCGCACAGGCGGCGGCCACTGCCAGAATCGGGTATTCGTCGATCATCGATGGGGCGCGGGCGGCCGGCACCTCGACCCCGGTCAGCGACCCGCCGGTGACCAGCAGGTCGGCGACCGGCTCGCCAGCCTCTTCCCGTCGTTGGGCAAAGCTCAGATCGGCCCCCATCTCGCGCAACGTTTCGTAAAGGCCACCGCGGTGTGGATTGATACCCACATCCGGCAAGCACACATCGGATCCCGGCAAAAGCAAGGCGGCAACGGCGGCGAAGGCCGCCGAGGATGGATCGGCCGGCACGCGCACACGGCGCCCGGTCAGCTCCGGCTGCCCGGTCAGGGTGATCACCAAACCCTCATCTGTCTCCTCGGTATCCAGATCGGCCCCGAAGTAACGCAGCATCAGCTCGCTATGATCCCGCGTCGCCTGCGGCTCGATGACCGTCGTCTTCCCGGGCGCATTGAGGCCGGCCAGGAGAACCGCCGATTTGACCTGCGCCGAGGGCTCCGGCACCCGGTATCGGATAGGAACCGCATCGCCGGTGCCGACCACGGTCAACGGCAGGCGGCAACCCTCGCGGGCATCGATACGCGCCCCCATTTCGGCCAGCGGCCCGGCAACTCGGGCCATCGGCCGGCTGCGCAGGCTGGCATCCCCGGTCATCACCGCGGTGAGCGGGTGGCTGGCCAAGACGCCCATGAGCAAGCGCGCGCCGGTGCCCGAGTTACCCATATCGAGCACATCCTCGGGCGCCGACAGCCCGCCAATACCGCGCCCCCAGACCCGCCAGGCCCCATCATCGCCACGCGCGATCTCGGCGCCCAGCGCCCGCATGGCGGCGGCGGTGCGCAGAACATCCTCGCCTTCGAGCAATCCGTGAATCTCGCTTTCGCCAACCGCCAGGACGCCAATCATCAAGGCCCGATGGGAAATGGACTTGTCACCGGGCACCCGCGCGGTGCCGGACAAAGCTTCGCACGGCATTGACGTTAGTGGTCGCACGGGCGGTCCCATAGGTGGTCACAGTCTTTTGGCGCGAAAGCGATCAGGCCCGCTGTCTGTAACATATCTCGGCGGCCTGGCAACAGTCGCCGCCCGGCAAGCGCCGCCATGGGGTGAAAGGTGATTTACCTTTTGACAGGGCCCAGTGAACGTGGCAATTGGCTCGCCCGAGCCTACATGTGTAGACATATTGGCGCTGCAAATTGGAGGGCTGCCGTTGAGCAAGCCGGAATGGGGCACTAAGCGCGTCTGTCAGAGTTGCACCGTTAAATTTTACGACTTCGGCCGCACACCTATTGTCTGCCCCAAATGCAGCGCCGTTTTCGATCCGGAAACCCTCCTCAAGTCGCGGCGCAGTCGCCCGCCCGCAGCAGCCAAGCCGGTTGCCGTCGCCAAACCCGTTGTCCACAAAAAAGACGAGGATGAGGACAACGCTGGCGTCCTGCCCGACGACGACGATCTGCCCGATGAGGACGACGAGGACGAGGCGGGCATCGAAGACGCCTCGGAGCTGGGCGAAGACGACGAAGAGGTCGCGAAGGTCGTTGTCCCGAGCAAAGGCGAGGAAGAATAGGACGCCTGTCTGGCGCGCCCGATCGCGGGGGACCGATTTTTCCCTTGCGCCGTCGCGGGAGGCTTCCTAACTTTCCGCCGCGCGAACCGCCCCCCCGATGACGAGGACGAATGGGGCGGCACGCCGATTCTTGTGGGGCCGTAGCTCAGTTGGGAGAGCGCTACAATGGCATTGTAGAGGTCGTCGGTTCGATTCCGTCCGGCTCCACCATCAAATCAAAGACTTAACTTTAAACGACTAACCCCTTCTCATCTCGGGTAAGCAAGAGGTAAGCAATGAATGCCTCTTGACCGACAAAGGCCAGACTGATCGGCGGACCCGATCCGGCTTCTTCCGGACCGTCAACGAGCGCTGAGTCGACCCTCCCTCTAGCCTGAGCACTAGCAGGAGCGGCCAAACAATCAATTGGATCGGGGTAAGATGGAACGCCACATCCGCATTATGCCCAAAAAAGGAGGCTCCCCAGAACAAGGGCTAGGCACGCGAGCCAAGCTGTCGTGCTTTGACTGGCAGTCGATCCAAGATTTTTTCTGCCTGTGCTCATCGCCTACCTAGTCGCCTGAAACTTCCAATTTTCCTGGGAACGACCGTAACCTACCGCCGGGGTCGATATCTTTCCTTGACCTGGAACAATTGGGATTCGGATCGATTAACCAAGATCTTAGACACATCCGGATGATTTTGTCGTTTAGCTAGGATTGGCCTCTTCACTGCGGCAGATGCATCTCCACCCTGAGCCCGCCGGTGCTTCGATTGGTGAGCGTGATGTCGCCGCCGTGGGCGCGGACGATGGTTCGTGCGACGGTCAGGCCGAGGCCCGTACCGCCGGTTTCCCGGCTACGCGATTGTTCGAGCCGATGAAACGGCTTGAACACGTCCTCCCGCCGGTCGTCCGGTATGCCTGGCCCCTCATCGTCGATTGTGACGAGAATACCGCTCGGGCTTTCCGCCAGCGACACGCGGGCTTGGCCACCGTACTTGACGGCATTGTCGATGAGATTGTTCAAAGCGCGGCGCAGCGCCACTGGCCGGCAATCGTAGGGCACTGCATCTTCGCCGGCCTCAAGGGTAACTTGATGTCCGGCGTCATCGGTGTCATCGCAGACTCGTTGCAGCAACGTTCGAAAATCTGCTGTTACCTGCGTTTCTTGAGCAGCATCATCGCGTGCGAACGACAAAGCGGAAAAGACCATCTTCTCCATGTCGTCGAGATCAGCGAGCATCTTTCGCCGTTGCTCCTCGTCCTCGACGAATTCCGCACGCAGCCGCAGGCGCGTGATTGGTGTGCCCAGATCATGAGAGATCGCGGCGATCATCTGCGTGCGGTCTTCGACGAAACGACGAATTCGCTTCTGCATTTCGTTGAAGGCGTGCGTCGCCTGACGGACTTCGGCCGGACCGCTCTCCGGCAACGGCGGCGCCTTGACGTCGACGCCCAGCCGTTGCGCGGCGCGGGCGAAGGTCGCCAGTGGCCGG
>JAJFGP010000125.1 GCA_021776055.1 Kiloniellaceae bacterium
TTTTCTCCGGATTCAGTGCGGCGGACATTGCCTCCAATCTATGGATCCGGCGCAAGTCCTGGCCGCCGGGCAAGGTGCACCGCGGATATCGCGAGGCGATCCTCGACATCGCCCACGAGATCAAGGCTGTCATGCATGCACTCAAACGCCCGCTCTATTTCACCGGGCATTCCATGGGAGGCGCGTTGGCGACATTGGCCAGCACGCTCTCAACCGGACCGACGGCGACGTATACCTTTGGTGCGCCGCGCGTGGGCAACCGCGCCTTCGCCGTCGCACTCCGCAATCTCTACCGCATCGTGCACGCCGACGACATCGCGCCCAAGTATCCGCTGCCCATCGGCTATATTCATGGCGGTGAGGCTTGGCACCTGACCGAGGGCGGGGCGCTGATCAAAGGTGGCTCTGTCTTCGATCAGCTGATCATCCCGTTCACCGGGAAGGGGATCGCCAAGGGCGTTCTCGACCACCGGGTCGGCATGTACGCGCGAAAGTTGGCCCGACCGCCGGTATAAACACCTACAGCTAAACACGTACCCTTCAGCGCGACCGTCCTGGTCAGCGCACTTCGCGGTGCCGCGTAGACGCGGCCCGTCTTTCCAATCCGATATTCTTCCAGAAAAATAGCTAGTAGCGTCGGTCGACGCAAAAATCTACCAGATCGATCAGTTCCCGCCGCACGACCGAGTCCGGGAAGATGCCGAGCGCTTCTCGTGCATCGTCGCCGTAGCGCCGGGCGAGCGCCATGGCGTCGTCCAGGGCGCCGTGGCGCGTCATCAGTGCGATGGCGTGGTCCAGATCTTCGTCGGTCTGCTCAAGCTCTTCGAGGCAGCGCCGCCAAAAGGCCCGTTCGCCGATATCACCCCGTTGGAACGCCAAGATCACCGGTAGCGTGATTTTGCCTTCGCGGAAGTCATCGCCGACGGTCTTGCCCAGTTCCGCCTGGTGTGCCGAAAAATCCAGGATGTCGTCAACGAGCTGAAAAGCGATCCCGAGGTTGCGCCCGTATTCCTCCAGGGCGGTCTCTTCCTGCTCCGGCCGTTCCGCCACCACCGCGCCGACCTGACAGGCCGCCGCAAACAGCGCTGCTGTCTTCGAGGCGACGACTTGAAAATAATCTTCCTCGGTCGTGCGGGTATTGTTTGCGGTCATGAGCTGCTGCACTTCGCCCTCGGCGATGATCGCCGAGGCGTCCGAGAGGATCTTCAGGACCTTCAGCGATCCGTCCGTGACCATGAGCTGAAACGCGCGACTGAAAAGAAAATCGCCGACCAGGACGCTGGGCTGATTACCCCACAGCGCATTGGCGGTGGACGACCCACGGCGCAGATTGCTTTGGTCAACCACGTCGTCGTGCAACAAGGTTGCCGTGTGGATAAACTCGACGCAGGCCGCCAGGCAGACATGACGCCGGCCCTGATAGCCACACAACTGAGCCGAAGCCAGGGTCAGGATCGGCCGCAGGCGCTTGCCCCCGGAGGCGACGATGTGTCCCGCCAACTGCGGGATCAGGCCGACCGGCGAGTGCATGCGCTCAAGGATGAGGCGATTCACCGCCTGGAGATCGTCGTCCACCAGCGCCGCAAGCGAATCGATCCCCTTCCGCAACTCGGGATGTTGGGATACCTCGATGCCGACGGCGAGTGTCAATACCGTTCCCCTGTCTTTGCCCCAGCGGACCTCCCGGTTATCATGGCCCAGGATGATCGGCGGAACCAGTCCGCTTGTGTAAGAATAGGATGCTGGGCGGGCCGGTCAAGGGCGACGCTACCGGATCGTTCCGGGAGGGCAAAGGGCAATGCGAGAGATCCTGCGGACCAACGACATTGTGAAGCTGTCCTGGGTGCAAGCCCTGCTGGCGGACGCCGGCATCGAAACCATGCTTCTCGATGTCCATACGAGCATCATTGAAGGCTCGATTGGCGCGATTCCGCGCCGTTTGGCGGTGATCGACGAGGATTACGCGCAGGCCATCCGAATCCTTGAGGCGGCCGGTGAAGGGATGCGCCATGAATTCTGACGCGCCTCGGCTGGTCTCGTCAGGCGCGGCCCGGCGGGTCGAGCCCGCCGATGGAGAACTGAGCGAGGACGCTTTGCTTGGCGGTCGGGTGCGGCTGCGCCAGCCGGTGTCGGGCTTTCGGGCCGCGATAGACCCGGTCTTTCTAGCGGCCGCGGTACCTGCCGAGCCGGGGGAGGTGGTGCTCGATCTTGGCTGCGGTGGCGGTGTCGCCGCCCTTTGCCTTCTTGCCCGGCAGCCGGACCTGCAGGTAACCGGCCTGGAGGTTGATGCCAGCCTTGTCCGGCTGGCGGGCGACAACGCGCGTCTCAATGGCCTAGCCGGTCGTTTTCTGCCAGTGACCGGCGATGTGCTGAAGATGCCGCCGCGGTTAGCACCGGGCTCGTTCCACCATGTGATGTGTAACCCACCGTACCTGCCGTCGGCGGCCAGCGTGCCGCCGTTCCGGGAGAGCCGGGGAACGGCTATGCGCGAAGGCGTGGCGCGGCTATCCGATTGGGTCGCGGCGGCTCTGGCCATGCTGCGGTCGAAGGGCAGCCTGACCTTGGTCCACCGCGCGGATCGGCTGGACGAGGTTCTGGCCGCGCTATCGGGCCAGGTGGGCGAGATCGCTGTCAGTCCGCTGTGGCCGGGGGGGGATAAGCCGGCGAAGCGCGTGCTCGTGCGTGGGCGCAAGGCGGTGACCGGGCCGACCCGTCTGTGCTCCGGCATGGTTTTGCACCAGCCTGGCGGCGGATTCACCGCGGCGGCGGATGCCATCCTGCGCGATGCCGTTGCGTTGGAGATGTAGAAGCCCCCGAGGCTAGGCAGTCTAGTTAGATTCTGCCGCGCCATTGGCAGGCATCATTCGGCTAACTATGTTGGTAGGCATGTCCAAGTCTCGCTCATTCGATGCCCGTTCGCTGCTGGCGCGCCTGCCCATCAGCACGTTCAAGAACCCGCCGGCGGTTGTTGGCGTCGTACGTTTGGCAGGCGCCATCGGCCCTTCCGGTCCGGTCCGGTCCGGCTTGAGCTTGGCGGGGCTGGAGACCGCGATCGGCCGCGCCTTCAAGCTGCCGCGTTTGGCGGCGGTTGCCTTGTCGATCAATTCCCCAGGCGGCTCACCCGTCCAATCAGACCTGATTGCCCGGCGTATACGTGACCTGGCGGCGGAGAAGAGCGTGCCGGTCATCGCTTTTTGCGAGGATGTGGCTGCCTCGGGCGGCTATTGGCTGGCCTGCGCGGCGGACGAGATCTTCGCCCGGGATACCTCGATCATCGGCTCCATCGGCGTCATAAGCGGCAATTTCGGATTCACGGACCTTATGCAGCGTATCGGTGTGGAGCGGCGCATCCACACGGCGGGTGACAAGAAATCGATGCTCGATCCCTTCAGTAAGGAGGACCCCAAGGACGTGGCCCGACTGAAGGCGATTCTGAAAGAAATGCACGTGAGCTTTCAGGCCACGGTCCGCGAACGCCGGGGTGAGCGCCTGAAGGGCAGCGACAAGACCCTGTTCAGCGGCGAGTTCTGGACCGGCGGCAAAGCCGTCGAGCTTGGCCTCATCGATGGGATCGGGGAGCTTCGGCAGACCATGCGTGCTCGTTATGGCGACAGTGTAGTTCTCAAGCGGGTAGACAGCACCGGTCCATGGTGGCGCCGGCGCGTGGGTGTTGGCGGCTTGGGCGTTAGCGGGGCGCTAGGCCGTCTCGACCCTCAAGAATGGGTGGCAGGTGCCCTGGCCGCCGCCGAGGAGCGTGCCCTCTGGTCCCGATTCGGCCTGTAATCCCCGCGGTACTGACCCAAGGTTTTCGGCCTTTCTTTCTTGCCGCGGCCGTTTGGGCTATCGCCGCGATGGCACAGTGGCTGTGGATGCTTTCCGGCGGCCCGGCGCCGCCCAGCGCCTTTGGGCCGCTGCTCTGGCACGCCCACGAGATGCTCTTCGGCTTCGTCGTCGCGGCGATTGCCGGTTTCCTCCTCACCGCCATTCCGAACTGGACCGGGCGCTTGCCCGTGCGCGGCTGGAGCCTGGGCCTGTTAGCCGGTCTTTGGCTGGCCGGCCGTGTCGCCGTCGCGATATCTGACATCATCGGCCCGGCCCCGGCGGCGGTCATGGACCTTGGGTTTCTTGTCGCGTTCGGCGTCATCGTCCTGCGCGAGATCGCCGCCGGCCGCAACTGGCGCAACCTGCCCATGGTGGGGGTGATTGCTGTGCTGGCGGCATCCAATCTGCTGGTTCATCTGGAATTTATCGGTGGTGTCGGTGACGCGGCGCTCGGCCTGCGTCTGGGGATCGGCACCGTTGCCTTTCTGATTGCCGTTGTCGGCGGGCGCGTCGTTCCCAGCTTCACCCGAAATTGGTTGCAGAAACAGGGCGCACCGCACCTGCCGGCGCCGTTCGGCTGGCTGGATCGGGCGGCGCTCGCGGCGACGGCGGCGGCCGGTCTGATGTGGGCTGCGGCGCCCGAGGCCCAGGCGACCGGCGCGGTCGCGGTTCTGGCGGCGCTGATGATTGCCATTCGGCTGAGCCGATGGTGTGGGCATAGGACACTGCGCGAGCCGCTGCTGTGGGTCCTACATCTGGGCTATGCCTGGCTGGTGGTTGGATTTGCCCTGCTGGGCCTCTCCCTGTGGTTTGCCGTGTTGCCGGTTATCGCCGCTTTCCACGCGCTTACGGCCGGTGCGGCGGGCACCATGATCCTGGCGGTGATGACGCGGGCAACGCTGGGCCATACCGGCCAGCCGTTGACAGCCGGGCCGGGCACGACCGCAGCCTACGTCCTCGTCACAACCGCCGCATTGCTACGCGTGGTCTCGGGGCTGGTACCGGGGGCAGGGGCGGAATTGACGGTCCTTGCAGGGCTATCCTGGATGGCCGCCTTTGCCCTGTTCGTTGTCCTGTATGGGCCTTTGCTGCTGGTTTCGCGGCGGCCGGCGGCGGAGCGATAGCTGGCCATACCTATGAGCCGCGCTTGACCGGCGCCCTAGGCGGCGCCTACAAGGTCGGTCATGTTTGGCTTTTCCCTACAGAAACTCATCGTCCTCGCCGGGATCGTGGCCGCCGTTTGGTATGGCTTCAAGCTGATCACCCGGATGCAGGAGGCTCGGAAGGCCGATGCGGCGCTGCGCCAGAATACCGCGAAGCGGCCAGGAGCCGCCCGTGCAGACGCCCGGGGCGAGGCCGAGGATATGGTGCAATGCCCCGTCTGCCAGGCTTATGTTTCGGCGCGCAATACGTCGAGCTGTGGCCGCGCCGACTGCCCTTATTGATCTGCCCGCGGCGCAAGGCTAATCTCCGCCGTTCCCGCAGTGCACAATGACCGAGCGGCAGATGTCCAAAGCCGGCGCGCTAGCAAGCGCCAATCCCAAAACCTGCTTCCAGCGTCTGATCCTCAAGTTGCAGGATTATTGGGCGGCGCGGGGTTGCGTCATCCTGCAGCCCTATGACATGGAGGTTGGCGCCGGCACCTTTCACCCGGCGACGACCCTGCGCGCCCTCGGCCCCGGCACCTGGAACTGCGCCTATGTGCAGCCCTCGCGGCGGCCGACCGACGGGCGCTATGGCGAAAACCCCAATCGTATGCAGCACTTTTACCAATTCCAAGTGCTGATGAAGCCGGCGCCGGCGGACGCCCAGGCCCTCTATCTGAATTCGCTGGCGGCTATCGGCCTCGATCCCCTGGACCACGACGTGCGCTTTGTCGAAGACGATTGGGAAAGCCCCACGTTGGGCGCCTGGGGGCTAGGCTGGGAAGTCTGGTGCGACGGCATGGAGGTGACCCAGTTCACCTATTTCCAGCAGGTCGGCGGCCTCGACTGCGACCCGGTATCGTTCGAGTTGACCTATGGCCTGGAGCGCTTGGCCATGTATGTGCAAGGCGTCGAGAACGTCTACGATCTGGATTGGGACGGTGTGCCGAAGGACCAGGGCGGCAAGACCTATGGCGACGTCTTCCTGCAGGCGGAGCGGGAATTTTCCGCTTTCAATTTCGAACGGGCGTCGACGGACCTCCTGGTCCGCCATTTCCAGGACGCGGAGGCGGAATGCCGCAGCTTGCTGGGCGACCCGGCGCCGCTTGCCCTGCCGGCCTACGATCAGTGCATGAAGGCAAGTCACCTATTCAACCTGCTCGATGCGCGTGGCGTGATTTCGGTGACGGAGCGGCAGGCCTACATCGGCCGCGTGCGCACGCTTGCCAAGGCATGCTGCGAAGTATGGGTCGCGAGTCAAAACGACGCGCCAATGGCGGTGGCCGCGAAATAGCATGGCGGATTTACTGCTCGAGCTTCTTTCCGAAGAAATCCCGGCGCGGATGCAAGCGGCCGCGGCCGCGGACCTGTGCCGTCTGCTGACCGGGCGTCTCGATGCGGCCGGCCTGACATACAATTCGGCCGACGCCTTCGTTACCCCGCGCCGTTTGACGTTGTCGGTGATGGGCTTGCCCGCCAAGCAGCCGGACCGCACGGAGGAGCGCAAGGGCCCGCGCCCGGAAGCGCCGCCGCAGGCGATCGAAGGTTTTCTCAAGGGCAGCGGCCTCACCTCGTTGAAGCAAGCCGAGTTGCGGGAGACCGACAAGGGCGCCTTCTATTTCGCGGTCCGCCGCATCAAGGGGCAGGCGGCGGCGGCGGTGTTGCCGGGCCTCATCGGCGACGCGGTCCAGACCATGACGTGGCCCAAGTCCATGCGCTGGCCGGGAGCGGCGAACCTGCGCTGGGTGCGGCCGCTGCACGCGGTCCTCGCCGTTCTCGATGGCAAGAAGTTGCGCGGCGCCTTGGACCTTGGCGAGTCCCTGTCGATCCCCTTTACCGATGCGACCGTGGGACACCGTTTTCTGGCTCCCAAGCGTTTGTCTGTAAGCGGTTTTGCCGACTACCGGGCGAAGCTAAAGCAGGCAAAGGTGATGCTGGACCCCGCCGAGCGGCGGGCGGAGATCGCCAAGCAGGCAAAAGAGAGTGCTGGGCGTGCCAAGCTTGCGGTCAAGGACGATCCGACCCTGCTCGACGAATTGGCGGGCTTGGTCGAATGGCCGGTAGTCCTGATGGGCCGCATCGATCAGCCGTTCATGGACTTGCCGCCGGAGGTTCTGACCACCTCCATGCGCGCGCATCAGCGCTATCTGGCGCTGGAGGACCAACACGGCAAACTGGCCGACCGCTTTCTGGTGGTCGCCAATATGGTCACGCCGGACAAGGGCAAGACCATCGTTGCCGGTAACGAGCGAGTGCTGCGCGCCCGCCTGGCCGATGCGCGTTTCTTTTGGGACCAGGATCGTAAAATCCGGTTATCGGCGCGCACGCCGCGCCTGGGTGACATCGTCTTTCACGAAAAACTCGGCACCCTCGATGCGAAGATGGACCGGGTGCAAGCGTTGGCGGTGGACATCGCAACGCACATCCCCGGCGCCGACAAAGATCGGGTGCGTTCGGCGGCACGCCTGGCCAAGGCCGACCTGGTTACCGGCATGGTCGGCGAATTCCCCGAGCTGCAAGGCATCATGGGCCGTTACTATGCCCTGCATGATGGCGAACATGCGGAAGTTGCGCAGGCGATTGCCGAACACTATTCGCCCTTGGGTCCGAACGATGCGTGTCCCACAGCACCCGTATCCGTTGCCGTCGCCCTAGCGGATAAGATCGACACATTGGTGGGTTTCTGGGCCATCGGAGAAAAACCGACCGGCTCCAAGGACCCCTATGCCCTGCGCCGTGCCGCGCTAGGCGTCATCCGCTTGATTCTGGAAAACAAGCTGCGCCTGCCGTTGGGAACGATCTTCACGCAAGCGAACGGGTTGCTCGATAATGCGCCGGCTGCAGATCGGGCACAGGAAGGCGAGGTCGTATCTGGACTGCTCGATTTCTTCGCCGACCGGCTGAAGGTCGCGTTGAAGGACAAAGGCGTCCGCCACGATCTGATCGCTGCCGTCTTTGCCGTAGGTGGCGAGAGCGATCTTGTGCGCCTGCTGGGTCGCGTCGAGGCGCTGGAAGCATTCCTGGGCAGTGACGACGGCGGCAATCTGTTGATCGCCTATCAGCGCGCCACGAATATCGTGCGCATCGAAGAAAAGCGCGACAAAACGACATACCAAGATGCTCAGGTGCGTGTCGATCAGCTAACGCAGGACGAGGAAAAGACTCTGGCCGAGCGAATCTTCGCTGCCGAGACTAACGCGCAGGACGCGCTGGACGGGGAGGATTTCACGGCCGCCATGGTGGCGCTTGCCGCGTTACGCCGGCCGGTGGATGACTTCTTCGACAAGGTCACTGTGAACTGCGATGATCCTGACTTGCGCGCCAATCGGCTGCGCTTATTGGCGCGTATTGGCGCGACTCTCGGCAAGGTTGCCGATTTCTCAAAGATCGAAGGATAGCGGGAACCATGGCGAAATGGGTCTATGCCTTTGGCGGCGGCAAGGCGGACGGTAAGGCGGAGATGCGCGATTTGCTTGGTGGCAAGGGCGCCAATCTGGCCGAGATGTCGGCGCTTGGCTTGCCGGTGCCGCCGGGCTTTACCCTCACGACCGATGTCTGCAACGCCTATCTCGCCAATGACCGGATTTATCCCGACGGTCTGGATAAAGAGGTCATGACCGCCCTGGGCAAGCTTGAGAAACAGATCGGCGCCCGCTTCGGCGATACGGCCAATCCGCTGTTGATCTCGGTCCGGTCGGGCGCGCGTGCGTCCATGCCGGGTATGATGGATACGGTCCTGAATCTGGGCCTCAACGACGACACGGTTGCCGGGCTGGCGCGGCAGGCGGGCGATGAACGATTCGCCTATGACAGCTACCGGCGGTTTATCCAGATGTTCGGCAACGTGGTGCTTGGTGTCGAGCATCACTACCTCGAGGAGATCCTCGAGTTGCACAAGGAAGACCGTGGCGTCGATCTGGATACCGAGCTCGACGCGCATGACTGGCGGGTGGTTATTTCCGCTTATCAGGACAAGATCGTCGAGATCACCGGCGATCCCTTTCCGCAAGACCCCAAGGATCAGCTTTGGGCCGCTGTCGGTGCGGTGTTCGGCTCCTGGATGAACCAACGGGCGATCACCTATCGACGCCTGAACGGCCTGCCCGCCGATTGGGGCACGGCGGTTAATATCCAAGCCATGGTGTTCGGCAACATGGGTAACGATTGCGCCACGGGTGTTGCCTTCACGCGCAATCCGTCGACGGGCGAAAACGCGTTCTACGGCGAGTATCTGGTGAATGCCCAGGGCGAGGATGTGGTCGCCGGCATCCGCACGCCGCAACATCTGACCATTCGCGGCAAAGAGGATAACGCATCCAATCTGCCAGCCATGGAAGAGGTGATGCCCGAGGTTTTCGCGGAGCTCATGACCATTCGTGGTTCGCTCGAAAAGCATTACCGCGACATGCAAGACATCGAATTCACGGTCCAGCGCGGCAAACTTTACATGCTGCAAACGCGCGGCGGAAAACGGACTGCCAGCGCCGCTATCCGTATCGCCGTCGAGATGGTGGGCGAAGGCCTGATCGACCAGACCGAGGCGGTTCGCCGCGTCGAGCCGACGTCGCTGGATCAGCTTTTGCACCCGACCCTCGACCCGAATGCGGAGCGCCGGATTATTGCCCGGGGGCTGCCGGCTTCGCCGGGGGCGGCGTCTGGAAAGATCGTCTTCTCCGCCGAAGCCGCCGAGACGCAGGCCGCCGCGGGGGAGGCCGTGATCCTCTGCCGCGTCGAGACCTCGCCGGAAGATATTCATGGCATGCATGCGGCCCGCGGCATCCTGACCACTCGGGGCGGCATGACCAGCCATGCGGCGGTTGTGGCGCGCGGCATGGGCCGGGCATGTGTGGCTGGCGCCGGCGAGTTGCGCATTGACTACAAGTCCGCGGTCATGCGGGTGCGCGACCACGAGTTGAAGGAAGGCGATATCATCACGGTCGATGGCGGCACCGGTGAGGTCATGCTCGGCGAGGTGCCGACGATCCAGACGGAGCTGTCCGGAGATTTCGGCACGCTGATGGAATGGGCGGATGCGGCGCGGACCATGAAGGTGCGGGCGAACGCGGAAACGCCGCTCGATGCTCGCACGGCGCGGCGTTTCGGCGCGGAAGGGATCGGCCTGTGCCGGACCGAGCACATGTTCTTCGATGCCGGGCGAATCATCGCCGTGCGCGAGATGATTCTAGCCGACGGCAGCGCCGAGCGGCGCAAGGCCTTGCACAAAATCCTACCCATGCAGCGGCAGGATTTTGTCGAGCTATTCCAGATCATGCGCGGATTGCCGATCACGATCCGGCTGCTCGATCCGCCGCTCAACGAGTTTCTGCCGCACGGCGACGCGGAGCTGGAGGACGTGGCGAAGGCTGCCGGCGTGCCGCTGGAGCTGCTGCGTGCCCGCAAATTGAAGCTCGATGAATCCAATCCCATGCTCGGCCATCGCGGCTGCCGGCTGGGTATTACTTTTCCCGAGATCTACGAGATGCAGGCGCGCGCGATCTTCGAGGCGGCGGCACAGGTCTACAAGGAAAGCGGCGAGACGATCGAACCGGAGATCATGATTCCCCTGGTTGCCCTGCGCAAGGAATTGGAAATTCTCAAGGACCTGGTGGACCGTGTCGCCCGGCAGGTCATCCGGGATGAAGGGGTGGAGATCCGCTACATGGTCGGGACCATGATCGAGCTACCCCGCGCCTGCCTGCGCGCCGGACCGATCGCCGAGGTCGCGGATTTCTTCAGCTTCGGCACCAACGATCTGACCCAGACGACGTTCGGCCTCTCGCGGGACGACGCCGGCTCGTTCCTCGGCACCTATGAGCAGCGTGGCATTATCGCGCAAGATCCTTTCATCTCTCTCGATCAGGACGGCGTTGGTGAACTGGTGCGCATCGCGGTCGAGCGTGGCCGCGCCGCCCAAGAAAAACTGAAGCTGGGAATTTGCGGCGAGCATGGCGGCGACCCGGCCTCGATTCGCTTTTGCCAAGAGGTCGGCCTCGACTACGTGTCCTGCTCGCCATACCGCGTGCCCATCGCCCGACTTGCGGCCGCGCAAGCGGCCCTGGACAAGGGCACCTATTCCTTATCCTAGGATTTAGCTGCGCCGCCCTTGCGTTCGACGATGACGTGAAAGCGGTAGGGTGACTCCAGGCCGCCGGCCTGAATCCTATTCTCCCCAAAACGAAGATCGGCCACATCGACGCGCTCGAAGTGAGCGATGCGGACGCCGTTGACCAGGGTGCCTAGATGGCTGCCGAGATCGCGCACGATTAGGCGCCCCTCGTGCGCGTCGATGGCAAACTGAAGCGGCGATATCTGCCCGGCAAGCGCGTGCAGCATCAACCCCGAGTGTTTGGCACCGGTGCTTTCGCCGGGCAAGGCACTGCGCCCCACGTGGAAAGGTAGCTTGTCGACCGTGAGGCCCTCGCTGCCGATCTGCGACTCGACTTCGGGCGAGGCGGCGAGCAAGCGGATCACCTTCATCTCGTCGACACGGGCGCCGTCGACATAAAGCCCTTGCTCCATCAGACGGTTGTCGGCC
>JAJFGP010000126.1 GCA_021776055.1 Kiloniellaceae bacterium
GCATCAACTCGCCGGCGATGCACCGGGCTCGGTCGAGAACAAGCCGACCAGGGTGGGTTCGGCTTTGCCATCCGCACCGGCTGCCGGAGTGTGCACCGCTTTGACCCAGAATGCCTTGTCGGGACCAAGCGGGAATTTCCCGGGCACCATGGCAGCAACCCAGCCCGTCTTGAAGGCGATGTATTGGGTTGCGCCGGTGAAGCTTTCTAAGCCATCGCGCACGTCACTGATACCGACTTGGACCTGATCGCCGTTCGGCAACCGATCTTGGAAGAAAACAAAAATTACATAGTCGTCTGCTTGGAACGCGGCACCTTCCCGACTCATCGGCACGGCCGAGGTCACCACCAACCGGTACAGATCAATAAAGGTCACAACCGAAGCCGCGCCCGCCTCCACGACCCGGGCGGGTACCACGTACATGTCCGTGCCAGCAGCGGAAGAGAACGCAGACGCTACCGTGGCATGGGTGATGGTCACCGGGTTTCCGCCTGCAATTTTGTAGCTAATATCGAAGTCCACGGCGACATGCCGGACGGTGCCATCCTCAAAGTGCAGAAAACCGGCGATTCTACGGCTTAGCGGCCGGTCTTCGGGCGTTTCGTATTTGAGCAGCTCTATGTTCTTTACGGCGAAACCGCTGTAATCGAATCCCTGTTCCGGGGAGACAGCCCCGCTGCCGCCGACACCAACCTCTTCCCTAATCCGCGCCGGAGTCTCTCCGCGTAGACGCATAACCGAGGCAGCCAAGGCTGCCTTGACGTGAAGGGGAAACTTCTGGGGTCTGACCGGATAGCGCTTCGCCTCGTCGGGGCCGAACAAGTTCGTGTTTATTGACGGCAGCTTCAAGGATGAGAGTTCGAAGCCTCCGCTGAGACTACCTTCCTCCGCGCAGGCCGCTAATCCAACC
The DNA here is from genome assembly GCA_021776055.1 of Kiloniellaceae bacterium. Lineage (GTDB taxonomy): Bacteria > Pseudomonadota > Alphaproteobacteria > Kiloniellales > J153 > JAJFGI01. The sequence goes on from JAJFGP010000126.1 coordinate 911, forward strand.
ATCAAAGCGGTCAAGGCAATGGGGCGAAGCGTTCTACCCAAATATCCGATCATGGCGCGATATCCCGACATTCGTACGATCTTGCTCCAAGAACGCGATGGCCAAACAACCCCCGGCCCCGCTCTTAATAGTAGCGGCCGACACAGGTGGCGCCGCAGTAGATTTTGTAACCGGCCCAGCCAGAAAAATCTTCGGCGCCAGCATCATCCGCGGCCGGCCCAAACTGGGTCTGAAATTTCTCAAAGGCTTCGTCGCCAAGCCAGTTGGCGACACGCGCGCGCGTGTATTCCGACGTGAGCGCGTCCTCGAAATTGCGCGCTCCCTCGGGGCTTATATCAAGCTTGATGATAGAGCCCCCGACCCTAAGTCCCAGCCCTTCGTCCTCGTCCCAGGCATACTTATCCGGGTCGAGCCCCTTTAAGGGATCATCTTCGATGGCTTCCAAGGCGTCGAAACTCGTCCACGTCGAAAATCTGTACTTGATTGTCGGAAGCGACGGTGTGAAGGCAGGTTCATCCTTTTCTTCGTCATCAGCGGTATCCGAATATTCGTATCTCGGGAACCGCCAATCAATCCGCATCCCGATATCCGCACGAAAATTCAATGCCGGATCGGGATTATTCACCGTGAGAGAGGCCGGTTCTTCCGAACCTTCCTCCCCTCTATACTCTAGTCGGAATTCCAGTTTGTTCCGGAAACCGTAGTTGGCGCGAACCGAAAGACCGAAATTCTCCGGCGCTGAATAAGCTGAGAATGTCGGATCGGGAGTGGCCTCGAGCGTCTCCACCCCATCGTCCTCGTCTTCGTCCTCGTCATCTGAATAGATTATCGTCGGCGTCTTAAACCTTATGCCCGCGCCACCGTCGGCCCACGCCTGAAACGGGGTGAGCGAGATCAAAAGACCCGCGACCGCGGGACCTGAGCTGATCCATCGTGCTATCATCATTTTGCTGATTCCAGCGGATTGTCGCGCCAAAATAGCGTACATACTAGCATCGATTCGGCCCATTTTGGCGTGCTAAGAACAGAAAATTCTGAGCGCGCAAGCGGCGGCAATGACCGTCAAAGAGGAACAACCAATGACCCACTCTGGAGTTTTGAGCGCCGCTGGCCTGACCAAGCCGGAACTAACCGGCGGAAAGCTTGCCGTGCACACGCCGGTCGATGGGTCGGCGCTGGGCCATCTTCATGTTCATTCGAACTCTGACGTGCAAAAAATGATCACCAAGGCCACGGCCGCCTTCAAGGTTTGGCGGGCGGTGCCGGCGCCACGGCGTGGCGAGTTGGTTCGCCTGCTTGGCGAGGAACTGCGCACCGAAAAGGAAAACCTGGGCCGGCTGGTCAGCCTCGAATGCGGCAAGATCTACCAGGAAGGCCTGGGCGAAGTTCAGGAAATGATCGATATCTGTGATCTCGCGGTCGGTCTGTCCCGGCAACTCTTTGGCTTGACCATCGCATCCGAGCGCCCCGGCCATGCCATGCGCGAAACCTGGCACCCGCTGGGCCCCTGCGCCGTGATCACCGCATTCAATTTTCCCGTCGCGCCCTGGGCCTGGAATGCCGCTCTCGCCTTTATTTGCGGCGATCCGGTGATTTGGAAGCCGTCGGAAAAGGCGCCGCTCAGCGCTCTGGCAACCCTCAAGGTTTTTGAAAAAGCTTTGGCCAAGTTCGGCGACGCGCCGGCCGATCTGTTGCAGGTTGTCGTTGGCGAGCGCGACACCGGTGAAGTCCTGGTGGCCAGCCCCGACGTGCCGATCGTCTCGGCGACCGGCTCGACGCGCATGGGCAGCGCTGTTGGACCAGCGGTCGCCAAGCGTTTCGGCCGCTGCATTCTGGAACTCGGCGGCAACAATGCGATGATTGTCGCGCCCTCGGCGGATCTGGAAATGGCGCTGCGCGCGATCGTCTTCTCGGCGGTCGGCACCTGTGGCCAGCGCTGTACTTCACTGCGCCGTCTGATCGTGCACGAGGACATCTACGACCAGCTCATCCCTCGCCTGAAGAACGCCTATGAGACCCTATCGATCGGCGATCCCCTGGATGCGAACGTGCTGGTCGGCCCCTTGATCGATGCGGCGGCTTTTGACGGCATGACGCGTGCGCTGGCGGCAGTGCAGGCCGATGGCGGCAAAGTCAGCGGCGGCGGCCGTGTTCTGGAAGAGACCTATCCCAACGCGCATTACGTTCGGCCGGCGATCGCCGAAATGCCGTCTCAGACGGCCATCGTCCAGCAGGAGACATTCGCGCCAATTCTCTATGTGATGAAATATCGCCAGTTGGACGACGCCATCGCGTTGCACAACGATGTCCCGCAAGGTCTATCGTCCTGCATCTTCTCGACCGATGTGCGCGAGGCCGAAACTTTCCTTTCGGCGGTGGGGTCGGATTGCGGTATCGCCAACGTCAATATCGGCCCGTCCGGCGCCGAAATCGGCGGTGCCTTCGGCGGCGAGAAGGAAACCGGCGGTGGGCGCGAATCGGGCTCGGACGCCTGGAAAGGCTATATGCGCCGGCAAACGAACACGGTGAACTATTCGCGCGACCTGCCGCTCGCCCAGGGCATTAAATTCGAGATTTAGGAGCCGATTGATGAGTTTTAATAAAATTGCCGTTCTCGGTCTCGGCAACGTGGGGACGCTCGCGGCCCTGCTTCTGCACGACGGCGGGTTCACGGTGACCGGCTTCGATAGCAGAAAACTTCAACGTAAGCGGCTCTTTAAAACGGCCCGCTTGGAGGTCACCTCGGCCAAGAAGCTTACCGAGGCGCTCAAGCCTTTCGAAGCAGTCCTCTCCTGCCTGCCCTACCACCTTAACGTCGGCGTCGCCAAGGCGGCCCATAAACTGGGCATCCACTATTTCGACCTGACCGAGGACGTGCCCACCACTCAGGCCATCCGGGAGATGAGCAAAACCGCGAAGGGTCTTATGGCACCGCAATGCGGCCTTGCCCCCGGCTTTATCGGAATCGTCGGCGCGCATCTGGCCGAACAGCTCGACATGGTTCGCGCCATCAAGTTGCGCGTGGGCGCCTTGCCGCAGCACCCGACCGGTCTTTTGGGCTACGCCTTCAATTGGTCGCCCGAGGGTGTCGTCAACGAGTACCTGAACGATTGCGAAGTCATCGAGGAAAGCCAACACAAATGGGTCTCGCCCATGGAGTGGGTCGAGACAATCTACGTCAATGGTGTGAAGCTGGAGGCCTTCACGACCTCCGGCGGGCTCGGCACCATGTGCGAAACCTATGGAGGGCGCATCGAAAACCTGGACTACAAATCCATGCGCTATCCCGGCCACGTGAAACTAATGAACTTTTTCTTTCACGAACTTCTGATGCGCGAGCAACGCGAGGTGGCGGGAAAAATTCTCACCAATGCCAAACCGCCGGTCGATGACGACGTCGTCTACCTGCACGCCTCCGCCGAAGGTGATTCGGAGGGCAAGCTGCTGCGCAAGGAATTCGTGCGCGCCTACTATCCGATCGAGATATCCGGTGAGGTCCGCACCGCCATCGCCTGGACGACGTCGGCCTCGGTCTGCGCCGTTATCGAAATGGTGCGCGACGGCACGCTGCCCGCCAAGGGTTTCCTAAAGCAGGAGGAGATTCCGCTAGGGCCCTTCCTAAAAACGCACAGCGGTTCCCTCTACGATACCGGCCACGAATAGCGCCATCACATTCACAGGTTCAAGCCTTGCTGAGCAAGTCGTGCAAGGTCAGGGCGACGACCTGGGTGGCCTTGTAGAGATCGTCCAGCGGCAGGCGTTCGTCCGCCCGGTGCGCGTTCGCCTCTTGGATGGTGTGCGGGCCGGCGCCGTAGAGCACGATGGGAATGCCGGCGGCGGCGTAGTGCCGCGCGTCCGTATAAAGGGGCACACCCTTGGCAATTACCGGTTCGCCCATGATCCGGCTGGCATGAGCGCACAACAGGTCCGCCAACCGCCGGCCGCCGTCTAGAGGCAGCAGCGGCTCGGCCAGGAGAATCTGGCGTACCGACACTTTGGCGTCGGGGTAGGCGCCGGCCGCCTCGGCGATGACGGCACGCAGGTCCGCCTCCACCTGATCCGATTTTTCCTCCGGTATCATGCGGCGATCGAGGCGGAAGGTGACCCGGTCCGGGACCACATTAGTGTTGATGCCGCCTTTGATCAGCCCGACGGTTAATTGCGGGCTGCCGATGCCCGGTATGTCCGAGACTCGCTTGGCCAACGACTCGCGCCAGGCATAAAGCGCCGACAGGATATGCGTGGCCGCCTGCAACGCATCCACGCCGGTAAAGGGCATGGCGGCGTGGGCGGAACGGCCGTTCACCTCCACTTCCAGATGCAAACAACCGTTGTGCGCGTTCACCACGGCATAGGAAAAACCCGCGCCGAGGGCCAGGTCCGGTTTGCTGATGCCCTGGGCGATCAGCCAGCGCGGGCCGATGTCACCGCCCACCTCCTCGTCATAGGTGAGATGCAGTTCCACCGTGCCCGCCAGGCGTGCCCCCGCCGCCACCGCTTTTTCCAGCGCCAGCAGGGCATAGGCATAGGTGGCGAAGTCCGACTTGGAAACGGCCACGCCTCGACCGTACATCCAGCCGTCGACGATCTCGGCGCCATAGGGATCACGCGTCCAACCCTCACCGGGCGGCACCACGTCGCCGTGCGTGTTCAGGGCGATTACCGGGCCGTCGCCGAACCGGCGGCGTACCACCAGGTTGGTGGCACGCACCATGCCCGCCTGCCGCACCTGCGCCTCCGGCACGGCATGGCACTCGACCGTAAATCCAAGGTCCTGCAACAACGCCGCGGCCCGCTCGGCGTGGGCCAGGCAGTCACCCGGCGGATTGTCCGAGGGAACCTTCACCAGTTCCGCCAGAAAGTGCGTTTGCGCCTCGCGCGCGCCGGTCAGAAAGGCGGCGATGGTTTCTTTTGAATCGCGCATAGGTCTCAGTCCTTGCTGGGCGCGGGCAGCGGCAGGCCCGCTTCAAGAAAATCCAGAAACACGCGGGCGGCGGCGTCCACGTCGTCGGCGGTGATGCTTTCGGCCGGATTGTGGCTGATGCCGCCGCCACAGCGGAGAAACAGCATGGCCATGGGGCACAAGGCGGCCACCGCCATGGCGTCATGGCCGGCGCCGCTGGGCAATCGACAAACCCGGTGGCCGCAGCGAGCGACGGAGGCCTCCAGGGCCTGCATCAATCGCGGATCGCAGACAACAGCGTCCTGGCTATGGAATTCTTCCAGGGTCACGGTCAGGCCGCGCCGCTGGGCGATAGCGTGCACCTCGGTCTGGACGTCGGCGATGGCTTGCCGCCGCACGGCATCGGCCGGTGCCCGGATGTCCAGGGTAAAGTCGACCCGGCCCGGAATCACGTTCACCGCCCCCGGATCCGCCGCGATGCGGCCAACCGTGGCGACGAGCGCCTCGTGACCCTTGGCACGCCGTTCGATAGCAAGGACCATCTCGGCGGCGCCGGCCAGCGCATCCTGGCGCGCGGCCATGGGCACCGTTCCGGCATGGCCCGCCATGCCCTGAACCGAGACGCGAAAGCGACTGGCGCCGCTGATGGCGGTGACGATCCCGACCGGCAAACCTTCGCGTTCGAGCACCGGTCCTTGCTCGATATGAACCTCGATGAAGCCGATGACATCGGTTGGACGGCGGGCCTCGGCCGGGATGTTCCCCGGTTGGCAGCCGAAGGCCCGCAACGAATCCTCCAAAGTAGTCCCGTCCACATCGCGCACGGCCAAGGCCGCCGGATCGAAGGTGCCGGCGACGGCCCGCGAACCGGAGAGCACCGTGGGAAAACGCACACCCTCCTCGTCGCCAAAGGCGATGACCTCGACGGCGAAGGGCAAACGCTTGCCGCGACCATTCAATTCGCCGATGCAGGCGATCGGCAGAGCGACACCGAGATTGCCGTCGTAGGGGCCGGCATCGCGCACTGTATCCACGTGCGAGCCGGTCAACAGCGCAGGCGCACCCGGCGTCTCGCCCTCGTACCGCCCGACCACATTGCCGATGGCATCGATGCGGGCGCGCATGCCGGCGGCGGTCATGGCCGCCATGACTGCCTCGGCCACTTGGGCGTGCTCCGGGCTGAGGAACAGGCGGGTCAGCCGCCCCTCTTCGGTGCTGAAGCGGGCCCAGTCCTCGACCTCGGCCTTGATGCGGGCACCCAGGGTTGGGGTCATGGCAGTAGGTCCTGCAGCCGCAGCAACGCGATTCGTTCGATTTGGGCCAGGGCCGTCGCGATCTCGGTGTCTTGATCGTTACCTATGCGCGCCGCAAAGGCAGCGAGTATCTCCGCCCTGCTCCGCCCCTTCACCGCCATGATGAACGGCATCGCGAATTTCTCTCGGTAGGCTGTATTCAGCGCCGTGAATTGCGCGTATTCGGCATCGCTCAAGTGGTCGAGCCCGACACCGGCCTGCTCCTTTGTTGACTCCCTCGTCAGATCACCGGCGCGGGCCAGACGCCCGGCCAAATCCGGGTGCGCTTGGATCAAAGCCAACTGCCGGTCCGTCGTTGCCGCCCGCGTCACCGCGCACAGGGCGCGGTGCAGGCCGGCAGCCGTCCGGGCATCCGCCGGCAAGCCGGCATCGAAAGCCGCCTCGGCGATCCAAGGCGACGCCTCGAACACATGGCCGAACCGGGCCACAAACTCTTGGCGCGTCAGGGTCTTGGGGTCGATAGAATCGCTCATGCCCCGACTTTATGGTGTGCGTGCCAATGTCGGGCAATGTCGATGCGCCGGGCCAACCAGACCCGCTCGTGGCCGCGCACATAGTCGAGAAAGCGGGCCACCGCCGCCGCCCGGCCGGGCCGTCCAGCCAGCCGGCAATGCAAGCCGATGGACATCATCTTGGGCGCGCCCTGCCGACCTTCCTCGTAAAGCACATCGAAGCTGTCCTTCAGATAGGCGAAGAACTGCTCGCCCGAATTGAACCCCTGGGAGGTGGCGAAGCGCATGTCGTTGACATCCAGGGTATAGGGGACGATCAGATGTGGCCCTTGGGGTCCGGTGGCCCAATAAGGCAGATCGTCGGCATAGGAGTCGGCGGAATAAAGAAAGCCCCCCTCCTCCCTCACCAGATTCAAGGTATTCACCGAACCGCGGCCGGTATACCAGCCGAGCGGCCGGTCGCCCGTCATCTCGGTATGAATTTTGATAGCCTCGGCCATATGAGTGCGCTCGTCCGCTTCGGAAAAATCCTTGTAGTCGATCCACTTGAGGCCGTGGCTGGCGATCTCCCAACCGGCCTCCTGCATGGCGCCAACGGCGTCCAGATTGCGCCGCAGGGCGGTGGCCACGGCGAAGACTGTTAGCGGCACGCGCTGCTCCACAAACAGGCGCCTGAGGCGCCAGAACCCGGCGCGCGACCCATATTCGTAGATCGATTCCATGTTCATGTGCCGCTGCCCCGGCCAGGCCTGCGCGCCGACGATCTCCGATAAAAAAGCCTCGGAGGCGACATCGCCGTGCAAGATGCAATTCTCCCCGCCTTCCTCGTAATTCAGCACGAACTGCACCGCGAGATAGGCATCGTCCGGCCACCGTGGGTCGGGCGGCGTGCGGCCATAACCGGCAAGATCCCGAGGGTAAAAATCTGACATGGACGTATCCTAGGCAGCGAATGGACGATACAGTCTGCAATAGAAGCCGGCCTGTCAAAGGGGCGGCATCCGGAAGGAAATTATCATGGGCGCGAAGACATCAGGCGAGGACGGCAAACTGACCACCCATGTGCTGGATACAGCCGGCGGGCAGCCGGCGGCGGGGGTGCGTATCGAGCTTTTTCGCCTGGCTGCCGCCGACCGCGAGAAGCTGGCCGAGGCCACCACCGATCAGGATGGCCGGTGCCCGGCGCCGCTGCTGGTGGGCAAGGACATGCAACCCGGCGTCTATGAGCTGGTTTTCCACGTGGCGAATTACTTCCGCGCCACCCAGGCGGCGCTGATGGAACCGGCGTTCCTCGATCAGGTCCCAGTCCGCTTCGGCATCGCCGAGGCCGGCGCTCACTACCATGTGCCGCTGTTGATTTCCCCGTACGGCTATTCCACCTATCGCGGCAGTTGATAGGAAAGCGAGGCCCGGGCATGCGCAATGCGATCCGCTTTCTCTTAAGGTCCGAGGCTCGCGTTCTCCGCTCGGTCGATCCGACCATGACGGTCCTCGACTACCTTCGCCAAGTCGAGGGATTGGTCGGTACCAAGGAGGGCTGCAACGAGGGCGACTGCGGCGCCTGTACGGTGACGCGGGTGCGGCTGGTCGATGGTGGCCTGCGCTATGAGGCGGTCAACGCGTGCATTCAGTTCGTCGGCACTCTCGATGGCTGTCAGCTTCTCACCGTCGAGCATCTCAGCAGCCGGGACGACCGTCTGCATCCCGTACAGCAGGCCATGGTGGATTGCCACGGCTCGCAATGCGGGTTTTGCACGCCCGGCTTCGTCATGTCGCTCTTCGCCTTGACCCGGCACACGGATCACGCACCCGACGATGCGGCCATCGACGATGCCTTGGCCGGCAACCTGTGCCGGTGCACCGGTTACGCGCCCATCGTGCGGGCGGCCAAGCGCATGTACGACCTGGATCCGCGTGCCGATGAGATCACCGCGCGGGAAGCCGAAACCATATCCGCGCTACGCGCCCTGGCCGATGACGAGACCGTATCGGTGGAGAAGGACAGGCGGCGTTTCTTTGCCCCCGCCACCGTCGAGGCCTTGGCCGATCTGGTTCTAGCTCATCCCGATGCCACCATCGTCGCCGGCTCCACCGACGTGGGCCTGTGGGTGACCAAACAGATGCGCCGGCCGGCGACGGTTATCTACGTAGGCCGCGTGCCGGCGTTGGCCCGGCTGGCGGAAACCGCCGAGGGACTCGAGATCGGGGCCGCCGTGACCTACACGGACGCCGCCGCCGCGTTGGCGCGGTACTACCCGGACATGGGCGAAGTTATCCGCCGGCTCGGCTCGGTCCCCATTCGCAATGCGGGCACCATCGGCGGCAACGTCGCCAACGCCTCGCCCATCGGCGATTCGCCGCCCATGCTGATTGCCGCCGGGGCGACCCTGCATCTGCGCTGCGGCGCTAAGCGGCGCGCTATGCCCATCGAGGATTTCTTCATCGACTATGGCAAGCAAGACCGCCAGTCAGGTGAATTTGTGGAGAAAATCGTCGTGCCCGTTCCGGCACAAGGGACCCGCTTTCGCGCCTATAAGATCAGCAAGCGCTTCGACCAGGATATCTCCGCGGTCCTGGGCGCTTTCGCCGTGCGCCTTGAGGGAGAGACCGTGGCCGAGGCCCGCATCGCCTATGGCGGCATGGCGGCCACGCCCAAGCGCGCTCGGGCCGTGGAGGCGCGCCTGACCGGTGCTGCTTGGACAGAAGCGACGGTGCGCGCCGCCATGGTCGATCTGCCCCAGGATTTCCAACCGATCACCGACTGGCGGGCCAGCGCCGAGTACCGCCTGCGGACAGCACAGAATCTATTGCTGCGCTTATTCATCGAGACCAGCGATCCCAACACCGAGACACGCCTGGTGGGCGACCGGGAGATTGCCCATGCTTGACCGGCCTGGGGCCATTACCGGCGCGGTGAGCACACCGCGTCAGCACGACAGCGGTCACAAGCACGTCGCGGGCCGGGCGATCTATATCGACGACATGCCGGAGCCGCCGGGCTTGTTGCACGTTTATTTCGGGACCAGCAGCGAAGCGCACGCCCGGATCGCCGCATTGGATTTGGCGCCGGTACGTGCCGCCGAGGGTGTGGCGGCGGTTTTCACCGCCGCCGACATTCCAGGCGAGAACGATATTAGCCCGACCCATCGCCACGACGAGCCAATCCTCGCCACCGACGCCGTGCACTTTGCCGGCCAGCCTATCTTCGCCGTGGCGGCGCGCACGCGCGACCAAGCGCGGCGCGCCGCGCGCCTGGCAAACGTGACGTACGAGCCGCTGGCGGCGGCCCTGTCCATCGAGGCGGCCAAGCCCGCGGGCGCTATGGTCACCGAGCCGCTAACGCTTGTTCGCGGCGATGCCGACGCGGCCATGGGCACCGCGCCACGGAGCCTAACCGGACAGATGCGGATCGGCGGCCAGGACCACTTCTATCTGGAAGGTCAGATCGCCCTGGCCCTGCCCGGCGAGGACGACGAGGTCACGGTCTATTCCTCCACCCAACACCCGAGCGAAATCCAGATCATGGTGGCCCAGACTCTGGACGTGCCGGCGAACGCGGTGACGGTCGAGGTGCGGCGCATGGGCGGCGCCTTCGGCGGCAAGGAAACGCAAGGCAACCTATTCGCCGTGGTGGCGGCGCTGGTCGCCAAGAAGACGGGCCGGGCAGCCAAAGTGCGCCCCGACCGGGACGACGACATGATTATCACCGGCAAGCGCCACGATTTCCTGGTGGACTACGCGGTGGGCTTCGACGACGACGGCCGCATCATGGGCGTCGATATGACCTATGCGGCGCGCTGCGGCTGGTCGTCGGATTTATCCGGGCCGGTTACCGACCGTAGCCTGTTTCATGCGGACAACTGTTACTTCTATCCGCATGTACGCCTAGCCTCGCAACCCCTTAAAACAAACACCGTTTCGAACACCGCCTTTCGCGGCTTCGGCGGGCCGCAGGGGATGCTCGGCGGCGAGCGGCTGATCGAGGAAATTGCCTTCGCGACAACCAAGGACCCGCTAGAGATTCGCAAACTCAATCTGTATGGCCCCGGCGAACGCAGCCTGACGCCCTATCACCAAGCGGTGGAGGAAACGACCGCCCGCGACATCATCGAGACGCTGGAGGGAAGCAGCGACTATTGGATGCGCCGCGAGGAGATCGACGCCTACAACAGCCGGTCGCGGGTGCTCAAGCGCGGTTTGGCCCTCACCCCGGTCAAGTTCGGCATCGCCTTTACCGCCACGCACTACAACCAAGCCGGGGCGCTGGTGCACATCTACCGGGACGGCAGCATCCACCTCAATCACGGCGGCACCGAGATGGGCCAAGGCCTGTACGTCAAGGTGGCGCAAGTGGTGGCGGAGGAATTTCAGGTCGATATAGACCGGGTGCGCATTACCGCCACCACCACTGGAAAGGTGCCGAACACCTCGGCCACCGCCGCCTCGGCGGGGTCCGATCTCAACGGCATGGCGGCACAGGCAGCGGCGCGCACCATCAAGAACCGGCTGATCGCTTTTGCCGCCGAGGCCTGGGACGTACCGCCGGACCAGATCGCCTTTCTGCCTGGCCGGGTCCGTATCGGCCAGCAGGACGTGCCGTTTGCCAAATTCATCGGCCGGGCCTACATGGCGCGAATTTCTCTCTCTTCCACCGGATTCTACAAGACACCGAAAATCCATTGGGATCGGGCCAAGGGGCGCGGCCGGCCATTTCATTATTTTGCCTACGGCGCGGCCTGCTCGGAAGTGTGCGTGGATACGCTGACCGGCGAATATAAGGTGGAGCGAGTCGACATCCTGCACGACGTGGGCAATTCCCTGAATCCGGCCGTCGATATGGGTCAGATCGAGGGCGGCTTCGTGCAAGGCATGGGCTGGCTGACCACCGAAGAACTATGGTGGGATGACAAAGGGCATCTGCGCACCCACGCGCCCAGCACCTACAAAATTCCCGCCTGTGGCGACCGGCCAAGGGTCTTCAATGTCCGCATGGTGCACGGCGTTCGCAATTCAGAAGAGACCATCTATCGCTCCAAGGCGGTGGGCGAGCCGCCATTGATGCTGGCGATTTCGGTTTTGCACGCGCTTTCCGACGCGGTGGCCAGCGTAGCCGGGCATCGCCTCTGCCCGCGCCTGGACCCGCCGGCGACGCCGGAACGGGTATTGCAGACCATCGACCGCCTGCGGGCGGAGGATGCGGCAGCATGAGCGAGCCGCTTTCCGTAACGGCAAGACGTTGCGTACACGCCGGCGAGCTAGCCATTGTGGTGACGGTGGCGGAGGCTCGCGGCTCAACCCCGCAAGCGGCCGGGGCGCGCATGATTGTAACCGCCGACGCGATTGCCGGCACGGTGGGCGGCGGGCGTCTGGAGTTCGAGGCGATGTTGCGAGCACGCGAAATGATCGCCACGAACACCGCCGAGGACCGGCTGGACATGCCCTTGGGCCCCGCGGTGGGCCAATGTTGCGGCGGTAGAGTTGTCTTGATCCTGCGCCGCGCCGATGACATGGCGGTGCAAGAGCTGGCGGCTTTGGAGCGACAGGAAGGACAACGGGCGCCGCAGGTTGCCGTCTTCGGAGCCGGGCATGTGGGCCGGGCCTTGGTTCAGGCCTTGGCCCCCCTGCCTCTGCGCGTTCTCTGGTGCGATAGCCGGCCGGAGGCGCTGGCCGCCCTGACATGGGACAATGTAGAAACCGATACGGGCGATGCCCTCGACCTTATCGCCCGCTGCCGGCCCGGGGCCGCGGTGGTTGTGCTCACCCACAGCCACGCCCTCGACTACGCCATCACCGAGGCCGCCTTGCGCAGAGACGATTTTGCCTACGTCGGCCTGATCGGCTCGCAAACCAAGCGGCGGCGGTTCGAGCGTTGGTTCACGGCGCGCGGTGGGCACGCCACGGCGCTGGCCCGGCTGATCTGCCCCATTGGCGATACGGGCGTTGTCGACAAGCGGCCGCCGATCATTGCGGCTTTCGCGGCAACGGAAATCTTGCGGGTTCTTTTGCGCCAAGACACCGGTGTCGCCGCGAACGCGCAGGTCGAGCGATGGCAAGAGACGGTTTAGAGAGCGGCGGAGGGCCCGGCGGCTGATCTATCTGGACCATCTCGCCGGCACGCCCCTCGATCCCGAGGTTCGCGCCGCCATGCTACCGTGGCTTGCGGCCGAGGCTGCCGGCAATCCGCATAGCGAACACACCGCGGGCTGGCGGGCGGCGGCGGTAGTTGACGAGACCCGGTCCAGTATTGCGAACTTGATCGGCGCCCAGCCGGCGGAGATCGTCCTTACATCCGGCGCGACGGAGGCGAACAACATCGCCCTTCTCGGCCTGGCCGCCGAGGTCGATCGCGTCATCGTCTCGGCTATCGAGCACCCGAGCGTCCTGGAGCCGGCGGAGGTTCTGCGCAGCCGCGGCGTGACCGTCACCGTGCTGCCCGTGAGCAGAGATGGCCAGATCGATCTCACGGCGCTGACGCGAGAGCTAGAGGGAACCCGCGCGCTGGTCTCGATCATGGCGGCCAACAACGAGATTGGCACCGTGCCGCCGCTGGCCGAGATCGGAAAGCTGTGCCGAGCGCATGGCGCGATCTTCCACACGGACGCGGCGCAGGCGTTGTCGACTCAAACGCTGGACGTGGGACCCGCCGCAATCGACCTCCTGAGTCTCTCCGGCCACAAACTTTATGCACCGGCCGGCATCGGCGCCCTATACGTGCGTCACGGCATTTCCTGCCAACCGCTGATTTTCGGCGGCGGCCAGCAGGGCGGAGTGCGGCCCGGGACGGTGCCCGTGGCGCTCTGTACCGGCCTGGGCGAGGCCTGCCGACAGACCCTGGCGCGCCGCGAAGACGATGCCAAACGGATCGCCACCCTGCGCGACCGGCTGTATGCCGCGTTGCAGGAGGCTTGCCCCGGCCTACAACGCAACAGTCCGAAAACGGCGGTCCTGCCAGGCTGCCTGAACATCACCGTGCCGGGATTGGATGCGGCCGATTTCCTGCTCGACCTGCCGAGCCTGGCGGTTTCCACCGGGGCCGCGTGTTCTTCTTTATCGGGTCGGCCGTCGCATGTGCTCCACGCCATCGGCCTGACAGCCGAGCAAGCCCATGGCAGCCTGCGCTTCGGTTTGGGCCGGAGCACGACGGCGCAGAACGTGGACGCCGCGGCCGCCCAGATCGGCGCCGCATTGCACGGGCGCGGCCGTCCAGGCTAGCCTGCGCCGCACACGCAAGGGAGGCAAGAGACAGGGCATGGAGGCTATTGTTTGGGACTGGGCCGCCCTGGGCATCCGCTGGCTGCATGTGATTGCCGGCATCGCCTGGATCGGCAGCTCGTTCTATTTCATCCACCTGGATCTCAGCTTGCGCCAGAGGCCCGACCTGCCTACAGGCGCCCACGGCGAAGCTTGGCAGGTGCACGGGGGCGGCTTCTACAACATGGTCAAATACCTGGTAGCGCCCAGCCGTATGCCGGACAAGCTGACCTGGTTCATGTGGGAGGCCTACACCACCTGGCTCAGCGGCATGGCCCTGATGACCATCGTCTATTATTGGGCCGCCTCTCTGTATCTGATCGACGGCGCCGTTCTCGCCCTCGATCCCTGGGCGGCCATCGCGATAAGTCTGGGCGGCCTGGCGGCTGGGTGGATCGTTTACGACTTGCTCTGCCGGTCGCCCCTCGGCCGCAACGACACGACGCTGGCGGCGGCCGGCTTTGTCGTGCTGGTGGGGCTCGCATTCGCTTATTCGCAAATCTTCAGCGGTCGCGGTGCCTTCATGCAGATGGGTGCGCTGATCGGCACGATGATGGTAGCCAACGTGTTCCTGGTCATCATACCCAATCAACGCAAGGTGGCGGCGGACCTGGTGGCCGGACGGACGCCGGATCCAGCTCTAGGTCACGCGGCAAAGCAACGCTCATTGCACAACAACTATCTGACCTTGCCGGTGATTTTCGTCATGATCGGCAATCATACGCCGCTCGCCTTCGCCAGCCGCTGGAGCTGGCTGATGCTGGCCATTGTCTTGGTCGTCGGCGCCGTCATCCGTCACTTCTTCAACCAGCGGCACAAAGGCGCGCCCAGCCCTTGGTGGACGTGGGGCGTCGCAGCCGCCGGTATGCTGGCGGTGGTTTGGCTCAGCGCCCAGCCGGCCACACCAGCCGTCGACGAAGCGCAGGAATCACGGGTGGATCTGGTGATGGTCGGCGAAATTGTCGAATCCCGCTGTAGCGTGTGCCATGCGGCCGAACCGGTGTGGGACGGCGTCACCTCCGCGCCGAAAGGTGTTTTGTTGGAGACGCCGGCGCAAATTCATCGCCAAGCCCGAGCCATTGGTCTGCAGGCCGTCACGACGCACGCCATGCCGCCCGGCAATATCACCGGCCTTGAGGCGGCGGAGCGGCAGGTGTTGGCCACCTGGATCGCTGCCGGCGCACCGGCATGGTAGGCACGCCAGCGGCCATTCGCGGCCGCCTGCTTAACTTTCAGGACGACCCGGCGCTGGCCGGTGCGGCGGACAGTTACCAATACATCGAAGATGGCCTGTTGGTCCTGGCGGATGGACGCATCAGCGCCGTGGGCGAGGCCCGCGCGTTGCTACCTACCCTGCCGCCCGACGCATTGGTGCACCACTACCCGGACGGGCTGGTCATGGCCGGGCTCATCGATACCCACGTCCATTTTCCGCAGACCCAGGTCATCGCGTCCTATGGCGCCCAGCTTCTGGATTGGCTGGAAACTTACACCTACGTGGAAGAACAGAAGTTCGCGGCGCCGGAGCATGCCGGCCGCATCGCCCGCTTCTTCCTGGACGAGATGTGCCGCAGCGGCACCACCACGGCGGCGGTCTATTGCACGGTGCACCCAGAATCCGTGGCGGCCTTCTTTACCGAATCGGCGCGGCGCAACATGCGCATGGTGGCCGGCAAGGTCCTGATGGACCGCAACGCACCCGTGGCCTTACGCGATACGGCGGAGCGTGGCTTTACCGAGAGCGAGGCGCTGATCGCCCGCTGGCACGGCAAGGGACGGCAGCACTATGCAGTCACACCGCGTTTTGCCCTGACCTCGACGGAGGCGCAGTTGGAGGCCGCCGGGGCGTTGTTGCGGGCGCATCCGGATGTTCTGCTACAAACCCATCTGAGCGAGAATCCGGGCGAGATCGCCATGGTACGCAAGGCGTTTCCCGGGTGCCGCGACTATGTGGACGTCTACGACCGCTATGGCCTGCTGGGGCCGCGCTCGCTGTTCGGCCATTGCATCCACCTGGCGGAGGCGGAGCGCGCCCGGCTGAGCGAAAGCGGTTCCGTTGCGGTTTTCTGCCCGACGTCCAACTTGTTCATCGGCAGCGGCCTATTCGATCTGGCATTGGCGCGCGATGCGCGCTTCCCCTTGCGCGTCGGGCTGGCCACCGATGTGGGCGGCGGCACCAGCTATTCCATGCTGCGCACCGCGGGCGAGGCCTACAAGGTGTTGCAACTGCAAGGCCAAAGCCTGCCCGCCCGGCAGGCCTTCTATATGGCGACCCTGGGCAACGCGCGAGTGCTCGGCCTGGAGGATCGGATCGGTACTCTGGCGCCAGGAACCGACGCGGATGTGGTCGTGCTCGACGCCCGCGCCACGCCCGCCATGGCCCACCGCATGGAGGTCGTTCAAGGCGATCTGGAGAACGAGCTATTCGTTCTGATGACCCTGGGCGATGACCGCAACGTCCGCGCCACCTATGTAGCCGGCGCTATAGCCGCTGGCGGGCCGGAATCCGGGGAGCGGCAAAAGATCTAGAAAAAAAGGAACGGGGCGTTACCGCCCCGCTCCGATACGTGCGTTAAGAGAAAACTGGCATCTATTGCGGAAGCTTGTCGTCCACGCCTTTAACGTAGAAGTTCATTCCGGCAAGGGCCCCGTCATCCATGACCACGCCGGCAGCCGCGACTTCGCTCCCATCCTGCTTCGCAATCGGTCCGGTAAAGGGGTGAAGTTCCTTGCTCTTGATCAGGCGCATTGTCTCTTCAGCCATCGCCTTCACATCGTCCGGAAGGTTGGTAAGCGGTGCCATCTCGACCATGCCAGTGTCCATGCCGCCCCAGGTATCCGTCGCGACCCAGTTGCCATCCAGAACCGCTTTAGTACGGGCAATGTAATAGGGGCTCCAGTTGTCGATAATGGCTGTGTATTGAGCGCCGGGCGCAAACTTTATCTGATCGTTAGCTTGGCCGAATCCGTGCAATCCGCGTTCCTGCGCAATCTGCAATGGGGCCGGGCTGTCCGTGTGTTGAGTCATGATGTCCACACCCTGATCGAATAGGGCTTTTGCCGCATCGGCCTCCTTAGCAGGATCAAACCAGGTGTTGACCCAAACCACCTTTAGCTTGAAGTCGGGGTTTACGGATTGGGCGCCCAGTAGGAAGGCGTTGATGCCTCTAATGACCTCTGGGATCGGATACGACGCGATGTAGCCGGCAACACCGGTCTTGGACATTTTCCCGGCGATCTTCCCGATAACGTAGCGCCCCTCATAGAAACGCGATGAGTAGGTGGACACATTCTCCGTGCGCTTATAGCCGGTTGCATGCTCGAACTTCACGTCCGGAAACTTCTTTGCCACCTCAAGGGTCGGATCCATGAAGCCAAACGAGGTCGTAAAAATCAACTTTGCGCCGCCTCGAGCCATACGCTCGATGACGCGGGTGCTGTCCGCCTCGGGAACGCTTTCGATAAAAACCGTCTCGATCTTGTCTCCGAATTCCGCCTCGATTGCCTGACGGCCTATGTCGTGGCGCTGTGTCCAGCCACCATCGTTCTGCGGCCCAACATAGATGAAGCCGACCTTCAGTTGCTCGGCAGCGGCAGGCGTGATTGACAGCCCAAAAGCCGTCAAGGCCGCCACAAGATACTTTTTCATGGTTCTCTCCCTCTTTTTTGCACTTGTCTTATTCATTGTATGACTTCGCGATCATTTGTCAGGAACGAATGTTGAGCCCAACATCGCTGGGGTATGCGTCCGCAAAAGGCGTCGATTGCGCGATATGACGACCAGAACAATAACCGTCGCGGCATAGGGCAGAGCGGACAAAAATTGCGATGGTACTGGCACTCCGACAGCCTGAAGGTGAAATTGTAGCAGCGTGACCGCGCCAAACAAATAGGCACCGATCAGCAGGCGTCCGGGAATCCATGACGAAAAAACAACAAGGGCGACCGCGATCCAACCCCGCCCGGCGGTCATGCCCTCGGTCCATTGAGGCGTATAGACCAGGGACAGATAGGCACCACCCAAGCCGGCGCACAGGCCGCCAAACAAGACGGCAGCCACCCGGATCATCAACACATTATAACCCAGCGCATGGGCCGAATGGTGATTGTCGCCAACCGCCCGGACCACCAAGCCGACATGCGATCGCTTGAGCAGGAAGGAAACACCTAGGAGAATTATCAAGGAGCCGTAGACCAGGGGATCCTGGCCAAACAAGATGCGGCCAACCAGCGGAAGTTCGGAAAGGCCCGGGAGATGGATTGCCGCGAGTTTGACACCGGGCTCACCAACAAACGACGCCCCCAACATTCCGGAAACGCCAAGTCCAAAAAGTGTCAGGGCAAGCCCCGTGGCCACTTGATTTGTAACAAGGAACAAGGCGAAGAAGGCGAATATCGCCGCCATTGACACGCCGGCAACCATCGCCGCCAAGATACCCAAAATTGGCGATCCGGTCGTCACGGCCACCGCGAACGCACTGACGGCACCGACCAGCATCATTCCCTCGACACCGAGATTGAGCACGCCGGCACGCTCTGTGACCAACTCCCCCGTGGCTGCCAGGAGCAAGGGAGTCGCGGCGGTGATCACCGTGAGAACGAATGCCTCAAAGAGCTCCATGTCTCACTTTCCCCGTCTTATCAATCTGACGCGGTGCAGGATGAACGTATCGCAGGCGAGGATCGCGAAAAGCACCACTCCCTGAATCACCCGGGTGACTTTGTCGGTTATATTGAGTTCCAATTGCGCCGCCTCGCCACCAAGATAGGTGAGCGCGAGCAGCAAGGCGGCGAACACCACGCCCAACGGGTTAAGCCGGCCGAGAAACGCGACGATGATCGCCGCAAAGCCGTATCCTGGGGATATCACGGGCTGGAGTTTCTTTGCCACGCCCGCCACTTCAATAACACCGGCCAAACCGGCAAGGCCGCCGGAAATGGCAAATACAAACATGACCATGTTCCGATTGCTTACACCGGCAAAAGTCGCCGCCCTGGGCGCCGTCCCGGAGATACGGACTTCAAAACCTTTCAGGGTTCGCTTCAAAAAGACGAACAGAATAAAAGAAACAACCAATGCAACGAGGAGTCCCGCGTGGATATCGAATGGGCCGACAGTGGGAACCACAGCGGCGTCGTTGAATGTGCGCGTTTTAGGAAACCCAAAGCTGGCCGGGTCGCGCCACGGCCCCCGCACCATCCAATCCAAGAACAGCTGGGCTATATAAACCAACATAAGGCTTGTCAGAATCTCGCTAGCACCGAAGCGAGTTTTCAATGCCGCTGGAACTAACCCGTAGAAAGCACCGCCGGCAAAACCCATGACAAGCATCAGGGGCAGAACCAGCGGACCTTCGAATTGATAGAAGACAACCGGCAGAATGGAACCGGCCAAAGCGCCGGCGATGAACTGGCCCTCGGCACCGATATTCCAATTGTTCGACAAAAAGCAAAGAGACAAACCAGCGCCAATAAGGATCAGCGGCGTTGCCTTGGCGAGAAGCTGCTCGATAGACCACCAGGCCGAAATGGGTTCTATGAAAAACACATAGACTCCGCGGCCCGGGTCCACTCCAATTGCCGCAAAGAAAATTGCGCCCACGAAAACGGTAATAGCGATAGCGATAAAGGGCGACGCGAAAACCAGAAACGTCGCCTCGGTACCCCTCTTTACCAACTCAAGCCGCACTTGCTGCCTCCCCCTCGCGCGCACCCCCGAGTAGAAGCCCCAGCGTTTCACGACTTGTTTCACGGCTTGATGTAAAAGGCGTCAGCTTGCCCCGAGACAGCACAGCAACGCGATCGGCAATCTCGAAAATCTCATCCAAATCCTGGCTGATGACGACGACGGCGGCACCCGAGCGGGCAAGATCGATAAGCGATTGCCGAATATGAGCCGATGCGCCCGCATCCACGCCCCAGGTCGGTTGATTGACAATCAGCAATTTCGGCGCACGGTTGAATTCCCGACCGACGACAAACTTTTGCAGATTGCCCCCAGAAAGTTCGTAGGCTCGGGGGTCAGCAGATGATTTTCGGACGTCGAAACTTGTACAGATTCGGTCTTTGGCCTCGACAGCCTCGCCATAGTCTATGAACGGTCCCCGGATACCATTGCCGTTCATCCGTGCCTGCGTCAGAAGTACGTTGAGAGACAACGTTTCCTGAGGCGCAGTGCCGTGACCGAGCCGTTCCTCGGCAACGAAGGCCGCGCCAATTTTGCGCCGCTCATTGATGCCTTTTGCGCCGGCATCATTTCCGTCGATGTAAATGCGGTTATTTTCGACAGTTCGCTCGCCGCTTAGTGCATCAAACAACTCGCTTTGACCATTGCCGGCAATCCCGGCAATTGCGCAGACCTCGCCGGCGCAAACATCGAAGGAAATATCCCGCAAGGTGACGTCAAACTGGTCACCGGCAGAAAGCGACAAGCCCCGGACCGACAGTAGGACTCTTTTCTCGGCAATAGTCGCAGCCGATGTCCGAACATCCCTGATTTCGCTGCCAACCATCAGTCGCGCAAGGCTCTCGGACGTCTCCTTCTGTGGGTCGCAGGTGGAAATCAGTTTACCGTGGCGCAATATTGTCACGTGACTGCAAAGCTCTTTGACCTCCCGAAGCCGATGCGAAATGTACAGGATCGAGCGACCTTCAGCGGAAAGGCGCCTGAGGGTGACGAAAAGATCATCCGCTTCTTGCGGAGTCAGAACCGACGTCGGTTCATCCATGATGATGAGGTGCGGGTCTTGAAGAAGGCATCTGACGATCTCGACCCTCTGCCTCTGCCCAACGGATAAATCGTGTATTTGGGCCATGGGATTCAACGGCAATCCGTACTCTTCCGAAACCCTCGCAATATCCCGCGCCAAAACCTGAAGCCGCGGGCGTTTGGGCAAGGCAAGGGCAATATTTTCGGTAATCGTCAAGGCGTCGAACAACGAGAAATGTTGGAAAACCATCCCTATGCCCAGCCGGCGGGCTATGGCCGGATTGGAAACTGAGACCGGCCTTCCCTGCCATCGAATTTGGCCACTATCCGGTTGCAAGGCGCCATAGAGAATTTTCACCAGAGTCGACTTGCCCGCACCGTTTTCGCCGAGTAGCGCGTGGATTTCTCCTCGATCGATTTCAAAATGAATATCGTCATTTGCGGTCAGTTCGCCAAACCGCTTGGTGATCGATGAAACCGACAACAGGGGCTCGTCACGACCGTCAGACATCAAGCAAGAACCATTTATTGCTAAGCAGCGAGCCGGAATTCGGGTATCAATCATGACTGTTTTGAAGAATTTTCTCATGCCTTTTATTGCTGGCGCGGTATCGACAGCACCCCATCCTCATTCTCGGCATTTTCTTCGTTGGGGCTTCTCGGAACTGTCATGCCATGGCCTTGACAGTCGATTTATATCTAAATATCATGATATATGGATAAAAAATATGCACTCAAAGCGCTCTCGGCGCTCTCCCAGGAAACCCGCCTAGACGTGTTCCGCCTGCTCGTAAAAGCCGGTCCAGGAGGCCTCTGCGTTGGTGAGGTCGCCGAGCGGCTTCATGTGCGTCAAAACACGTTGTCGACCAATCTGGGGGTGCTCGCCCGCGCCGGGCTGGTCCGAAGCGCGCGCGAAGGTCGCAGCATACGGTACTTCGCCGACCTCGACGGGATGCGCGGCCTTCTCGCGTATCTCATGGAGGATTGCTGCCGGGGGCGTCCCGAAACCTGCCGGCCGTTGCTCGATGCATTGGTTTGCGCCTGATAGAGAAAGGAAGCCATGCCGGACAAATTATTTAGCGTTCTATTTCTTTGCACCGGAAATTCGGCGCGCAGCATCTTGGCCGAGGCGATCTTAAATCGCCTTGGGGCCGGTAAATTCAAGGCCTATAGCGCCGGCAGCCAACCCAAGGGCGAGGTGCATCCCTTCGCGCTCGATCTTCTTGCAAAGATGAACCATCCGATCGCCGGTCTGCGGTCGAAAAGTTGGGATGAGATCTCCGGTCTCGGCGGCGCCCCACTCGACTTCGTGTTCACACTCTGCGATAGCGCCGCTACCGAGGCCTGCCCGGTATGGCCGGGGCAACCCATGACGGCGCACTGGGGTCTTCCCGATCCCGCGGCTGCGACCGGAAACGAGGCCGTCAGGCGTGCCGCCTTCACCGACACGTATAAGATGTTGAATACCCAGATCGGTATTTTCGCGAACCTGCCGGTGCGCTCGCTCGACAAGCTTAGCCTGCAACGGCGTCTGGACGAGATCAGCAAGACCCTGGTCGATACGGCCAAGGAAGACGCCTGAAATGGCAATGAATGACTTCGATTTGCCGCGACGGCGTTGTCATCTATGGACGCCCCTCTAATCATCAAAACCACTTGCAATCAGAGGGGCGTCCATAGATGACACTGCCCTTCGGGCGGAGTTGGCGACGCAAAGAAACAGGATGCTTCGCATCGTTGGAGTTTTCCGTTTATGTCGTCATTCCGCTGCCGACCGCGCAACGCGTCGCCGCACTGCTGTACCGCTCTCGTACCAGCCTTTGCTTGCGTTTACGATCCGGACCACCGACAGCATGACGGGCACTTCGACGAGCACGCCAACGACGGTGGCCAGCGCCGCCCCGGACTCGAAGCCGAACAAGACGATGGCCGTGGCAACGGCAAGCTCGAAGAAATTGCTCGCCCCAATCAGGGCCGAGGGCGCGGCCACGCAATGCGCCACCCCGAAGGTCCGGTTCAACAGATATGCAAGGCCGGAATTGAAGTAGACCTGAATCAGGATCGGTACCGCCAAGAGCGCTATCACCAGGGGCTGCGCGACGATCTGCTCGCCCTGAAAACCGAACAGTAGGACCAGCGTGGTCAGAAGTGCGACCAGCGACACGGGGCCAAGCCGCTTCAACGCCGCCTCCACGGTCGGAAGCCCGCCGTTCGCGATCAGCCATCGACGCAAGATCTGGGCGATGATTGTCGGCACGACAATGTAGAGCACGACCGAAAGAAACAAGGTCTCCCACGGCACCGTGATCGCCGACAGGCCCAGGAGAAGGCCCACGATCGGGGCAAAGGCAAAGACCATGATCGCATCGTTCACGGCCACTTGGCTCAGCGTGAAATGCGGCTCGCCGTCCGACAGATTGCTCCACACGAACACCATGGCGGTGCATGGCGCGGCGGCGAGGATGATGAGGCCGGCAATGTAGGACGTGATCTGATCGGCGGGTAGATAGGGCGCAAAGAGATATCCGATGAACAGCCAACCGAGCGCCGCCATTGAGAACGGCTTGACCGCCCAGTTGATGAACAGGGTCACGCCAACACCGCGCCAATGTTCCTTGACCTGCCCGAGCGCGGCAAAGTCGATCCTGACCAGCATCGGGATAATCATCAGCCA
This sequence comes from Kiloniellaceae bacterium, assembly GCA_021776055.1. Classification (GTDB taxonomy): domain Bacteria; phylum Pseudomonadota; class Alphaproteobacteria; order Kiloniellales; family J153; genus JAJFGI01. The sequence continues at coordinate 24,213 of JAJFGP010000126.1, forward strand.
GATCAACACGGCGACCGGCAGGTTGACCTGTGCAACCTCGGCCGAGCCGATCGTGTGAAACACGCCCGGGAGGAAGTGGCCGAGCGCCACTCCGGCCACGATGCAAAGCGCGACCCAAAGGGTGAGATATCGTTCGAATATCGACATTACCTGAGACCTTCATTCGATCCGTTCGTCGCCACCGGGCCCGTCGGCCAACCTGTTCAGGAATTGGCGCAGCGGTTCGAGAGCCATGGTGTTCAGCGAATAGCAGACCCGAGGTCGCTCGATTTCTCCCGTGATGATGCCCGCTGCCTTGAGGATGCGAAGATGCTCGGAGACCGTGGATTGCGCCAACCCGATCTCATCCACGATGTCGCAGCCGATGCAGGACTGCCGCTCATGGAGCATCGATACGATACCGATCCGCGCCGGGTGCCCGAGCGCCTTGGCCAGCGCCGCGATGGTAATATGTTCAGGCGATTCAAGTACGCCTCTCGGCTCTTTGACGGGGACTTGTTGCGCGCGCATAAGACTTTCCTTTATCGTCTTTCGACGATGTACGATATAATTACTCTGAAGAGGTTCGTCAACAGGTGGCGCACCCGATTTATGGCAAGGTGAAAGGACTGGGCCTAGATGGAAGCCAATGAATAAGACGTTGATCCATCGGCACGGCATTTTTGGCGGCGGCGGTCGGCTCGGGGATCATGGGTGAGCGGCTGGCCGGTGGAAATGTCGCGCTCGCTCTGTTGGGCAACACCCTTCCGACCGGCGCCATTCTGGTCCGGCCCTCACGTTGGCCTTCGCAACGCGCCGCGAAATAGGGCCGCGAGACGCGATGCTATACGTCACGGCACAAGTCGTGGGCGGTATCGCCGGCGTCTTAATTGCTCATTTCATGTTCGAGGAAGCGCTCTACCAGGTCTCGACCCATGGCCGGACCGGGCCCTCCCAGTGGGTCTCGGAGATGGTCGCTACCTTCGGCCTGGTCGCCACGATCCTAGGGACGTTGCGTTGGCGTCCCGACGCCGTGCCCTTCGCTGTCGGACTTTTCATCACCGCCGGCTACTGGTTCACGGCCTCGACCTCCTTTGCCAACCCAGCCGTCACGATCGCCCGCTCACTTACCGATACCTTCTCAGGCATTGATCCAACGCACGTCCCGGCTTTCATAGTTGCCCAAATCCTCGGCGCTCTCTTAGCGACCGGCGCGTTCACCTGGCTTCTCCACCCTACCGGCAATCGAGCCGGCAACGACGATCTCTTAGAAGTTCAGCGAGATGTCCCGGTGGATGGATAGGCAGGTCGCGACTTCCTTGGCCTGCTCCGTAGTCAGCCGGTCCTGCAAGCGCAACCCGATGGACTGGCCAATGGCGGCGTCATAGGCCGCGAGCCCGGTCCCCAGCTTTTTCGCCGCCGCCTGGCGCCAGGCGACTTCAGCGGTGAAAAGCTTCATCGCCGCCGCCAGTTCCTTGGCCGCCTTGTCCCGTTTGGGGTTGTCGCCCTTCATCGCTCTGCGAGCCTTGCTCAGCTTTGATTTGATTTTGCTGGTGCCGTCACCCAAGGCACTGCTTACGGCCTTGATCGTCTCCATCGCCTCGTCGGCGGGCGCCGTAGCAATTACCCCTTTCAGTTTCATGAAGTCACCCTCCAGGGCAACCAGGGCATCGGCCTCGGCAATGAGCGCTCGCACCTCTTGAACTGGCTCGTATGCGTCATCGACGTTGCGGTGATAGATGCGCCGGGCCATGGTCTCGTCCTTGGCCAGTTCGACATATTCCTTGTGGGCGGCGTCCCAAGCGGGCGGCGTGCTGGCCTGAATTTCCTTGACCCGGCTGGCCAGGTCTTGCATCTGGGCCTCTAGCTGGCGAATCTCATCGGCATCGCCGGTATCGTACCTGGCCATGTCGGCTTTTTCCTTGCCCAGCTGCTTGAGCTCGCGGTTGATGGCCTCGGTTTCAACCCGGATGTCCCGCACCTGGGCGTGTAACGGCGCGAAGCCGGGCACGTGGGCGGCGACGGCGGCCTCGGCGGCCCGAACTTTTTCGACTAGGTCAAAGGTAGTTTCCGCTTTCTTGAATCCGGCGACCAGGGATTGTTGATATTCCTCCGGCAGCCCGCCAAGCGGCAGGGCCCTGACATCCGCAATACTGGTTTTGATGACACTGCCGTCCCGGTCATAAACACCGAACAGGTACTCATCCACACATGCCTGTAGCCGGGGGTTCTTGGGTGGCGGAGCGGTTTCAGACGTCAGGTAAACCCGGTTGGGAAGATAATTCACCAGCGACGGCGAAAAGCCGACAATCACCAGCCCGATCAACTGCAACGCGATGAACGGCACTACGCCCTTGTACATTTCCAAGGTTTTGACTTTGGGTGGTGCTACGGCGCGCAGGTAGAAAAGGGCAAAACCGAAGGGCGGTGTCAGGAACGAGGTCTGCATGTTGACGCCGATCATCACACCCAACCACACGGCGGTGACGTTAGCGGTCGGATCGGCCAGCAGGATGGGGGCAACGATGGGTACGACCACCACGGCGATCTCGATGAAATCCAGAAAAAAGCCCAAGACGAAGATCACCGCCATGACGACGACGAACTTGGTCACGAAGCCGCCGGGCAGGCCGGTCAGAAAATCCTTGACCAATTCTTCGCCGCCGAAGGAGCGGAAGGCGGCGGTCAACATGGTGGCGCCGATGAGGATGACAAACACCAAGGACGTAGTCTTGGCAGTTTCCACCATCACGCCCTGCAGGGTTTCGTCAATCTTGTAGGCCCGCCAACCGCTCCACACCAGGGACCCCAGAAAAGCTGCCGATGCGGTAGCAGCCAACAGGATGCCGACCCATGCCATCCCCCCCTGGATATTCTTGACGTTGACGTCGAAGATGGAGAGCACGGCCACCAGGGCCGCGATGGAGACTATGGCCAGGATTGCCGGATGATAGGTGCCCTTGCGGTTACCCGCCAACCGGTAGCTGGCCATAACCAGGGCGCCGGCCGCCCCCAGGGCCCCGGCCTGGTTGACCGTTGCGACGCCCATGACGATGGAGCCCAGCACGGTGAAGATCAGCGCTAGGGGTGGCACCAGAACGATGAACACTTGCCACCAGAACTGTCTATCGAACTTGCCTTCATGAGGGGCTGGAGGCGCCAGGCGGGGGCGGAAAAAAGCCAAGACCAGAATATAAACTATGTACAACCCGACTAGCACGAGCCCAGGCAGGAAGGCGCCTAGGAACATGTCGCCGGCGCTGGTCGAGGTCAGGTCGAATTCCGATGGCAGGGACGTCAAGCCTGTCCCCGACTTGTAGTCCGCGGTGCGAATGGAACTAGCCTGGTCGGTGGCGTTGGAAAGCTGATCGGCCAAGATGATCAGCACAATGGACGGTGGAATGATCTGCCCCAACGTGCCCGAAGCGTTGATGGTGCCCGTCGCCAGAGAATGGGAATAATTGGCGCGTAGCATCACCGGCAGCGAGATCAGGCCCATGGCGATAACCGTGGCGCCGACAATGCCCGTGGTCGCCGCCAGCAGCGCCCCCACCACCACCACGGAAATCCCCAGGCCGCCGGGGATGGGACCGAAAAGCTGGGCCATGGTGATCAGCAGGTCCTCGGCAATCTTGGACCGTTCCAGCATGATGCCCATGAAGATGAACAGCGGCACGGCGATCAGCGTATCCCGTTCAGCTTCCCAATAGATCCCGCGGAAGTTGGTGACGCCGGCGGTCAGCCATTGGAGAGGATCGCCATGCGCGAAGTAGGCCGCCGAGTCGCCTTCGAACAACAAGCCGGAGATGGCGGCCAGCGTGATGGTTAGAATGGCCGAACCGGGCAAGGCGAAGGCCACCGGAAAACCGCCGCCCAGCGCCAGTACCATGGTCAGGATAAGGACGATCAGAAAGACGATTTCCATGCTTGTCTCTAGACCGCCGGGTGCTCGGTGGTGTCAGGGTGGTGCCCCGGCTCGCGCAGCAGCACGGCAGCGTTACCCAACAGGTAACCCATGAACTGGATCAACATGCCAAGCGCAAAAATCATCAGGAAACCGGCCAGCAGGTATTTGACGTACAAGCCGTAGCCGGACTGGGTGACTTCAAAATTGAGAAGCGGCCCGGTAATCACGTGGGACCGGCCCCACATGCCCCGGGTGAGGATAATCCAGCACAAGGGCAAGCCCAGGAACAGGCAACCCAGGGTGTTGGTCCAAGCCTTACCTCGCTCGGTGAAGTTGGCGTACAGGATATCGACCCGCACGTGGCCTTCCTTGATCAGGGTGTAAGGGCTGGCGAAGAGAAACAGGGCGCCGTACCAGAAACGCACCAGATCGCCCATGAAAGCCTGCTCGTAAGAAAAGACAAAGCGGGCAATGACGATCTGTATCTCGGCGGCGATGATGAGCAGCGCCAGCCAGGTGAAACCCAGGGTGCGAGAGAACCAGGCGATGACAAGCGACACCACCATGATCGGGTAATGCACGAATTGGCCCCGGAAGCTAGGCCGGCCCATATCCTGGGCGATGTCCTCGCCCAGTATGTAGTGGAGCATCCCCTCGACCCGGAGGAAGGATATGGCCATGTCCGCCAAGCCTACTAACAGAACCGAAAAAAACGCCCAGCGGATAATGTATCCGGTGAGCGCGAATAGGGTTTCTGAATCCTCATGTAAGGTGCGGCGAGGCGTTTTAAGAACGAAGGCGACGACCACCGCCAGAGCGGCGGCGTAAAGGGCAAGTTGGATCCAACCCAGTGTCACCGCGCCGCTGACCAAAGGCTTCGCCGGTGCTTCCTGCCCCAGCCAACCCAGATGACCGAACAGGGCAGATACCCCTGGCCAGCCTTGCCAAAAACTAAGAAGGGCGTTGAACAGGAACAAAAAACTGAGCGCTACCATGGAAAGGGCGAAGACTCGCAACACTAGCCCGGTGGCATAGTGTTCCGCCCGGCTTCCCTCCGGAGAATCTTTCTGTAGCGTCCGCGCAATTTCTTCGACTTCGCCTTCAAACGAAGCCTTATGCACCAGATGGGGGCGGTCGGTCGGCTCTTGCACCCGTGGTCGCTCCAGTCTGCCAAAAGTGGAAAGCGAGGCCCCCGAAAGGGAAGCCCCGCTTTCTTTTAGGTCAGAACCGTCCCGGTCTTAGAGGCCGAGAACACGGTTGCGCTGCGCGACGTAGGCCTGGTCCGAGATCTTGGACCAGGCGCCCAAATCGGCGCGGGCGGCGAGGAAGTTCTCGTGGATCTTGGCTGCCAGGGGGCTATGGTTGCGCACGCCCTCGAAGACCTCGTCGGCGGCTTCGCCAAAGCTGTCGTAGACATCATCGTTGAACTTGCGCAGTTTGACGCCCTGATCGTTGATCAGCTTGACCAACGATTCGCCACTCTTGGCCATGTATTCGGCCATCATCACATCGTTTTCCATGGCCGCGGCGGCCTCGATGATTGTCTGATCGGTCTTGGAGAGTTTGCCCCACCAGGACGCGTTCATGCCCAGCGCCAATACAGGACCTGGCTCGTGCATGCCCGGATAGTAGTAGTACTTGGCGGCTTCATAGAATTTCATGAAACTGTCGTTCCACGGTCCCACCCATTCGGTGGCGTCGAGGGCGCCGGAGACCAGGTTCTCATAGATCTGGCCACCGGGCAGCGACACCGGGGAGGCGCCGAGCTTGGCCAAGACGTCTCCGCCGAGGCCGGGGATGCGCATCTTCAGGCCCTTGAAATCGTCGGCGGTGTTGATTTCCTTGTTGAACCAGCCGCCCATCTGCACGCCGGTGTTGCCAGCCATGACGCTCTTGAGGCCGAATTCGCCGGCCAGTTCGTCCCAAAGCGCTTGGCCGCCGCCGAAGCGGATCCAGGCGTTGATTTCCGTATAGGTCAGACCGAAGGGAACGGAAGTGAAATAGGCCCAACCCGGGTGCTTGCCCTTCCAGTAGTAATCGGCGGCGTGATAGGCCTGCGCGTTGCCGGACGCCACTTCGTCGAAGGAGTCGAAGGCACCGACCCGTTCCTTGGCGGCGAAATATTGCACCGCGATACGGCCATCGGTCATGTCGGAGATGCGCTGCGCCAGACGTTGGGCACCCGTGCCGAGGCCCGGAAAATCGCGCGGCCACGTAGAAACAATGACCATGTCGATCCGTTCTTGCGCGATGGCCGGTGCCGCAAGGGTGGAAGCGGCGACCGCACCCACCGTGCCGGTCACACCGGCTTTCTTGATGAAATCACGTCTTTTCATGACGATACGGAGCTCCCTTTAAGTTTATTGATTGGCCAATTTATGGCCACAAGCTAACAAATGGTGGTGGTGCACTCAAGTAAGTGTTGCGGTCCCGGCCTTGCCTTCCATGCAATTCAAAACAGGTGAGTTCTGACAGTGTTCGTAAAATCATGCCTAGTTTTGCTAGAAACCTGCTTGTGCGCCAACCCAGCTGGAGTGTTGAGCTTGGCCAACAGTCTTGGCTGATGCTTGATCCTTACTGGTACCCACATGGTACTCGGGCCTAAAATTGAGCAAATAGATAAGAATCGAAGAGCCCGCTAACTCATAGAGTTAGCGGGCTTATTTTGGTTCCGGGGGCTCGCAACCAACGATATCAGCAAGGGCTATTCCAAACGACAGCATAGCCGATCCAATTTGGCCCGACCAATTGCATGTGAAAGATATGACACGCGGCCGCGTTGCGTCGCAATGACACTTAGAAAAGGGTGTCTGAACAAGCTGTCGGGCCTGTTGATCTCTGCAAACTCTGTGGCCCGTCTCAAGAATCTGATAGTGGCGAGCTTCCGATACGATTCTTGACGTCCCTTATATTATACAATATCCTTTATTTTAGATTTTTACGCGACAGCGGATAAGTGTTTCTGCTGCGATAATCATGATCAAAGGGGAGATCAACAGCCATGTCCATAATT
>JAJFGP010000127.1 GCA_021776055.1 Kiloniellaceae bacterium
TGCGGTTCTGCGCGATCACCCGCCGCGCATCGTCAACCATTTGGGAAGGTCATGCTCTAGTTGAGCAGGCCGGCGTGGATCATCGCCTCGCGCACCGTCGTCTCGGTCTCCGGCTGCACGCAGATCATGGGCAACCGCACCCGGTTTTCGCACAGGCCCAACAGGCTGGCCGCGAATTTCACCGGCGCCGGGCTTGGTTCGACGAACAGGGCCTGATGCAAGGGCATCAAGCGATCGTTGATCCGGCTGGCGGTTTCCACGTCACCGCGCTGCCACGCCTCTTGTAGATCGGCGCACTGCCGTGGCGCCACGTTAGCGGTCACCGAGATGCAGCCGTACCCGCCTTGGGCCAGGAACGGCAGCATGGTTCCGTCTTCACCGCTTAGTTGCGTGAAGGATTCGCCGCATGCCGCTCGCGTCTTCGGTGGCCGCGCCAGATCGTTGGTGGCGTCCTTGACCCCAACGATGTTCGGCAGCTTGGCCAAACGCGCCATGGTCTCGACACTCATGTCCACGATGCTGCGGCCGGGAATGTTGTAAATAAGGATGGGAATCTCGACCGCATCATTGATGGCCTTAAAGTGCTGGTAGAGGCCCTCCTGATTTGGCTTGTTGTAGTAAGGCGTCACAACCAGCGCGGCATTTGCCCCGGCCTTCTTGGCATGCTCGGTGAAAGCAACCGCTTCCGCCGTCGAGTTGGAGCCGGTTCCGGCAATCACCGGCACTCGGCCGCGCGCCGCCTCGACGCACAGCTCGACCACCCGCATATGCTCGTCGGGCGAAAGCGTGGGAGATTCCCCGGTCGTACCGCAGGGCACGACACCATGGCTCCCCTGCTCAATCTGCCAGTCGACGAAACGCTGAAAAGCCGGCTCGTCCACATGGCCGTTGGCGAAGGGCGTGATGAGGGCTGGTAGAGACCCTCTGAACATGGGGCCAGACATGGCTATTCCCCGGTTGAATTGGTTGATCTCAAAGCGGACTCCGGGTCCGCCGCTCAAAACTTAGCGGCTGCGCCGCCGGGCGGCAAGCATGCCCCCAAGCGAGGGCTATCTGCCTCACTGCCGCCAAAATCGTAAATTTATTCTAAACGTTCCCCTGCTACCGTTCGCCAACCGCATAATCCCACCAGTTTTGGAGACCGTTTTTCAGCGTGGCAAAGGCGCTCTACATAGGCTTTTTGCTCGCCGTCCTGGCGCTGACACCCGTGCCCGTAAGCCCAGCCTGGGCGATCGACGCGCCGGGGGCAGTAGTGGCGGGGGCCGCGACAGCGGAAGAGCCGATTCTGTCGCCCGCGGACGTCAAGGCCGGCCGCGCAGCCTTCAAGCAGGCCAAGCGCAAGAGGTTCACGAGCGCCCAGAAGTCTCTGCGCAAAGCCCAGAACCCGCTGCTGGCTAAGATTGTTACTTGGCTCAAGCTGACCGACCCCGGCAACCGCGGTGCCTTCGCCGACGTCGCCACCTTCATCGCCAACAACCCGGACTGGCCTGGCCAAGTGGCCCTGAGGCAACGAGCCGAAACGTCGTTGCCGACGGATATGCAACCTGAGGCAGTGCTGGCTTGGTTCAAGGCACGGCCGCCGATCACCGTTGCGGGCGCCATCCGTTATGCCGAGGCCTTGATGGATGCCGGTGACAAGGAGGCCGCGGCCGTGCTTTTGCGCCGCACTTGGATCGAAGGGAACTTCACCAGATCCGACGAACGCTATTTCCGCGGCCTTTTCCGCAAGGTCTTGAGTCGCGAGGATGAGCTTGCCCGCCTGGATCGGTTGCTTTGGGACCGCAAATTCTCGGCGTCAAAACGGCAGGCCCGGCGCCTGGGCGGCGGCTATCCCGCCTTGGCCCAGGCACGGCTGGCGCTTGCCCGAAGTCGCGGCGGTGTCGATAGCGCCATAAAGCGGGTGCCGAAAGAATTAGCCGACGATCCCGGCCTGCTTTTCGAGCGCGCCCGCTGGCGCCAGCGCAGAGGCCGCTATGCGGGTGTCATCGAGCTGTTGGACCCGCCGAACCCGGATGCGCCGCGACCGGAGCTCTGGTGGCCGCTGCGTCACTGGACCGCACGGCAGGCCCTGGTAAAAGGGGATGTATCGGCCGCCTACCGCATCGCCAGCGCTCACGGGCTGGCAACCGGCGTTGACTTTGCCGAGGCCGAATGGTTGGCCGGCTGGATTGCCCTACGTTTTCTCGACCAGGCCGATTGGGCATACGAACACTTCGAGCGCTTGCACGACGCCGTGAACTCACCCATTAGCCAGGCGCGCGCGGCCTATTGGGCCGGCGAAGCGGCTGTCACTATGGAGGCACGCAATCCGGGCGGTCAGTGGCTAACGAAGGCCGGCATGTGGTACGCGGCGGCCGGTCATTTCAAGACAACATTCTACGGGCAGTTGGCTAATCGTCGGCTTGGCCTGACACCGGACGTTATCTTTGCCGATACACCTACGCCTAACGCTAACGCACGCACCACGTTCGCCGCACGCGATCTGGTGCAGGCCATCCGAGTTCTTGGCGAGTTGGGTGAGAGCACCTTGCAGAAACGCTTCTTCAGCCGCCTGTCGACGATCTCGCTGAGCGAGTCCGACTACACCCTCGCGGCCGAGTTGGCGCAGCGGCAACAGCGACCCGACCTCGCGGTGCGGACCGCCAAGGCGGCGGTGGCTGACGGTATTTTGCTCCTCGATCATCTTTTCCCCTTCCCGGCCCTGCCCGAGGGTACATCGCCGGAGCATGCACTGGTTCTGGCCGTGGTCCGCCAGGAGAGCGCTTTCTACACCGGTGCCCTCAGCGGAGCGGGCGCCCACGGGCTGATGCAAATTCTGCCAAGGACCGCAAAAAACGTGGCGCGGCGCTTGAAGTTGCGTTTTGACCGCAAGAAACTGCGTGCCGATCCCGCATACAACATGCGGATTGGCCGCGCCTACCTTTCCCAACTGACGGATCAGTATGACGGCTCCTACATCCTGGCCCTGGCGGCGTATAACGCCGGGCCCAGCCGAGCCAATAAATGGATGCGCACCTTCGGCGACCCGCGTAGCCCGGACGTCGATCCCGTCGACTGGATTGAGAGCATCCCGTTCGACGAGACCCGCAACTACGTCCAGCGCATCATCGAGGGCCTGATCATCTATCGCCAGCAGCTCGGCATCAAGGGCACCGCCGTCGATCCGTTCGCTAATCTGCCGGTGCCCACCACCGCCTGGGTCCCGCCGGACGAAAGAACATATCTTTCCTGTTGCCTTTGACGTCTCCGGCGTCTGAACTGTCTAGTCAGGACAGGAGGTGACCATGAGCAATCCGGCATTTGCCGATATCGACGCGTGCGTTTTCGACGCTTACGGAACGCTTTTCGACGTGCACTCGGCCGTGCGCCGTGGCGGCGCGGCGCTGGGCGACAAAGCCGACGCGGTCTCGGCCTTGTGGCGGCAAAAGCAGCTTGAATACACCTGGTTGCGAAGCCTCATGGATACGCACGTGGATTTCTGGCAGGTGACATCCGAGGGCCTGGACTATGCCCTTATCGCCAGCGGCGTTGAGGACTCGGGGCTGCATGCCCAATTGATGGACCTATACCTCAGCCTGGATGCCTATCCCGACGTCACCGATGCCCTGACGCGGTTGCGGGCCGGCGGAAAGAAAACGGCTATCCTCTCCAACGGCGCACCCAAGATGCTCGATGCCGCGGTCGCCTCCGCCGGCTTGACGGACCTGCTCGATGAGGCACTGTCCGTCGAGGACGTGGGTATCTACAAGCCGGACCGGCGCGTCTACCAGATAGCTGTTGAGCGCCTTTCGACAACACCGGAACGAATCTGTTTCGTCTCCACCAATGCCTGGGATGCCAGCGGCGCCGCGCACTTCGGCTTCCGCGTTGCCTGGATGAACCGGTTCGGGAAAATACCCGAGCGGCTACCCGGAAAACTTTCCGCGACCATGGAATCGCTTAATGAGTTGCCCCCCCTGCTAGGACTGTAACGTGGTGCACGACCCGGGATTTCGGGAACGGCGCATCGGCGCGCGCGACGGCCTTTCCCTGTATGTGCGCGACTACGGTGATCCCTTGGCGGACGGCGTGCCGTTGCTTTGCCTTGCCGGCCTAACGCGCAACTCCAAGGACTTCCATGTGTTGGCGAGCCGGGCGGCGGCACGGCGGTGGGTTCTCTGCCTGGATTACCGGGGGCGTGGCGAATCGCCCCATGATCCGGATTGGCGAAACTACCGGCCCGAGGTCATCCTCGACGATATCTTTCAGGTGCTAACCGCCTGTAATACCCACCCGGTTGTCGTCTGCGGCGTCTCCTACGGCGGTCTGATGGCCATGGCGTTGGGTGCCATGGCGCCAACTCTAATGGCCGGGGTCATTCTCAACGACGTCGGGCCGGAGGTGGATCCGGAAGGATCGCGCCGCATCATGGCCTATATCGGGCAGGACCGGCCACAACCGGACTGGCCCTCGGCGATCACCACAATGAAACGAACTCTGCCGACTTTAGCGCTGGCCGACGATGACGCCTGGCGCCGCTTTACCGAAGCCACCTACCGGCAGGGCGCCGACGGCCAACTGCATTTCGATTGGGATGTTTCCCTAGTTAAGGCACTGCGTAAGCCGGAGGATACACCGGACCTCTGGCCGCTCTATCGGACCCTGCTGAACCTGCCCGTGCTAGCTTTACGCGGCGGCCTCTCGGACGTGCTCAGCGAACAGACGTTCACCCGCATGGCCACGGAGAAGCCGGATCTGCTACAGTTGACCGTACCGGGGGTCGGTCATGTCCCCTCCTTCGAGCTGCCCGCAGTGGAGCACGCCATCGATGACTTCCTCACCCGTATCGACACCTGACGACATCGCCACCGCTTTGCCTGCATTCGCCGAGATCGAAGCCGCGGCCAAACGCCTGCACGGCTTGGCAGTGCGCACACCGCTGCTCGAATCGCCGGCCCTTAACGACCGCGTCGGCGGCCGCGTCCTGCTCAAGGCGGAGACCTTGCAGCGCACGGGGTCGTTCAAGTTTCGCGGCGCCTATAACCGGATCAGCCAGATTCCGGATGCGGCGCGCGCTGCCGGGGTCGTTGCCTTTTCCTCCGGCAATCATGCGCAAGGGGTCGCGGCGGCGGCGGCCCTGCTGGGCCTGCCGGCGACCATCATCATGCCGGCCGACGCACCGGCCATGAAATTGGCCAACACGCGCGCCTATGGCGCCGAGGTCATCCCCTATGAGCGCAGTTCAACCTCGCGCGAGGCCCTGGCGGTGGAGATCGCCGAGCGCCGAGGTGCGACCATTGTCAGGCCCTTTGACGATGCCGGGGTTATCGCCGGGCAAGGGACCTGTGGCCTGGAGATCGCCGATCAGGCGGCGGCGCTGGACGCCCAGCTTGATGCCTTGCTGGTCTGCTGCGGTGGCGGCGGCTTGACGGCCGGATGTGCCCTGGCTATGGCCGAGCGTAGCCCCAACACCGCCGTCTATACGGTTGAGCCGGAGGGTTTCGACGACACCCGCCGCTCCCTGGTCGGGGGCGAACGGGTCAGCAATACCGAGGGCGGCAAATCGTTCTGCGATGCCCTGCTGTCACCGACGCCGGGGCATCTGACCTTTGCCATCAATCAGCGCCACGCTGCCGGTGGCCTGGCGGTCAGCGACGCCGAGGTAGCCGAGGCGATGGCGTACGCCTATCGCACCTTGAAGCTGGTTATCGAGCCGGGCGGCGCCGTCGCCCTGGCCGCCGTGTTGGCGGGCCGCATCGAAGCACGCGGCAAGACAATCGCCGTCGTGCTGTCAGGCGGCAATGTCGATCCGCAAGCCTATGCTGAAATCCTCGCCCGTGAGTCCGACGCGGCCTAGATTGGACCGACATTTAATCTGTCATACCGGGTCTGCCTGAGTGCCGGACAGATGGATCCCGGATCGCAAGGCTTGCACATCGAAAACCATAGGTTTTCGGGCTCGCCTAACGTCCGGGATGACCGGTGTCGTGTGAAAGTCGATTGGCGCCTTAAGCGTCGTAGGACTTTGTTGCCGGCGTATCGGAAGTGGTGGCGCTGCCACCGACCGGCCGCTCAAGACGCTTGATCTGGCCCGCCAGCGAGGCACCTGCCTCCATGGACAGGGAGCCATGGGTGATATCGCCGTCCACCTTGGCGGAGGCAGCCAGGATCACCGAATTGGCTTTGATGGTGCCGGTTACCGCCCCGTAGACGCGGATCGTTTCAGCGACTAGGGCGCCGCGCACCGTA